>JAQUEX010000338.1 GCA_028684935.1 Kiritimatiellia bacterium | reverse complement strand
GGCGCATTTCTTGAGCACGCCTTGGTCCACGACAACTATTACGGCACGCTCAAACAGCCCGTTTATGACGTGCTGCGCGAAGGCCAATGCATGCTGCTCGACATCGACGTCGAAGGCGCCGGACAGATTCGCGACACGGTGCGCAACCTTCCGGCCGGTGATCCACTGAGGAAGGGTTTCATCGACATCTTCATCTCGCCGCCCTCGATCGCGGATTTGAAGGACAGGTTGGAAAGCCGTGCGACCGACTCCAGCGAGGTGATCGCAAAACGGCTCCGCAATGCCGAAAAAGAGATGGCACGGGCCGGCGAATACATGTTCCGCGTCACCAATGACGACCTGGACGTCGCGTTTCGCCGCCTGTGCGACATCATCAACACCAAAGCCGAACTGATCTGACCGCCGGAGGCAACATGTCCACCATCCTGCTAGGAGTCACCGGATCGATCGCCGCCTACAAGGCGTGTGAACTGACGCGTCTGTTTGTCAAAAGCGGGCATACCGTGCATGTGCTCATGACCGACGCGGCCACGCGGTTTGTATCGCCGCTGACCTTTCGGACGCTCTCGCGCAACCCGGTATCCGCCGGCTTGTTCGATGCCCCCGAGGAGTGGGTGCCCGGGCATATTTCACTGGCCGAGCGCGCGGAGGCGCTGGTTGTCGCCCCCTGCACGGCCAACGTGATCGCCAAGTTGGCGCACGGGCTGGCGGATGATATCCTGACCTCGACCGCGCTGGCGGCACGCGCGCCGCTCGTGATCGCGCCGGCCATGAATACCGGCATGTGGGATCATCCCGCCACACGGGCGAACATGAGCCTGCTCGGAGCGCGCGGCGCGACGTTTGTCGACGCCGGCACCGGCGACCTGGCGTGCGGCACCTCCGGTAAAGGACGCATGGCGGAGCCGCAGGCCGTTTATGACGCCGTCCTGCGACGGCTGGCTGAATGCGGGACGGTCAACTCTTGAAGAAAACCATCGTGCCGACCGGAATCTTGGCGTCGTCGACTTTGTTGCCCGGCACCAGCACGCCTTCAATCAGGAAGAACGTGTCCGGCGACCGCCACCGGTTGCCGCAGATCGCGGTCGCCAAGCGGTTCGGCGCAATCGGCCCGCCCACCGAATAGCCCACCAGCACCTTGGTGCCGTAGGGCAGTTTCAGAACCTCTTCAGGGCTGAGTTGGCTGCCTCGAACGTACTTGCCGTCCGGGCGGACATAGAGCGTCGTGAAGCGCCTGACCTCATCCCCTGCGATATCCTGTGCTTTGCCGTTGACGCCAATGACTTGATAGGTCTCCAGCCGGTTCTCCCGCACATCGGCGCGCACCGTGATCCGCGTGCCGACCGGCAACTGCTTAAAGTCTGCAATCTGGTTGCCGAACTTCTTGGAGCCGTCCGGAAAGGTGTAGAGCGTCGTCTTATCGTTATACGCATCCCGGGCGACATCCCACGCGCTACGGCCCTTGACGATCACGTTGTCATCCGGCTTGGCGATTGCGGCAGGCCCTGCTGCCACAACCGCAGGCCCCCTGCTATAAAGGACTTGCGCAAGGTAGGCATCCCCGACAACCAACCTGCGCGCTTTGACATCCGGATCGGAGGCCGGTCGCGACTTCAGGTTCAGCCGGTTGCGCACGGACGGCAACGCAAACATCATGCCGCAACGTTTGCGCCCCCGGTGGCTTCGCTTGTGCCATTTGTTCGGAGCGCCATACGCGACATGCGCGTGCGAAATCACGTTGTGGTCGGGGATCTTGTAGATGTGCTTGAGTTCGCCGATCAAATCCGCCAGCGACCGGTATTGTGCGGCGGACAGCGGTTTGTTGTGATACCCGCACATTTCAATGCCGACCGAAAACTCATCCACATTGGCACGCCCGTTCCACATGCTGCGTCCGGCGTGGTAGGCCTCGCGACGATGGTCGACAATGCGGTAGACGCGGCCGCCTTCATCGATGCAGTAGTGGCATTCGCCGAGGTCGCTCAACTTCCGCAACGCGCTGCGCGAGGGCGCCTCCGTGGTATGCAGAATGATCAGCGATGTCGCCTTGCGCACCGACCGCTCGCGATTGCGCGGACTGTAATACCGGTTATCGAATTGGATCACCGCCCACGCCTGTGCCGCGACCAGCCCGAAACAGGCAAGCCACAAGGCAAACATCCTCCGTCTAACCACGTCTTCTCCCCCTTTTCCCCGTTAGGCGGTTCACAGTGCAAGCATCAATGCGGCAGCAACCCCTGCTTTCAGGCGTTCCGCCGCCCCGGCTATTTCCAATCCGGACAGCCCGCGATGAGGCTGACCGCCGTCATCTCCCTCGGGATGGTTAATCCCAACAATGCCAACACCGTCGGCGCGACATCACTCAGCTTACCGGACGGGACAAGCTTCACTCCGACCGCATCCTTCGCGACATAAAAGCACTCGACTTCATTGAGCGTGTGACTGGTCTTCACCATGCCGGTCGCATAATCTTTCATCTGCTCGGCATTGCCGTGGTCCGCCGTGATCAGGATGTGCGCATCCAGTTCGAACAGGCGCGGCAGCAGCTTGCCGATACAGGCGTCCACCACCTCGACCGCCTGGCGCGCCGCCTCCGGATCGCCCGTGTGACCGACCATGTCGCAGTTGGCATAGTTCACCGCGACAAAAGCGTAGGGATTGTCCTGCAGGCGGCTCAACAGCGCCTCGGTCACGTTGCAGGCCTCCATTTCAGGGTGGCTCGCAAAGGTGGCCGGATCAAAGCGGCTCGGCACATCCACCTGGTCCTCGCCCGCGTACGGCTGGGTCGATTTGCCGTTGAAGAAGCTGGTCACGTGGCGGAACTTCTGCGTCTCCGCGATCCGGAGCTGGCGCAAGCCCGCCTTCGCGATCACCTCGCCCAGCAGGTTGTCCATCCCGCCGTCCCCGCCCATGGCACCCAGCAGGTAATCGGTGAACTCGTCCCAGTAGCGGGTGAATCCCAGATAGGTGATGCGAGGCCGAGCCTTGCGCGCGCCCTTGTAATCGTCGCAGACGAACGCCTGCGTCAACTGGATCGCGCGGTCCTGCCGGTAGTTGACGTGCATCACCGAATCGCCGTCTTTCATGCCCGCGTAACCGGCGATGACGTACGGCGGGATATACTCATCCACCATCGGCGTTTTGTCCGGGGTCTGATCGTTGTCATACGACTCCTGAACCGCCTCGACGGCACCCGCCGCCGCGCGGCCTTCCGCGCCAACGATGCACGCGTACGCGATATCGGTGAGCCCATAATTCTTGGAACGGTCCATGGCGTAATACCGACCCTGAAGCGTGCCGATGACGCAGTTGCCGACCGCGTCCATCTCCTGCTGCAGGCGCGCGATGTACTCCAGCGTGCTGCGCGGCGGCGTGTCGCGCCCGTCCAGGAACGGGTGGATCACGATGCGCCCCGC
>JAQUEX010000337.1 GCA_028684935.1 Kiritimatiellia bacterium | reverse complement strand
TGGCGTGGGAGATCGGGGCCGAGCCCAAGGCCTTGGTGCGCTACATTCGCGAGTCCTACGTAGGAACAGTCGACCAGTACGCCAGGGTGACGTTTGACCGCAACCTGCAGTATCAAGTGACCGACTCATGGACCGACTTCGGGCGCAGCGGCCTTTGGCGTGGCATGGATTCGGCCGAAGCGCAGGGATTTGGGCTGCCTTATTCGGGCGTGGTGATGGAGGTGAAGTCGCTCTCCTACACGCCGGTTTGGGTGATGGACCTGGTGGAGCGCTTCGAACTGCACAAGAGCGGCAACTGTAAGTATTCGACCGCAATCTGGCGCGAGGGGGTTTTCACGGGTTACCCCGGAACGAATGCCGAAACCGAAGAAGCTTTGGTGAACCTGTGAAGGAGCGACGCAGACCGTGAACGTGAACGATTACATGACCCTGTTCTTCGGGACGCAAGAGCCGCTGAATCCGGCGCTGGTGGCCGGCGCGATGGTGCTGAGCTTCTTGCTGGCCACCCTCTTCGCGGCTGTCTACCAGTTCACGTTCCGCGGCTTCACCTACTCCCGTTCGTATATCCACACCATGGTGCTGGGCAGCATGGTGACCTGCATGCTGATCATGGCAGTCGGCAACAACCTCGCGCGCGGCATGGGCATTCTGGGCACGCTGGCGATCATCCGCTTCCGCACGCCGGTGCGCGACCCGCGCGACGCCATGTTCCTGTTCGCCTGCCTCGGCGTCGGCATCGCCTGCGGCGCCGGCATGGCGCTGGTCGCGGTGATCGGGACCCTCCTGATCTGCGCCGCGGCGTTGCTGCTGCACTGGGCGCCGTTCGCCTCGCGCCGCGACTACGAGGGCTTGCTGCGCTTCACCATGCCCGTCCGCGACGCGCAGGCCGAACAGGCCGCGCAGGACATTCTCAAACGCTTCTGCGCCTCGTTTTATCTGCTCGGCATGCGCGACGCGGAACAGGGCGACACCATGGAGTTTTCGTATCAGGTGCGGCTGCTGGACCCGGCTTACCAGCAGGATCTCGTCTCTGCCTTCAGGAATGCGAGCGGTTTTTCGGACCCCGTGCTGTTGCTTCAGCGCACGACGGTGGAACTGTAAGGACGGTGAATCAGTATGACGACCTCATATACGCGACGATCCATGCGGCTGCCGTTCAGGCTGGCGGTGAAACGCCTGATGCGGATTTGCTTTCTGCTGGTGGTGATGGGCTTGATCCCCTTCTTTCTCTGGTTCCAGACACAGGATCCCGAAGCGTATCGTTTTAACGGCATGGTCGAAAGCGAGGCCGAGACCGTGGGTCCCGTCGACACCGTGCGCATCCTGTCGATCGACGTTCATCCCGGGCAATCCGTGAAGGCCGGCGACGTGCTGGTGCGCCTGGACCCTGCCGACCGCGCGCTGGATCTGGCCATGAACGAGGCGCGCCTCAAGAACTACGAGCAGGATCTGCTGCGCTACGAGCAGGACATCGCCCGGCACCGGCAAAACCTGCAGGATTCCGAGCGCCGCTGCCGCCAAGCCGTGCGCGAGGCGGAGATCGCGCTCGAGACCGAGCGGATGAACCGCGTCCGCGACGCGGCCGAACTGGCCGGCCTGCAGGCCGAGATCAAACGTCTGCAGCCTCTTGTCGACCGGCGGCTGGTGAGCGAAACCGAGCTGTCGCGCCTGCGCCCTGCCGCCGAGGCGCTCGCCACCACGGTCGCCGAGTACGCGACCCTGATGACCGCCCTGGAAAAGCAGCACGCGCGCGCCGTCGAAGACCTGAACGAAGTCAAGGCGCTGCTGGCTGAAACGGCAGTAAAGGGGACCGATTCCGACCCCATCCTGGCTACCATGCGCCAGGCGGTGGAGACCTGCCGCAAGGCCGCCGCCAATGATCCCTCTGTGCTTCGCGCCTCGCGCTCCGGCGTGGTGTCGCGTATCCTGCGCCAGCCCGGCGACGTGGTGGCGGGCGGCGAGCCCGTGGTGCGCGTGGCCGCCTCAAGCGCACTCTACATCACCGGGATGCTGACGCAGCGCCAGCTCCAGAACCTGAAGGTGGGCGACACGCTGGCCGTCACGCGCGCGATGGCCGGCCAGCGCGCGTCACTGAAGGCGCAGGTCGAGATGATCGAGCCCGAGGTGATGGATCTGTTGGACCCCTTCAATCCGGTGCCGCGCTTCCCGCTGCGCGGCCGGCGCGTGCGCATGCGCGTCCTGAACGAGAACAACGGCTTGGTCCCCGGAGAGACCGTGACCCTGGAGTCGGGCCGCCGCGAGACCTGGCTGGAGGGGGTCAAGCGCATCTGTTTTTTTTCTGGAACCCGACCGGCAACGCTGTGAACGCACGCTAAGCGGTCATCAGGCAGAACGGGGCACACGGCTGCATTGCGAATGAACGAGGAAGACAACTTTCAACGCTCAACGCTCAACTTTCAACGCTCAAGGTAGAGACGGGAACACCATGGTGATGAGGCGAGTATGGCGCGTGGCCACATGCTGTGCAGCCGGGCTGATCGTTCTGGCTGCGGCCGGCTGTTCCACGGTCGATGAGCAGGCGCGCGCCCCATCCGAGCCCAGATCGCAGACGGACACGGCGGCACCTGTACCGGCACCGGTGCCGGCAGATCCGCCGGCCGAGGGCTACGACTGGGACACCCTGGCCCGCATGGCTGCGGCCCACTGCGGCGAGGCCCGCGCCCTGCTGCTGGACGCGCAGGCGGAACGCAGCAAGACGGCGGTCGACACCGGCTGGCGCAATCCCCAGCTCCGCCTGGGACACGGCTGGAGCGACCAGGACAACGACACGCCGGGACGGGCCGGCATGCGGACCTTTCCAGAAGAGGTGGACACGCCGCAACGGCCGTTCAAACGTTACAGCGAATGGGATGACCGCTCGTTCGACGCGAACCAGATCGGGCTGCGGTTCTACACGGCCAATCCCTTTGTGAACCGCTGGCTGCGCAAAAGCGGCGAAGCCGCAGCGCGCGCGCTTGAAAAAGCGTCCGAGGAGGAGGCTTACGCGATCTTCTGTGAAGTCAAGATGCTCTGCCTGGAGGCGGAACTGCTGCGCGAGGAGGTCGAATTGCTGGAGCGGATGGCCGAGATCCGCGAGAAGCTGCGCGACCTGCGCCGCGAACAGGCCGAAGCCGGTGTGACCAGTCCGCTCGACCTGATCCGCGCCGAGACGAAACTGGCCTCGCAGCGCTCCGAGATTTTCGGCAAACGGATGGCGCGGCAGCAGCTCATGCGGCGCATCGCCGTGCTCGCCGGCGTGCCGGCTGAAGGGCTCCGCCTCAGGCCGCGCGCGCAGAACCGGACACCGGCGGCCGAGCGACTGGACGCCGCCGCGCTCGCCGACCTCGCCTTCATGCGGCGCCCTGACCTTGCGCGGCTGGAACAGGAGAAGGAGTCCGCAGCGCATGCGCTGCGCGCCGCGCGCGC
>JAQUEX010000336.1 GCA_028684935.1 Kiritimatiellia bacterium | reverse complement strand
CGGATACTCGGTGAAGTTGTCGATCACGCCGTGCCGGTGGGCGTACAGCCCGCTCAGGATGCTCGCGCGGCTCGGCGAGCAGAGCGAGGTGGTGCAGAAGGCATTGCGGAAATAGACCCCCTCGCGTCCGATCCGGTCGATGTTGGGGGTTTTCAGATGACGGTTGCCGGCCAGGCTCAACGCATCCCAGCGCTGGTCATCGGTCAGAATAAACAGCACATTCGGCCGTCGCGCCTCAGCGCCGCCCGCACACGCGGCCCACACCGCCATCCCTAAGCCTGCCACGTATCGCTTCATGTTTTCTCCCGTACACGGTGACGGATCATTGGACTTTCTTCTGCTGCCACGCCGGCACCCAGTCGGCCGACTCGGAGCGGGCGCCATTCAGATAGTCGGCCAGCCGTGCCGCGATCTCCGGATACCGCGCCGCCACATTGTTGGTCTCCGCCACGTCGGCCTGCTGGTCGTACAGCGCCAGCGGCGAACCGGGCGGACCTTTGCGGATGCCTTTCCAGCGCCCCTGCCAGAGCGTCGCCTGATGGAAGCCGCGCTCGTGAAACTCCCAGTACAGGAACTCGTGCGCGGGCTGGTGACCCGTCGCGCGCAAGGTCGGCGCGAAGCTGATGCTGTCGCACCCGGGCGGCACGGTCGCGCCGGCCAGTTCTGCGGCGGTCGCCATCCAGTCTCCGAAATAGCCTGTGTGCGCGCTGTCGCGGCCGGGCGCGACCGTGCCCGGCCACCAGGCGATGCACGGCACGCGGATGCCGCCGTCGGTCAGGCTGCGTTTGATGCCCGTGTAGGGGCCGGACGGATTAAAGCGTTTCAGGTCGTGCCGGCTCTCGCTGTGCGGGCCGTTGTCGCTTGTGAAGATCACCAGCGTGCGCTCGGCGATCCCGAGCCGGCGCAGTTCGTCCAGCAGCCGCCCCACGTACCCGTCCATGCGCGAGATCATCGCGGCGTGTCCCTTGTCGGGCTCCGGCCACGCCTTCTGCGCGTACGGCCCGTAATCCGGCACCTCCGCGCCATCCTTCAGCGCGCCGGCCCGCTCGTTGTTGGCGTGCGGCACCACCATGCTCCAGAAAAGAAAGAACGGGGTTTCGCGGTGCGCGCGCACGAACGCCAGCGCTTCGTCGGCGAACAGGTCGTCGGCATAAACCTTCGCTTCCGTGGCATATCCCGCGCCGTCGCCGCCCACCCCAGTCACGACGTTGGGCAGCGCGACGCGCGTCTCGTCGCGCCACAGGAAATCCGGATAGTGATTGTGGGCATGGCGCTGGTTGAGATAGCCGAAAAAGGTGTCGAACCCCTGCCGCCGCGGCAACCCGCTCTCCGCCGCGCCCGCGTCCCCAAGCCCCCACTTGCCGATCAGCGCGGTCGCGTAGCCCGCCCCCTTCAACACCTCGGCGACGGTCACGTCCTCCGCGCGCAGCGCCTGGGCCTGCATGTTGTTCTTGCCGGCGTTGCCGCGCACGCGCGTGCGGCCGTGATGCCGGCCGGTCATCAGCACGCTGCGCGACGGCGCGCAGACGGTGGCGCCGGCATAGAAACGGGTAAACCGCACGCCCTCGGCCGCCATGCGGTCAAGCCGGGGCGTTTGGATCACCTGCTGGCCGTAACAGCCCAGCTCGCCATACCCGAGATCGTCCGCCAAAACGAAGATCAGATTGGGCTTCTGCGCGGCGGCCGCCGCACCCGCCGCCAGCACCAGCGCAGCGCTCAAGATTCGGTTCGTCATACCCCTGCTCCTTCCGCGTTAGGGTTTCCCGGGCGGCTGCCACGGCACCGCGCCCCCGCGCTGGATCCGCGCGCGCAACGCGGCGGACAACTCGGCCAGTATTTTTTTATCCGCTTGCGCGCGGTTGTTCCGCTCCTGCGGGTCGTCGCGCAGGTTGTACAGTTCGTACGGCGAAAATGGGTCATTCTGCAGCAGCTTCCATCCGCCGCGGATCAACGCCTCATAACTCTTTCCGCCGTACGCCGCGCCGCCCTCTCGCCGCACGAAGTAAAGATCGCGGTCTGCGGGGAGCGTCCCGCCGTTGAGAAGCGGCAGCAGGCTGACGGCATCCAGTCCCGGCGGCAACGGCGCGCCGGCCGCCTCGAGGAATGTCGGAAACAGGTCAAAGGTCTGGCCGGCATACGGGCACCGCGATCCGGCGCGGACCACACCCGGCCACCTCAGCAGAAACGGCACGCGCAGCCCGCCGTCGTAATGACTCTGCTTGCCGTCGCGCCAGGGATCGTTGCGCTGGCCGTGCGGCAGCGATCCGCCGTTATCGGACGCGAACGCCACCACCGTGTTCCGCGCGAGGCCGGTGGCCTCCAGCGTATCCAGCACGCGGCCGATACCCGCGTCGAGATGCTCAACAAACGCCACATTTTTCGCCCGCGTTTCGGCGAGCGCCGGATCGCGCGCCTTGACCCGCGCCAGCCACTCGGCAGGCGGCTCGACCGGGAAGTGCGGCGCGTTGTACGCGAGATAGAGAAAGAACGGCCGCGACGACGCGGCCTGCTCGGCGAGATAGTCACACGCCCAACTCGTGAAGAGATCCGTCGCATGGCCTTCGGGCGATATCTCCTGCGTGTTGCGCCGCATGTAGTTGCGGCCATGACGCAGATGCGTGGTGTAACTGTCCATCATGTCGCCGAGAAATCCGTGAAAAAACTCGAAGCCGCGCTCGCCCGGCAGATTGGGCGACGCCAACCCCAGGTGCCATTTGCCGATGAGCGCGGTGCGGTATCCGGCCTGCTTCAGACAATCCGCAAGCGTGGGCAGGGAGGGGTTGAAATAGCCCCAGGACTGCTCCGGCTGCGTGCGGATCACGCCCGGCACGCCCGCCCGGTCCGGGTAACAGCCCGTCAGCAGCGCCGCGCGCGACGGGGAACAGACCGTGCAGGTCGACCGCATGTTCGGGAAGAGCATCCCCTCCCGGGCCAGACGGTCGATGTGGGGGGTGCGGACATCCGTGCCGCCGAACGCCGCGACGTCGGCATAGCCTTGGTCATCGGTGAGAATGATGAGCAGGTTCGGCCGCTCGCACCGCGCGAACGCGGCCATCAGGCAGACCGAAACAGCGAGCAACCGTTCCCTGCTTCCCATCGCGTTCTCCCGTACGGGCAATGCCCGTTACAAGGCTGCATGTTTGTCGCGGATCGCGTCGGCGAGCGCATCCAGCGCGGCGAAATCTCCGGCTTTCGGCAGGCCCTTGCACATCACGGTGCCGAGCACCTCGACCTTGAGGTTGGGAATCAGCCCCGCAAGCTGTTCAACGGCCTTGGTGCCCCAGCCGTACGAGCCGATGATGCCCGCGTACTTGAGCTTCGGGCGCAGCGCGTTGGCGAGGTGCGTGGCGTTGAACACGCTGGGGTGCGGCCCGACATGCACCGTCGGCGTGCCGATCACGATCGTCGCCGCGTCCACCAGCGCCATCGCCA
>JAQUEX010000071.1:7544-14469 GCA_028684935.1 Kiritimatiellia bacterium | reverse complement strand
CGACCGTGCTGAACAGCAAACGGGCCATCGACGTCAACATCGCGATCATGCGGACGTTCGTCAAACTGCGGCAGATGCTGGACAGCCATGCCAAGCTGGCCGAGAAGCTGGCCGAGCTGGAAGCCAAATATGACGGACAGTTCCGCGTGGTGTTTGAGGCGCTTAACGAACTGATGGCAGAGCCCGAGCCCAAGCGCAAGCCGATCGGCTTCAGCGTCAAGGAGCGGCGGACGAGGTATGTGGCTAAGGCGCGGAGCTGACACGCTGAGAAAAGTATGAAAGTTTCACCACGAAGAGCACGAAGTTCACGAAGGGGATGTTGATCCAATACACAATTACCTTCGTGGTCTTCGTGTCCTTCGTGGTGAAGATTTAAGGACGGTTCTGACATGACCAAGAAACAGAAACTGGAACTGACGTGGATCGGCAAGGACGAGCAGCCGGTGCTGGAGCCGCGCATCCTGATCGAGGCTCCGGACTATGCACACTTGCCGCGGCTGGTTTTTGCGCTGGCACTCCCCCGTCTGCGGTGGTACGGTGCAAACATGTAATCTGAGCATGTCGCGACCCTTGAGCCATACATGTCTCAGGCCATGACAAACCCGCGAATCACGGATACGAAAACAAACCGCAATCTTTGACGCTGGCGAACAATGCCGACAGAAGCCGATACCTGCCGAAAATACGTTGTCCCCCTGCTACAGGCGGCGGGCTGGGATGCGGAGCCGTGCTCCATCGCCGAGCAGCGTTCAATCACCGACGGACGCATCATCCCCGTGGGGCAGCGCTTCGTGCGCAAGCCGCCCAAGCGCGCCGACTACCTGCTCTTCTACCGGCGCGACTTCTGCCTTGCCGTTGTCGAGGCCAAGGCCGCTTACAAATCCGTGCATGACGGCATGCAGCAGGCCAAGCTCTACGCGGAGATGCTGGGGCTGATGTTCGCCTACGCCACCAACGGCCCCGAGATCGTCGAGTTCGACTCCTTCACGGGGCAGACCCGTATCCTCACCTCCTATCCTTCGCCGCAGGAGCTGTGGCGACGCTACCAGGCTGGCCGCGGCATCACCGAGCCCAAGACCGCCGAGGGTCTGCTCACGCCGTCGGAAACGGCATCAGGCCGACAGGCCCGCTACTATCAGCAGATCGCCATCAACCGCACCGTCGAGGCCGTGCTGCAGGGCCAGCGCAAGCGACTGCTGCTCACCATGGCCACGGGCACGGGCAAGACCCTTGTCGCCTTCCAGATCTGCTGGAAGCTCTGGAACGCCCGCTGGAACCTGGCAGGCGCTCACCGCCGTCCCCGCATCCTGTACCTTGCCGACCGCAACATCCTCATCGACCAGCCCAAGGACGGCATCTTCGCCGCCTTCGGCGACGCCCGCAACAAGATCGAGTCCGGCAAGGTCGTCCACAGCCGGGAGATGTACTTCGGCATTTATCAGGCCATGGCGGAGGATGAACGCAGGGAAGGTTTGTTCCGCCAGTTCCCCCAGGATTTCTTCGACCTCATCATCGTCGACGAGTGCCACCGGGGCAGCTCCCGCGACGACAGCTCGTGGCGCGTGATCCTTAAGCACTTCGAGCCCGCCGTGCAACTCGGCATGACCGCGACGCCGCTGCGCGACGACAACCGCGACACCTATCTCTATTTCGGCAACCCCCTGTACGAGTACAGCCTCGGGCAGGGTATCGACGACGGATTTCTCGCCCCTTACCGCGTGCACCGCGTGGTCACGGAATGGGACGCGGCGGGCTGGCGCCCGAGCAAGGACGAACTGGACCGCTACGGCCGCCCGATCCCCGATGACGAGTACCAGACCCGCGACTTCGAGCGTGTGGTCGCGTTGCGGGCGCGCACCGAAACCATCGCCCGCCACCTCACGCAGTTCCTCAAAAAGACGGACCGGTTCGCAAAGACCATCGTCTTCTGCGTGGATCAGGAGCACGCCTCGGAAATGAGGGCCGCGCTCGGCAACCTCAACAGCGACCTCGTCAAACAGCACCCCGACTACGTCTGCCGCGTCACGTCCGACGAAGGCGACATCGGCAGGGGTCACCTCGGCCGCTTCCAGGACGTGGACACCCTGACGCCGACTATTCTCACCACGTCCCAGCTCCTGACCACCGGCGTCGACGCCCCGACCTGCAAGAACATCGTCATCGCCCGCGTCGTCGGCAGCATGAGCGAGTTCAAGCAGATCATCGGGCGCGGCACCCGCGTGCGCGACGACTACGGCAAGCTCTGGTTCAACATCATCGACTACACCGGTTCCGCCACGCGCCTTTTCGCCGACCCCGAGTTCGACGGCGAGCCGGCCATGCTCACCGAGGAGGAACTGCAGGAGGGCTGGACGGACGATGACGCGATTCACGAATCGTCGGAAGACGACGGGGACGGCGACGATGTGCTGATCGACTACCCGCCCGGCATTGTCGAGCCCCCGCCCGAGGAACGCCGCAAGTACTATTACGACGGCGGGCAGGTAGCGATCGCCGCGCACCTGGTTTACGAGCTGGACGCCGACGGCCGGCAGCTCCGCGTGGTGCGCTACACCGACTACGCCGCCGACAAGGTGCGCTCGCTATGCCCCTCGACACCGGAGCTGCGGGCACGCTGGTCGGATCCCGCCAAACGCTCCGAACTGATCCGGCTCCTTGAAGAGCGCGGCATCAGCTTCGAGGAACTCGCCGCCGCCGCTGGCCAGCCCGAGGCCGACCCCTTCGACCTGCTCTGCCACCTGGCCTACAACGCGCCGCTGCGCACCCGCCGCGAACGAGCCCAGCGCCTGAAACAATCCCGCCCCGACTTCTTCGCAAGCTACGCGCCCGAGGCCCGGCAGGTGCTGGAGGAGCTGCTTGAGAAATACGCCGAGCACGGCGACGCCCAGTTCGTGCTGCCGGACGTGTTGCGCATACCGCCGCTGTCACGCCACGGCACCGTCGGTGAGATCATTGGGGCGTTTGGCGGTGCGGAAGAATTGAGATATGCCGTTTCACAACTCCAATGCCTGCTATATGTGGCATAGAAATTGGGTTTTAACAGATTTCCGTTGAGTCTTGCGTTGGATAGTTGTATATTTCATCGTGTTACGGTTTTTTTGACGCTGTGACAAGGAGTTCTCATGCTTCACGAATTCAGTGTGCGCAATTTCTATTCGTTCGCGGATGAGGCGACAGTCTCGTTTTGCGTGGGCGAGCACGCGCCGGACAACACGCTTTTCGCAGATACGCCATCGGGCCAGCGGGTCAGTAAAGTGCTGACGGTTATCGGGCCAAACGCCAGCGGAAAAACCAACCTCCTAAAAGGACTCGCCTTCCTTCGCTGGTTCATGCTGTCGTCCTTCCGCATGCTGGATCCCAAGGACAAGATCCCTGTAGACGAATTTATGTTCACGGGGGAGGCATCGGATGGACTGGCTTTCCGTCTGACGTTCGAACTGGAAAGCGGTGTCTACCGTTATGTGCTTGAAATCAAAGAGAACCGGGTGATTCTCGAACGGTTGGAACGGATGACCGGACGGCACTTCGGTTACCTGTTCAAGCGCGAACGGGACACTGACGTCAAGGCAACCGTGATCCGTGAGCAGAACCTCGGCTTCGATGTCGATGTTGTTCAAAAATTAGTTCGCGACAACTGCTCGCTCTTGTCGGTCCTGCGACAAGTGGAGAACAAGGCCCTCGAGCCGGTCTTCTCTTTTCTGGCAAGCTTCCGCTCGAATGTGGATCGCATGGGACGTCGGACGCATTACATCCCCGATGTGGAACGTGTTTTTGACGCGGCGGCATATTACCATCAGCACCCCGACTACAAGGATATGGCGGAGCGCCTCCTCGCAGGCAAGTTGGATCTGGGACTCTCGGGCATCGAAATCGAGAAGCGGAGGGTCCCGACGGCCGACAGCAAGGAAGTGGACGTGGCCTATGTGCCCTATGGCGTCCATCGCGTCAGCAACAAGACCTACAAGCTGCCGCTGCTATCCGAGTCCAGCGGCACACAGAATTCATTTGTTTTGCTTCACCTGCTGCTGCCCGTCCTGCAAACGGGCGGTGTGGCCGTCATCGACGAGTTCGAGGTGAACCTGCACCCGCAGATGATCACTCCGATCCTCGACCTCTTTCTCGATCCAGAGACCAACCCGCATAACGCTCAGTTGTTTTTCAGCACGCATTCGATCGAGGTGTTGCGCAAGCTCGACAAGACCCAAGTGCTGCTCGTCGAGAAAGACGACCTGTGCCGGAGCCATGCCTGTCGGCTTGACGAAATCAAAGGCGTTCGCCGTGACGTAGACCTGTACGCAAAGTACATGTCCGGGGCGTTCGGGGCTGTACCGAAAATTTAGGCCATGTCCACTACGCCATCCAGACCTTTCTGCCGTTGCAAGAAGACCGTTCTCTTGGTCGGAGAAGGGCCGTGCGAATGGGCTTTCTTGAAACACCTCGTTGGTTTGATGCAGACACGCTCCGGCTCATTCTCCGCACATGTGGAAAACGCCCACGGAGGGTCACCTGATATCGTTTTACACTCGACTAAGAAACTCTTGGCACAGCGCGCTTACAACGTTTGCGTCGTGCTGATGGACACCGACAGGCCCTGGCCTTCAACCCTTGCCAGAAACATCGGCAAGACCCGGATGGTGTATGCACGGGCGACACCGTGCCTGGAAGGTCTCCTGTTGCAGATCATCTCGCACAAGCGCCGTTCCAAACACACGTCGACCGAGGCTTGCAAACGCCTTCTTTACGACACGTATGTGGCGGAAAGGCACAGGACCGAACCGGCTGCTTACGCAAAGCATTTCCCGATAGAGCTTTTGCTCAAGAGCCGCGAAACGTGTCCAACTCTCGACGAGATTCTCCGCGAACTTCAATAGAGGATTTACATGCCCCGCACGAAGACAGTATCCGCCCTCGCTACCACATCCCAATCCCTCGGCGCGCTGCTCAAGAGTGCCCGCGACATCATGCGCAAGGACAAGGGCCTGAGCGGCGACCTCGACCGCCTGCCGCTGCTGACCTGGGTCATGTTCCTGAAGTTCCTTGACGATCTGGAGATCCAGCGCCAGGACGAGGCCAAGCTCGCAGGCAAGCGCTTCCGCCCCGCCGTCGAAGCGCCGTACCGCTGGCGCGACTGGGCCGCCGACAGCAAGGGCGTGACCGGTGACGAGCTTCTGGCGTTCATCAACAACGACGAGTGCGTACGCCCGGACGGCAGCCGCGGCCCCGGCCTCTTCAAATACCTGCGCGGGCTCACGGGCGAGGGCGGCGACGACCGCCGCGACGTGGTCGCGACCGTGTTCAAGGGCGTGGACAACCGCATGCGCAGCGGCTACCTGCTGCGCGACATCGTCAACAAGGTCGCCGCCATCCACTTCACTGCCAGCGATGAATTGCACACGCTGGGCTCTCTGTACGAGTCCATGCTCCGGGAAATGCGCGATGCCGCCGGCGACTCCGGCGAGTTCTATACGCCCCGCGCCGTCGTGCGCTTCATCGTCGAGGCCGTGGGCCCCAGACTCGGCGAGACCGTGCTCGATCCCGCCTGCGGCACCGGCGGCTTCCTGGTCGAGGCCTTCACCCATCTGGAGAAGCAGGTCAAGACCGTGGCCGACCGCAAGGCCCTGCAGGAGCGCTCGGTCACGGGCTGCGAGGCCAAGCCGCTGCCGTACCTGCTGTGCCAGATGAACCTGCTGCTGCACGGCCTGGACGCGCCGCAGATCGACCCCGGCAACGCGCTCCGGCACAAGCTCACGGAGATCGGCGAGCGCGACCGCGTCGACGTGATCCTGACCAACCCGCCCTTCGGCGGCGAGGAGGAGAAGGGCGTCCAGGGCAACTTCCCCGAGGACATGCGCACGGCCGAGACCGCGCTGCTGTTCCTCCAGCTCATCATGCGCAAGCTGCGGTGCCACCCCTCGCCCTCTGGGAGAGGGGGCGGGGGTGAGGGCCGCTGCGCTCGCGCAGCGGTAGTCGTTCCCAACGGCACGCTCTTCGGCGACGGCGTCTGCGCCCGCATCAAGGAGCGGATGCTCAAGGAGTTCAACCTGCACACCGTCGTGCGCCTGCCCAACGGCGCGTTCGCGCCCTACACCGGCATCCCCACCAACATCCTTTTCTTCGACCGCGGCGGACCCACCCAGGAGGTCTGGTACTACGAGCACCCGTTGCCCGAGGGACGCAAGAACTACACCAAGACCGCGCCCATGCAGTTCGAGGAGTTCGCGCCCTGCCTCAAGTGGTGGGCCAAGCGCAAGGCCACGGCGCAGGCATGGAAAGTCTCCGCTAAAGAGCTGCTGGAGAACGGATGCAACCTCGACCGCAAAAACCCAAATGCGAAGGCGGACGTGACGCGCCTGCCGCCTGAGCAGATCGCCGCCGGGATTATTGAAAAAGAAAAGCGTATCGCCGAGATCATGGGGAATATCCAGAAGCTGCTGGAGAAGGGGTGCCGGGGGTAGCGGGGAATGACTAAGTGTGAGAGACTAAGTGTTAAGTGTAGGGGACTAAGTGTAGGAGACTAAGTGTAGGAGACTAAGTGTAGGGGACTAAGTGTAGGGGAGATTGGAAGTCTTAGAATGGCACCGATTTTTGGACATGAGAAACTGACCGTATACCGGAAGGGGATGGACTTCGCGGCAATGCGTGGCGAGCTGTTGGGTCGCGTGCCCCGGCGGGTTGCCGCGTGTGACCATCTGTATCGCGGTGCGGAAAGCATTCTCGTCAATATTGCTCACGCGAGCAACTCATGGGCACCCAATGAACGGATTGTCCGCTTGGGAGACGCCAACGGGTCTGCGCTTGAATGTGCCGCATGCCTGGATGTGCTTGTCGCGAAGAGACTCTTGGCGGATACCGACGTCTATCCCGGCAAGCGCCTGCTGTCGGAAATTGTCAGCATGCTCATTGCCATGCGGAAGACAACGGCCAA
>JAQUEX010000071.1:0-7444 GCA_028684935.1 Kiritimatiellia bacterium | reverse complement strand
AATGTGCCGCATGCCTGGATGTGCTTGTCGCGAAGAGACTCTTGGCGGATACCGACGTCTATCCCGGCAAGCGCCTGCTGTCGGAAATTGTCAGCATGCTCATTGCCATGCGGAAGACAACGGCCAACAGGGTTTGCGAAGAACATGACTTGTATCGTACCGAAAAGGACCGCCTATTCAGTCATGAGGACTTGGAAGTGTATCAAACGGCGCTCCGACTCACATGTTGGGTGGAAAGCCTGTCCACGGCGTTCTCGTGCAGCGCAGATCTGCTCTCCAAACTTGATACGTCGACGACCTCGATTGTTCTCAATTTGGCAGAAGGCAACGGCCGATTCAGCGGAGCCGATCACGCGAAGTTTCTTGGTATCGCATATAGGGCGACTGTCCACTCGGGGGCACTCATCGATCTGGCAACGGCCAATAGCTCTTTGGGGCTTTCCCAAATCGAAGACGGTCGCGAAATGTTGCACTGTATCGCGACCATGCTCACCTCGCTCGCAAAGGTCGTTTCCCATGACTCGTAATTACACACTTAGTCTGCCACACTTAGCCCCCGCACTTAGTCAGTCACACTTAGTCCCTACACTTAGTCTGTCACACTTAATCGTTTCTCGTAGTCGGTAACTGTTTGTGGAGCAACGACCAAGGATTTGGACTAAGCGTAGACGATTAAGTGTGGGAGACTAAGTGTGGGAATGCCCTGATCCAACTGCTCTATTATTCAACTTGTTCTTGCGGGGCAAGAAAATACGCACCTCGAGCGCACAGCGCCGGATGCTGGAAAACGGAAAACGATGAACGGTGAATGGAAAAAAGTGAAGCTCGGCGAGGTGCTGCGCAGATCAGCCGAAACGGTCACACCGGAACCTGGCCAAGAGTACAGTGAAATCACTGTCAGGCTTTGGGGTAACGGCGTTGTCCAGCGGGGCCGAATCATGGGCGCGTCCGTCAACGGCCGCAGGTTCATCGCACGACGGGGCCAATTCATCGCATCGCGAATCGATGCCCGCAACGGAGCCATGGGGCTGGTGCCCGAGTCTCTCGACGGTGCACTTGTGACCAACGACTTCCCTCTTTTTGATGTGGCTTCTGATCGTATGCACCCCGAATACCTGGGGTGGTTGAGCAAGACCCAAGGTTTTGTCGAGCGGTGCGCGAAAGGTAGCGAAGGCACAACCAACCGCGTCAGGCTCAAAGAGGACAAGTTCCTTGAAGTTGAAATCCCCCTCCCGCCCATCGCCGAGCAGCGGCGCATCGTGGCCAGGATCGAGGGTCTGGCGGCGCAGATCGCGGAGGCCCGTGCGTTGCGTGAGCAGGAAGAAGCTGATTTGCGACGTATGCTGATCGGTGCGTTCTGGAGAGTTGCAAGGAATGCCCCCCGCCGTCACATGGGGGATGTGGCACCGCTGGTTCGACGGCCAGTTCACGTTGAGACAGACATCACGTATCCAGAGTTGGGAATCCGGTCTTTCGGAAAGGGCACGTTCCATAAGCCGGCACTCAGCGGTTTCGATCTAGGCACCAAGCGCGTCTTCAGCATTGAGCCGGGCGACCTACTGTTCAGCAACGTCTTTGCCTGGGAAGGAGCCATAGCCGTTGCCCAGCCAAATGACGCAGGCCGGATCGGCTCACACCGGTACATGTCATGTGTTCCGGTGCAGGACCAAGCCACATCATCTTTCCTCTGTTTTTACTTCCTGACCGACGAGGGGTTGGACTTCATCAGGGCCGCGTCGCCGGGCGGTGCCGGCCGAAACCGCACTCTGGGCATCCAGGCTTTAGCCCGCATTCAGGTTCCCATTCCGCCGCTGAAAAATCAGAAGTGGTTCAACGCTCTGCTGACCGAAGTGTCCTCGCTCAAGAGCCTGCACGCCGAGACCGCCGCCGAACTCGATGCCCTCATGCCCTCGATCCTCGATCGAGCCTTCAAGGGGGAGTTGTGACCGGAGAATTTGAGAGTGCCATGACTTTTATCCACACAGCCGACTGGCAGACCGGGAAACCGTTCGCGGGCATCGGGGACGCGCACAAGCGGTCGCTGGTGCAGCAGGAGCGGATCGAGGCGGTCAAGCGCATCGGCGGCGTCGCGCAGGAGCACGGCGCGGCGTTTGTGCTGGTCGCGGGCGACCTCTTTGACTCGCCGAGCGCGGATAAGGCGACCGTCTCGGCGGCATGCAGCGCGATCGGCCAGATCGGCGTGCCGGTGCTCGCGATTCCCGGCAATCACGACCACGGGGGACCGGGATGCGTGTGGGAGCAGGCGTTCTTTCAGCGCGAACGTGAGGCCCTGGCCCCGAATCTGCGCGTGCTGCTGGAGGCCGCGCCGGTCGAACTGGACGCGGCGGTGATCCTGCCCTGTCCGCTGCTCAGGCGCGCGGTGATGGCCGACCCCACAGACTGGCTGCGCACGCCGGAGGCGTTCGCAGGTCTTTCACCCGACAAGCCGCGCATCGTGCTGGCCCACGGCAGCACGCAGACGTTTTCAGGTCAGTGGGCGGATGACGAGGAGGACGCGTCTGCCGGCAACCTGCTGGACCTGTCGCGCCTTCCCGTCGCTGAGATCGACTACATCGCGCTGGGCGACTGGCATGGGAGCAAGCAGGTGGACGCGAAAGCCTGGTATGCCGGCACGCCGGAACTGGATCGTTTCCCGAAAGGCGGGGAGCATGATCCCGGCAATGTCTTGGTCGTCGAGGCGCGGCGGGGCGCGGTGCCGCAGGTGGCGCGGGTCGCGACATCCCGGTTGAGATGGAGCGAACTGGCCTTCGATTTCGCGGGGGACGCATCGCTCGACACCCTGCAGGAGCGTCTGACAGGATTGCTGGGGGCGCGGGCGAATGAAGACCTGCTCCGTCTGTCGCTCACGGGGTCGCTCGGCATCGAGGCGGCGAACCGGCTGGAAGAACGACTGGAGTCGCTGGGTGCGCGCCTGCTGAGGATGAAGCTCGCGAACGGGACGCTGATCGCGCCGACGGAGGCCGAGCTGCAGGCGTTGACCGCGCGCAGCGGCGACCCCCTGATTGCCAGCGTGGCGCGTCAACTCGTGGAGCGGGCGGCCGGAGACAGCGAAGAGGCGCAGGTCGCCCGGATCGCGTTGCGGGAACTCCATGCGGCCTGCACACGGGAGGCCCGGACATGAAACTGATTTCAGCCACTGTGCGCAATTACCGGATCCATCGGGAGCTGACGGTAGACTTCGATCCGTCGCGCACCCTGGTCGGCGGCGCGAACGAGACCGGCAAGAGCACGCTGATCGAGGCCGTGCACCGCGGGCTGTTCCTGAAGGCTACGGTGACGGGCGAAGCCCAAAAGAGCATGGTGTCGACGCTTCATAACGGCCACCCCGAGGTCGAAGTCCGTTTCGTCGCCCAAGGCGCCGAATACCTGGTCAAGAAGCGTTTCAGCGGCGCGAGCGGCACGACGCATCTGACGCAGAGCGGCGGCGGCACATGGCAGGGCGAGGAGGCCGAGGGGCGGTTGCATGGGCTGCTCGGCGTGGCGGAGGTGGGGGGCGGACGCGGCGTTTTGGAGCGCGTCGGCGGGCAGTGGGCGCACCTGTGGGTGTGGCAGGGGATGAGCGGGCGCGACCCGGCCGAGTCGGCGGACGGTCAGCAGACCGAGTTGCTCCGGCAGCTCCAGCAGGCGGGCGGCGCGGTCGCCATGCAGTCCGAGAGCGATGCGCGGGTGGCGGCTTGCTTTGCGGAAGCCAAAGAACGGATTTTTGTCCGGGCCGGAAGCGCCAGGACGGGATCGGACTTGGCCCGCGCGCAAGCGGAAGCGGAACAGGCGCGCGCGGAACATGCCGCGGCCTCAGAGCGCTTGGCAAGCGTGGAGCAGACCGTTCGGGAGTTTGAGGAGGCCGTGGCGACGGTCCGGCGTGCGTCGGTCGACCTTGAGAACTTGTCCGGGCAGCGGGCTCAGGCCGACGAGAAGCTGGCGCAGGCCGAAGAGTTGGGCAGGGCAGAAGAGCGGCAGGCGCGGGAAGTTAAGGGCGAAGCCGACACAGTGGAGTCTTTGGAATCCGCTGAAAACAACATTCGGGGGCTGAGGGATTCTGTCGACCGGTTACAGGCGTCTTTGGCTCCCAAACGAGACAAGGCGCAGTGCCTTGCTCAAGCGCTAGAACTCAGCCGCGAACGGGGGGGCGAAGCGGAGGGCCAGTATGAGGAGGCCCAGACGGCCACCCGTTCCGCTCGGCTGGGGAAGGAACTGGCCGGCTCTTGGGTGGGACGGTTCGAGAAACAGTCCCGTGAAGCGGAGTTGAGAAAGCGTTTGGAGCGCGTTCAGGCGCTCGAAAAGGAAATCGCCGGATATCAGGCGGAGTTGTCGAGGCTCGTGGCCATCGCCCCGAGGGCCTTCACCGATTTACAGCACTTGGAAAGCAAGCAGGCGCAGGCCCAAGCGGCGCTGAACGCCATGGCCGCCGAAGTTGAGCTTGTCGCGGCCCAAGACCTTGTGCGGGTCGGCAGCGATGAGCTGAGCGTCGGCGGGCGCCAGAGAATTGTAGAGCCGACGGAGGTCAGAGTTGGCGACGCCCTCAGCTTGAAGATCTACCCGGGCGGCGGCGACAGTCTGACAAAGGCGCGCGTGGAGGTGCGTGAAGCGCAGACGCGTTTGCGACGGTCCTTGGATAAGCTGGGTTTGACGTCGGTTGCCGCCGCAGCGGAGGTGTTGGCCCGGCGGACGGAATTGGAGCGCAAGAGAGCGGCGGCGGAGGCGGCGGTTTCGGCGCTGGACGCGGATGGGTTGGCGGCGGCGTGCGGCGAAGCGAAGGCGGAACTTGACGCCGCTGAGGCCGAGGTCGCCCGTCGCATGGCGCAGGTGGGCTGCGGTGAGCGGCCCGCGTCTCTGACGGAAGCGAAAGCCCGTCTTCGCCGCGAAGACAAAGCGCTTCACGACGTTGAAGCCGTTGAGGTTGAGGCCAAAGCTGCGCGGGACGCTTTGTCGGCCGAACAGAAAGGCCTGGCGGCGCAATTGATGACGCTTCAGGCTGACATTGCGAAGGACACTCAGAAACTGACGGGGGTCGAGGCGCAGTTGAGAATGCTGGTGGACAGTCATGGCGAGGATGCGGTTCGTGTGCAGCGGCTGGCGGCGGCTCGGCAGGCGAAAGCGCGCGCTGAAGAAGCGCTGGGCAAGACCCGGGCGGCGCTGGCCGCTTTGCAGCCCGAACAGTTGACCCAGGCCTGCGGCCGGTTGCAGCGGGCGATGACGGCGAAGGATCAGGAGCGCCAGGATGCCGAGACGCGACGGGCAGTCAGTCAGGCCGCGCTCCGGTCGGACGGCACGGAAGATCCCCATGCGGCACTGGCGCAAGCTGAGGCCAAGCGGGCTTCGGCCGAGGAGCATGTGTCGGCCGTCACCCGCAAAGCGCAGGCCATCGCGCTGATCGACGCGCTGTTCCAGCAGGAGCAGCGCGCGTTGGCCGACCGGTTCTCCCATCCGCTGGCGGAGAAGATCGGCGACTATTTGAAACGGCTGTTCGGGCCGGAGGCACGGGCTGTCGTGGCCTTTGAGGACAACGCCTTCACGCGCATCGAGCTTGTGCGTTCGGCCCAAGGAAGCGCCCAGCCGTTCGACAGCCTGAGCGGGGGAACCCGCGAGCAGGTCGCGGCTGCGGTGCGCCTCGCGATCGCCGAGTTGCTGGCCGCCGACCACGACGGTTCATTGCCTGTCGTTTTCGACGATGCATTCGCCTACTCCGACCCTGACCGCGTCAACACGATGCAGGGGATGTTGGATCTCGGCGCGGCGCGCGGGCTGCAGGTCATCGTCCTGAGCTGCAACCCTTCCGACTATGCGGGCTTGGGCGCCTGTGCGGTCATGCTGACGGCGTAGCGATTGGGGCATGAGACGGGGATGCGACCCCCTTTCCCGAAAGGCGCGAATCCGTCTCGACCTGAATAGCCCGCACCCGGTATGCTGGGGTCATGACAAGTAGGAGCAGACCATGAGCGACGCGCAACATGAAGGGCCGGCGGGCCTCACCGTGGCGGTGGGCATGAGCGGCGGGGTGGACTCCGGCGTCACGGCCTGGCTGCTCAAGCGGCAGGGGTATACTGTCATCGGGCTGACGATGAGTATTTGGGACCCCAAGCAGCCCTTCACCTCGGCCAAGCGCAACGCCTGTTACGGGCCGGGCGAGGCCGACGACATCGCGGCGGCGCGCGCGACCGCCGAACGCCTCGGCATTCCCCACCACACCGTGCCGCTGGCCGACGAGTACGACCGCTGGGTGCTGGACGCGTTCCGCAGCCAAAACCTGGCGGGGCTGACCCCGAACCCCTGCGCCCTCTGCAACCCCGTCATGAAGTTCGGGCTGCTGCCGGCCCGCGCCCGCGCGCTCGGCATCCGCTTCGACCGCTTCGCGACCGGCCATTACGCGCGCATCGTGCGCGACGAAGCCGTTGGACGTCTCCGCCTGCTGCGCGGCGCGGACCCGGCCAAGGACCAGTCCTACTTCCTCGCGCGCCTCACGCAGGCGCAGTTGGCCGAGATCCTCTTCCCGCTCGGCGACAAGACCAAGCATGGGGTGCGCGCGCTCGCGCACGAGGCCGGGCTGGGCGATCTGACCGCTAAGCCCGAGAGCCAGGATTTCTTCGAGGGGGACGACATCTCGGTCCTCTTCAACGGCGCCGGCACCGAACCCGGGCCGATCGTGGACACCGCCGGCCGCGTGCTCGGCCGGCACCGCGGCATCATCCACTACACGGTCGGCCAGCGCGACGGCCTCGGGATCGCAGTGGGACGCAAGGTGTACGTCAAAGAGATCCGCGCCGCCGCCAACACGCTGGTCGTGGATGACCGCGAGGGCGTGCTGGCTGACGCCTGCCGCGTGGCCGACATGCAGTGGATCGCGGGGGCGCCGCCCGATGCGCCGCGCCCGGTCACCGCCCGGCTGCGCTACCGCCACAAGGGCGTCGGGTGCCGCTTCGCGCGCTGCGCCGACGGCGCGCTCGACCTGCAGTTCGACGAGCCGCAGTTCGCCGTGACGCCGGGCCAGATGGCGGCGCTCTACGACGGCGACGAGGTGCTGGGCGGCGGCTGGATCACGCCCGCCTCTTAATCGGTTTGTGGCAGAGATGCGCGAGGATCATGCGTCTCTGGTGAAAAAGGGGAACAGGCGAGTCGGGAGCGCGGGCGTCCTCGCCCGCAACAACGTTTCTTGCAAACAGTAGAGCGCTTCATGGCTTGAGCACCGAACCGCGCATCTGGTTCGCGTGTGGACTTTCACCTTGCGGGCGGGGACGCCCGCGCTCCCGACTATGCTTCGAATCGAACATGCGTTCGACTCGCATGCCCCTGCCACGAACCGATCACGCCCGCCTCCTGCCACACCGCTTGAAGCCTGCGAATGGCCGCCTCAGGATCGGACGCCTGATTGACCGCGCGCACCACCGCGAAGGCCGTGGCACCGTGGCGGCGCACGTCCGCCAGATTC
>JAQUEX010000070.1 GCA_028684935.1 Kiritimatiellia bacterium | reverse complement strand
ATTGGCTGGCCGGCGCGGTGGCGAACGGCGCCGGCGCAACCGCGTTTTTCACAAACACGGTCACGTCGCGGCGCACGGTCGATGTGGATGGCCCGGTGAGCGTCGAAGCGTTGCGTTTCGGTTCGCCGGCTTACAACAACTGGCGCCTGATCGGAGACGGTCCGGTCATTTTGGACGGTGCGGCCAAGCCGCGCATCGGATCAACCGTCAATCAGCGGGTCGAAATCTTGACGCCGCTCGCGGGCACGAACGGCGTGATCCAGGAGTCGCTGCCCGGCGACATCGAGTTGGCGGGCGACAATTCGGGCCTCGCTGGCTTGGCCGAGCTGCGAAGCTACACAGTGGCGCAAACGATGTCGAAGACCGCCAGGTCGATGGCGCCGCTGGTGCGCGATTATTTTCCGACCGGCGGCGTGATCATGGCCGGGGCGCGTTTCGAGTTGTTCGGACGTAAGAACGGCAGTGCCGTGGTCTCGCCGAATTGGGCAGTGGTTCAAAATTCGGCGCGTGTACAGGCGTCCATCACCAATGCAACGGTCAACCTGGCTCCGGGGCAGCGCGTCACGGGCAACGGGATCCCGGCCGATACCTATATTCGGCAGATTCTTGACGGGTCAAACCTTGTGCTCAGCGCGGCGGCGGAACTTTCCGACATCGAGACGTTGACGTTTGAAGCCGCGACCTTCCGCTCGGAACAACTCCTGCAGCGCGTACGCGTGGAAGGCGGGCAGGATTTCAGGGTTCACCGCAACGGCGGCAGTTCATTCACGGTC
This sequence comes from Kiritimatiellia bacterium, assembly GCA_028684935.1. Classification (GTDB taxonomy): domain Bacteria; phylum Verrucomicrobiota; class Kiritimatiellia; order RFP12; family UBA1067; genus DUPH01. The sequence goes on along the minus strand of JAQUEX010000070.1, from coordinate 13,703 downwards.
GAGGTCGAGCGTGTCTACGGACCGGCCAACTGGGCGCTGAAAAACGGCGACGCGGTGATCAAAGCGCCGGGGTTGCGCGAGCATCGCGCAACCCTCCAATTGCACAGCGTGGATCTGACGCTGGCACCCAAGATCGTCACTCGGCAGCCGGCGGCAGGGCCTGCGTTTCATGTCGATGCGTCGCGCGCGGATACCTTAACGCTTGAGGGTAGCGCGGTCTCGGAGTGGCGCGACGTAAACGGCAACGGCCTTTACGCCAAAGCGCCCGGGTTGAAGCCGACGCTGCTGGCGGACGCGCTGAACGGCCGGCCGGTCGTGGATTTCGGCACCTTCGGCACCAGCCCCTACATGCACTGGTTCAACGCGCAGGGCCAGGTTGAACTGACGTCAATCCGTGCGGTCTTCTGGGTGCTGGGCAGTCAGAACGGCGGCGGATTTTTGCTGGGCGGGCTGACCACGGCGCATTTCCACCGCGGCAATGCGCCGGACGGCGTGTTTTATCCGGTTCTTACGTCTTCGCAGCTTTGGGGACACGATTGGGGTGCCTATCCCGGCGGCGGGCGTGTCGAAACCTATATCGACGGCCTGCGCGCAGGGGCCTCCTCGGCGCTCAGCGGCGGCTATCAGGTGATCGCCTGCCAGATCGCCACGAACGTGACGGCGGGGGGCTTTGCCACCGACCGCAACACGTTTCCCGACCGGCGCGGCGGGCAGCGGCTGGCCGAGGTGATCATTTATGATCGGCCGTTGACTGAACTGGAGCGCATCGAGACTGAAGAGTACCTCATGGCCAAATGGTTCGGTGACACGCGCTGGGATCTGGGCGGGCAAGCGCCGACCGTCAATGACCTGAACGCGTTGGGCACACGCACGGTAAACACGCCCGACAGCGGGGTGACGACGATCGGCCGCCTCTCGGGAGGCGGCAGGCTCTCCCTGACAGGAGCCGGCGAACTCGCCCTCGCTGACGCGCAGGAGTATGCGGGAACGATCGCGTTGGCCGGCGGCGGGCTGCGTTTGACCGCCGCTGCCGTGCCGGAGACGCCGGCGGCGGATGCTTATTTTCATGTGGATGCCAGTGTTGCCGAGTCATTGACCTTGGATGTGGACGGCCGGGTGCTCGCTTGGCACGACTGGCGCGGCAACGGCCGCGCGGCGGCGGTGGCACCGGGGTTCAACACGCCTGCGCTGCTGGCACATGCGCAAAACGGATATCCAGTGGTGGATTTTGGGGCGATCGGTTCGCTTCAGGCGCTCGCATGGAATCACACGAACAACACGATCCGCGCCGCGTTTATTGTTATTCAGAGTCTGTCAGGCGCCGCGCAAGTACTGGGCGGGGTGTCGGGACAGCCGCAGGACTTTTTCCGCAACGGCAACGGACCGCTCTACTACAGCGGCGACACCACGGCCAGCCGCGCGGTGGTTTATGGCGCGAATTACGTGAACGGCTGGCGCGTCGAACCTCTGTTCGCCGCGCTGCCTTCCGGCTTCTGCGTGGTCAGCGTGATTCCAACCACGCCCGCGCGCGCCAGCGCCTTTGCGCAAGATCGCGATACGGGCAGTCGGTCGGGCGGACAGCGCCTGGCCGAAGTCATCCTCTACACGCGTGCGCTGTCCGATGCGGAGCGGCGCGGCACCGAAGCCTACCTCATGCGCAAATGGCTGAACCGCGCGGCACCGGGATACGGTGCGCCTGAATTGACGCAGATCCCTGCGGTCTCCTATACGGTTCCCTCATTTTCCGTGCGCGTGGAGGGCGACGGCACGGCAGCGCTGGGCCAGTTGACCGGCGGCGGCACGGTGGTCAAAAGCGGCAGCGGCACGCTGGCACTCGGCAGAGGACCTCTGGGGTTGGCCGGCGCGATCGAGGTGGAAGAGGGGACGGTTTCCGCTGTGGCCCCGTCCGACTTGGCACCGGCGCCGTTCCCGGTTTTTCACGTGGATGCCACGCAAACGAATGCAATGACGTTCGTGCAGGAAAACGGCACGAATTTCATTACGCGCTGGACATCGCGGGCGCCGGTCGCCAACGCTGCGGTCGAACGCGCGGGATACCGGCTGCCGTATCTGTTGACGAATGACCTGAACGGCCTGCCTGCCGTGGGTTTCGGTCCGTTCGGAACCACGGGGTCCAGTCTGAAATGGGAGACGGCCGTGACATCGGTCCGTTCGGTCTTTGTGGTGCTCGGCAGTCAGGAAGGCGGCGCATTCGTGTTGGGCGGCACCGCCACACCGCACTTCCATCGCGGCAACCGAGGCAACACGTTCCTGCCGATCACCAAGGACAATGCGCTCTACGGGTGGGATGTTTCGTCACATGTCGTCAACGGCACGACCTATCTGGATGGCGCCCGCGTGGCGAACCCGACCTCGCAGGCGCTGTCGGGCGGTTATCAGTTGATCGAAGTGCTGACGCTTGATGCGGTGACCGCCGATCTGTTCGGCGGCGACCGAGCGTTCGCCGACCGGGCGGGCGGTTTGCGTTTGGCGGAGGTGATCGTGTATGACCGTCTTCTCACCGAATACGAGCGCGTGCAAACGGAAAACTACCTCATGGCGAAGTGGTTCGGCCGGACGGCTCCGGGGGCGGGTCTCGGCACGGTCAAAGTTGCCGATCAGACAGGGATTCGAGCCGACGGTTCGCCGATGACAGTCCATCGTTTGATCGGTGAGGCTGCGGTCGTCAAGGTCGGGAGCGACACATTGACGCTCCGCGACACCACCGCGTTCACGGGCACGGTGGAGGTGACCGCCGGCACGCTGAATCTGGCAGTGCCGGCCGCTCCGCTCGCGCCGCCCGCGGGCACGCTCTTCTGGGTGGATGCTTCCTGTCCCGGCACGATCGATACCGATACAACCGGAGGCGTGACCGAGTGGCGCGATGTGACCGGCAACGGCCGCTACGCACGACCGTTTGCGGGACGCAGCGCACCGACACTGCGCGGCAATGATTTCGCGGGGTTGCCGGCAGTTGACATGGGCCCCTACGGCATCGCAGGCAGCGCCGGAATGTTGTGGAATGCGCGGCTCACCGGTATGCGGACCGTCGCGTGGGTGCTCGGCAGCCAGACGAGCGGCGGCTACCTGCTGGGCGCGACGAACGCCACGACCTTCCACCGCGGGCCGCCTCCGGAAGGCGGACAGATCGCGGTTACAAATTTCACCTACCGGAACTACATGCTGTCAAGTTCGTGGGGCGCCGCCACGCCGACCGCCGCCTACACCAACGGAGTGCCGGTCAACACGACGGTGACCTCGCTGTCCGGCGGCTATCAGATCATCGTGATGACGTGGAGCGGCGGCACCTATGCGGACGGGTTCGCGTTTGACCGTCTGATGGGCGACCGTTACGGCGGCCAGCGGCTGGCGGAGTTTTTGGTGTATGACCGCGTCATCACCGAACAGGAGCGGTCGGATCTTGACGCCTATCTCAACCAGAAGTGGTTCGGTGTGCAGACGGCGGGCTACGCGCTGCCCGTGACGCACACCGGCGTGATTCTGCATGAGGGCGCTGCGTTGACGATGAATGGCGGCGAGCAGTCGGTTGTCGCGTTGTCCGGATCAGGCGTGGTGTCGAACGGCACGCTCGCTGTCACCGAAAATCTGAGCCCCGGGCTTGCCGACGCCGCGTGCGCCACGCTTGCCGTCGCCGGCAACCTGACGCTGGGCGACGGGTTAACGTGCGTGATCGATCTGAACGCGTCCGACGCGGATGCGGTTGCCGTGAGCGGCGAACTTTCCCTGGCGGGCGGCGGCACGGTGACGCTTCGGGTGCCGCTTGAGGCGGGCGCTTGGACGGTCGGCAGCCTGCCGCTGTTCTCGTTTGGTTCTCTTGAGGGCGCGCAGAATCTCTCCGCTTGGTCTGTCGCGGGGCTGCCTCCCGGTTATGGTGCCCGTTTGTTCGTGGAGGGGCAGAACGTGTGTCTGTCCATCTTCGTGAACGGTTCGCTGTTGATGGTCCGGTAACGGAGAGCGGACGCTGGATGACATGTTCATGAGGAAAATCACTTTGAGCCTCTGGCTCGCGGCGCTGGCAATGCCGGGGCTTGCTGCAAACGCCGACTCGCACTGGGAGCGCGTGTCGAAAACGCTGGAGCGGGGCGACCGCAAGGCTGCGGACGACGCGCTGCGCGCGCTCGAACAGACGTCTCTCCTCGACGGGGCGTGGGATCGCGCGGCGCGCGCGACGGCTTGGCGGGCCGACCTTGCCGCGCAGGCGTCACTGGCGGGGCCCGGGATGGCGGCGGACAGGTTGCGCGCCGCTGCGGCCGAAGCGCCTGACCCGGTGAAACCTGTGCTTGAGGTCATGGCTGCGCAGCGCTACAGGGCTGAAGTCGAGCGCCGTCGCGGCGGGCCGGACGGTGCCGATGTTCAAGGCGCGGCCTCCCCCGGCGATCCGGACTCATGCGCGGTATGGAACGAAAGCCGACTGGTGACGGAAACCGAGCGGTGCTATCAGCGCGCGCTCTCCTTTGAAACGGTCCTCAAACAGATCCCTGTCGCGATGTACGGTGCGTTGTTTGATGCGGGCACGGTGCCGGAGACGCTGCGCCCGACGCTGTTCGATGCCATCGCGTATGATCTGCTGGACTTCTATGCCTGGTGTTGGAAAGAGGGGCTCGACGACACGGAGTCCGTTACGTTGGAACCTGATGGCCCCGCTCTTCAAGATGTGTCCGGCTTCACCTTTCTGATTCCGGATGAGGCGGCGCGCCGCTCCCGCGTGTTGCGGGCGTTGCGTCTTTGGCAGGTGTTGCTTGTGTTCCACGAGAGCGATGATGATCCTGCCGCGTATGCCGATGCCGATTTGAATCGGCTGCAGTTCTGTTACCCGCTTGTCACGGGGGAAAAGCGGGAGGAACGGTACATCGCGGCGCTGGATCGGTTCGCGCACAAATGGCGGGCGCATCCTCTTTCTTCGCGCGCGCTCGCGCTTCGTGCACAGCTTGCTTTTGAGGCTGGAGATGTCGCGTTGGCGCGTGTCGTCGCGCAGAAGGGCGCGGCCGCACATCCGGCGAGCATCGGCGCCGCGCAATGCCGTAATTTGATTGCCCGGATCGAGACGCCTTCGCTCGCGCTGAAGACGGAGCGGGTCTGGTGCGCGCCGTGGCCGCAGTTCGAGGTCTCCTACAAGAATCTGACGCAGCTTCATTTCCGCGCGGTGCGCGTGCCATTCGATGAGGCTTTCGTGCCGCGTGACACTCAGGCGCCGGACGCCGCGGAGGGAGGGCGCTGGTTGACGCGCAAGCCGCTGAAACAATGGTCGGTCGTGCTGCCGCCGGCGGGGAACTATCGCACCCGCAGCCATCACATGTCGGTGCCGCAGGATCTTCCGGCCGGTCTCTACGCGCTGTATGTGTCGCCGGATGCGGCCTTTGCAGCCGGGGGTGCGCCGATCCAGTGGGCGTTGTTCAGAGTTTCACGGCTGGCGCTGGTCATCGACCGGAAACCCGATCAGGTTCACGGGTATGTGCTGTCGGCGCGCGAAGGTGAGCCGGTCTCTGGGGCTCGTGTCACGGTGTGGCGCAGGCAAGCCGAAGGCGGCTTCAAGCGCGAGCAAGTGATGATGTCCGGGGAGGATGGCGGCTTCGCCGTGCTGGGCGAACATGCGGGCGACATCATGATCCTTGCCGAGCGGCAGGGAGATGCCGCGCAAACGTGGACCCCGGTCTGGAAGGGGAATGCGCGCACACGGTTTGAAGCTCCCGTTACCCGCGCCACATTCATGACCGACCGGAACGTGTACCGTCCCGGACAAACGCTGCGCTACAAAGGATTCTTCTGGATGGACGACCCGGTGTCGCGCAGCGTGTATGCGGCGGCCGGCTCACGCGTCACGGTTGCGGGTTTGGATGCTTCAGGCCGACATCTGGCCGGTCAGGACGCTACGTGTACACCGTTCGGTTCCTGCTCGGGCGAGATGGTTATTCCCGGCGACACGCCGCCCGGTACCTTTACGCTCACCGCCAAAGGGATGGGGTCAACGGGCATTCAGATCGTGGCGGGGGATCGGTCCGCGCTTGATGTTGAGTTGGATTCGCCCGTTCCCGGCGTGCGGCTCGGCGATGTGCTGACGGTCAACGGACGGGTCGCTCGGGACGGCGCGGCCGTGCCAGGGGCTCGTATCGCGTGGCGGGTCGCGCGACAACCGCAAGGGGACGCTCCGTGCGCGGCGGTGCCGTTGACCGCCGGTTCCGCCGTGAGCGACGCGCAGGGTGCTTTCGCGCTGACGTTCTTTGCCAAGGCGCCGCAGCAGCCGGGGGAAGAAGCGGTGCCCGAGTCGTGTGTGTTTACAGTGACGGCTGAAGTGTCGGCCGCCGGGGGGCGGAGCGGACGCGCGCGCCTGCCGGTGACAATGGGTGAGGCGGCATGGCATGCGTCGCTGGTGACTGACGCGTGGCAGACCTCATCGCGGCCGGTCCGATTTGACGTGCGCGTGCAGGCGCACGGCGGCACGCCCGTCGCGGTGCCCGGCGAACTGCAGGTCCTCCTGCTCAAGCCGCCGGAATGGGTGAAGCGCCCCGACTTGCCGCTGGCGGACCGTGCGGACGCCGGGGGGTGCCCTGGCACCGGCGATGACGACGCCCTCGACGCCTGGGAGGCGTCGCGCGTGTTGGTCGGAGAACACGTTAGGACCGGCACAAACGGTGCCGCCTCCGGTTCGGTCCCGTTGCGTGCCGGCGCATACCGGCTGGTTTATGAAACGCGCGATCCGACCGGACGGCGCGTGGCCGCTCGACGTAACGTGCGGGTGCTCGACCCCGACGCGCGGCGCCTGCCTTTTACGGTGCCCGTCCATGTCGAAGCCGAAACGTGGCGTGTTCCCGCCGGAGAGGCCTTTCGCGCAGTGTGGGGCAGCGGCTACGCGCGCGCCTCGGCGCTGGTGCTGGCGGAGTCGGACGGCCTTGAATGGCTGCGGGTGCGTACCGATCCCGAGGTGACGCAACAGCGCTTCGAACTGCCGGCCGATGCGGCGGCGCGCGGCGGGTTCTGGTTTCGTTCGTTGTGTGTCAAAGAAAACCGAGCTTATGCGTGTGAGCGGTGGGTGGAGGTCGTGCGCCGTGATCAAAACCTGACGGTGACCGTGGATGGGGTGCCGCCGACGATGCGTCCGAGCGACCGGATCGCCTGCACGGTCAAGGTGACGGATCCGGACGGCGCCGGATGTGTGGCCGAGTTGCTCGCACTGCTGACGACGGATGACGCCGCCGACGTGCCGGCGTGGCGGGGCGCGGGTCTCGGGGGCCAGGCCGGCGCAAGCACGCTGCACGGCGGCTTTCAGTTTCAGAACCACGGCGTCGCGTTGGCGCTGCTGTGTGGCGGTTGGCGCCATCAACGCGAACCGGACGCCTGGCGCTACCGCACGTGGCGCGCATGCGGCATGCGCCTGCAAAACGCCGACGCGCCGTCTAGCCCAGACCGCACCGCCGCGTCGGTTCCGCAGATTCACGAAACCGGTGCCGCAGGCACGGTCAGCGCGCCAGCAGAGGCCGCGATGCGGGCGCCCGGCCTTTTCCTTCCGCATGGGGTGTGTGACAGCGATGGAACTGCCCGCTTTTCGTTCACCGTGCCGGATCAACCCGCCCGCTGGCGGCTGCTGATTTTTGCGCACGATGCACGCCTGCGCGACGGAAGGGTGGAGATCCCGTTGTAACCCATTGGCTCCATCGCCGAACTCCTTCCTCCTTCCTCCCGCCCCCTTTCTCCTTCCTCCCGCCCCCCGGCCACCAACCGATTACTCCTTCTCCTTCCCCGGCATTGCGGGACGGTGGGGGTTCTGCTAAGCTACCAACCACATGTCCACGCTTCCTCACAGACGGGCACGGCATGCCTGGATCGATCGCATTCCGGCCGCCTTGGCCGGACTTTGCCTGCCGCTCCTGGTCTGGTGGGCTGGCTGCATGACCGATCGCATCCGGCCGCCGGGCGGACGCGCGCCGTTGGTGATGACGCTGGAGGTGACCGGCTACTGCAATTGCGGAATTTGCTGCAGTTGGGAGCGGAGCTGGTTCGGGTTGGGCGCGCCGGTGATCAGCAGCGGGCCTAACAAGGGCAAGCCGAAGGAGGTCGGAATCACGGCCAGCGGCACGCGCGCGCGGCGGGGCACCCTCGCCGCCGACACCGCGGTGCTGCCGTTCGGGACCATCGTGGAGGTGCCCGGTTACGGTTTTGGGCGCGTGGAGGATCGCGGCGGTGCGATCAAAGGTAACCGGCTCGATCTCTGGTTCCCTTCGCATGGTGAGGCTCAGCAGTGGGGCCGCCAGAAAGGCCTGCGCGTGCGCGTGTGGAAACCTTAATTTTTTACGGAACGCATTCAACAGAGACCGGAACAATCATGAGCGACGAGAAACAGACAGTGGAATCGGATACCAGCCGGCACTTCCTCAAGCAGTGGATTGCTGAGGATGTGGCGGCTGGACGGACGGGCGGATGCGTGGTGACGCGTTTCCCGCCGGAACCCAACGGCTACATCCATATCGGCCATGCCAAGGCGATCTGCATTGATTTCGGCATGGCGCAAGAGTTCGGCGGGCAGTGCCATCTGCGTATGGACGACACGAATCCATCCAAGGAATCCGACGAATACGCCGAGAACATCAAGAAGGATATCCGCTGGCTCGGATTTGACTGGGGGGACGGGTTTTATTGCGCGGCCGACCGGTTCGACACGATGTACGAAATCGCCGAAAATCTGGTCCGTAACGGGCATGCGTACGTCTGCGGGCTCACTCAGGAGCAGTGGAAGGAGTACCGCGGCATCCCGACCGCTCCGGGCAAGGAAAGCCCGACGCGCAACCGCTCCGCCGAGGAGAATCTCGCGCTCTTCCGCCGCATGCGGGCCGGGGAGTTCCCGGACGGTTCGCTCTGCCTGCGGGCCAAGATCGACATGGCCTCGCCCAACATTCATTTTCGTGATCCGGTGCTCTACCGCATCCTGCATGTGCCGCACTATCATGCGGGCGACACCTGGTGCATCTATCCGATGTATGATTTCGCACATCCGATCGAAGACGCGCTCGAAGGGGTGACCCACTCGATGTGCACCTTGGAGTTCGAGGTGCACCGGCCGCTTTACGATTGGGTGATCGACCGCATGGACGAGATGGGCATGCTGGTCGTGCGCAACGGCGTCAAGATCCGCCCGCAGCAGCGCGAGTTCGCGCGCCTGAATCTCACCTACACGGTGATGAGCAAGCGCAAGCTGCTGCAGCTTGTGCAGGAACAACGGGTAACCGGCTGGGACGACCCGCGCATGCCGACCGTGTGCGGACTGCGGCGCCGTGGCTACACGCCGGAGGCAATCCGCGACTTTTGCGAGCGCGTGGGCGTGTCGAAGTACGAGAGCGAGACCGACGCGGCGCTGCTGGAATACTGCGTGCGGGACGATCTCAACAAGCGCGCGCTGCGGCGTATGGCGGTGCTTGATCCGATCAAGGTCGTGATCGACAATTATCCCGAGGGGCAGGTCGAGTATGCCGAGGCGCTGAATAACCCCGAAGATCCGGCGGCCGGCACGCGCCAGGTGCCGTTCAGCCGCGAGGTCTATATCGAGCGCGAGGATTTCATGGAGGTGCCGGCGAAAAAGTTTTTCCGCATGACACCCGGGCAGGAGGTCCGGCTGCGCGCCGCGTGCCTCTTCACCTGCACGCACGTCGTCAAAGACGCCGCCGGCGTTGTGACCGAGATTCACGGCACCTATGATCCGGCGTCCAAAGGCGGCAACGCCGCCGACGGCCGCAAAATCAAGGGAACCATTCACTGGGTGTCGGCCGCGCACGCGGCGCCGCTCGAGGTGCGCCTCTATGACCGACTCTTTACCGTGCCTGATCCGTTGGCGGACGGCTCGCGCGACTTCACCGAATTCCTGAATCCCGAATCGCTCAAAACTGTCACCGCGTGGGTCGAGCCGGCCTTGGCTCAGGCTCAGCCGGGAGAACGCTTTCAGTTCGAGCGGATCGGGTATTTCTGTGCGGACACCGTGGACTCGCGGCCGGGCAAGCCGGTTTTCAACCGCACGGCGACGCTCAAAGATTCTTGGACCAAAGAGGCAAAAAAATAACGGAGCGGCGCGCACGCCACTTCTTGAAAGGATACGATGCAGAAGACAGTCAAAGTGAACGGGCAGGTGATTCCGCAGGACGCGATTCAATTTGAGCTGGAGCGGCTGGTCCGTTTCTACGCCGAGCACGGCATGTCGCAGGATCAGATCAAGGCGCAGCTTCCGGCGCTGGTGCAGAAGGCAACTGAACAGGCCATCGGCACCAAACTGTTGATGGATGAAGCCGCCAAACTTGACCTTCCGGTCTCCGACGCCGAACTGGACGAACAGGTCGCGAAGATCGTCGAACAGGTCGGCGGTGAAGAGGCCTTCCGCCAGGCGTTGCAGCAGCAGAACACCTCCGAGGATGCGTTTCGCGAACAGCTCCGGCGCGGGCGTCGCGTGGACAAGTTGATTGAAAAGGCGGTGGCGGGCGAACCCGATCCGACCGAAGCCGAGATCGAAGCCTATTTCAACGGGCATCAGGACGAGTTTGCCAAGGGCGAGCGCGTGCTGGCGCAGCACATTCTCATTTCTCCGGACGGCGACACGCAGACCTCCAAGGACGAGGCCAAGGCCAAGATCGGCACGATCCGCGAGCGCGTGCTGGAGGGCAAGAGCTTCGCCGACGAGGCCGCCGCGCACTCCATGTGCCCCAGCGGCAAAGAGGGCGGCAGCCTCGGCTGGTTCAGCCGCGGCATGATGGTGCCCGAATTCGACGCGGCCGCGTTTTCGATGAAAGTCGGCGATGTGAGCGACATCATTGAAACGCAGTTCGGCTACCACATCATCTTCAAGACCGATCATGAGCCTGCAGGGGAGGTCGATTTCGCCCAGGTTCACGACAAAATCCGCGATCTGCTGCGCCACGCGCGCCGCGGCGAACGGGTGACCGCCTATGTGAACGAGCTGCGCGAAAAGGCGCAGATCGAGGTCGCATAAGGGATGATGCTATGCTCAATCATGATGCGTTGTTTGCGCGCGCGTGCCGGGTGATCCCGGGCGGGGTCAACAGTCCGGTGCGCGCCTTTAACGGTGTCGGCGGCACGCCGCTGTATGTCGAGTCCGGCAAGGGCTCGCACATTCAGACGGCGGACGGGCGGACGCTGGTGGATTTCTGCTGCTCGTGGGGCGCGATGATCCTCGGGCATGCGCACGACGAAGTCGTCGGGGCGATCCAGGCGCGCGCGGCCCTGGGCACGACCTTCGGCATCAACACGCCGGATGAGGTGCTCTTCGCCGAGCGGCTGAGCGAACGGGTGCCGTGTCTGGAACGGGTGCGGCTGGTCAACTCCGGAACCGAGGCGGTCATGACCGCGCTGCGCATCGCGCGCGGGGTGACCGGGCGCAAGCGCATCATCAAATTCGACGGCTGCTATCACGGCCATAGCGACAGCGTGCTGGTTTCGGCGGGGAGCGGCCTGTTGACCGGCGGCACCGTCAGCTCTCTGGGGATCTCCCGGCATGTCGCCAGCGACACGTTCGTCGCGCCGTACAACGACATCGATGCGGTGAAGGCGCTGATTCGCGAAAAAGGGTCGGAGGTGGCGGCGATCATTGTGGAGCCGGTTGCCGGCAACATGGGCCTCGTCCTGCCGGAACCCGATTTTCTGGTCAAGCTGCGTCACGCTGCGGACCGCTGCGGGGCGCTGCTGATCTTCGACGAGGTCATTTGCGGCTTCCGTTTCGCCCTTTCGTCGTACGCGTCGATGATCGGCGTGAAGCCGGATCTGATCACGTTGGGCAAAGTCATCGGCGGCGGCCTGCCGCTGGCAGCGGTCGGCGGGGCCGCGGTGTTCATGGACGAGCTGGCACCGGCCGGCAAGATCTACCAGGCCGGCACGCTGTCGGGCAACCCGCTGGCCGTTGCAGCCGGCCTGAAGACCTTGGCCGTTTTAGAGCGGGAGAATCCCTATCCGCGCATGGCAGAATTGGGGCGGCGATTGGCGGATACCGTCAACACGGCGGCTGCCGCACGTGGGCTCCCGTTACACTGCGCGCAGTTTCAGGGCGTCTTCACCCTGTTCTGCACGCCGGCACCTGTGCGCGATCTGGCCTCGGCGAAGCAGAGCGATACTGCGGCCTACGCGCGGCTCTTCCACTCGGTGTTGAACAGCGGGTTCTATCTGCCGCCGTCGCAATTCGAACTGGGCTTCATCTCCGCCGCGCACAGCGCGCAGGAGATCGAGGCGCTGGCGCAGGCGGTGGTTGCCGCCTGGGCGTCTTGAACGAAAGCGGAAAGGCCATGCGTATGACGCAGATCACACAAGCAGGCGAGATGCAGGCCTGGGCGTCGGCCCGGCGCTTGGAGGGTGCCCGCATCGGGCTGGTGCCGACGATGGGGTATCTGCATGACGGGCACCTCTCGCTGATTGAGCAAGCGCGCAGACACGCCGATGCGGTGGTGGTCAGCCTCTTTGTGAATCCGGTCCAGTTCGGGCCGAACGAGGATTTTGAGAAGTATCCGCGCGATGAGGCACGCGATCTCGCTCGATGCGAACAGGCGGGGGCGAGCGCGGTCTTTCTGCCGCCCGTGGCGACGATGTATGCGCCGGATGCCAGCGTGTTCATCACGGAGGAACGGCTGTCGGCCGGCCTGTGTGGGGCGCGGCGTCCAGGACATTTTCGGGGCGTCTGCACGGTGGTGGCCAAGCTGTTCAATCTGACCCTGCCGCACGTGGCGGTATTCGGTCAGAAGGACTATCAGCAGGCCGCGGTCATCCGGCGCATGGTGCGCGATCTCAACTTTCCCGTCGAGATCGTGGTGGCGCCGATCGTGCGCGAGCCAGACGGATTGGCCATGAGCTCGCGCAATGTCTATCTCTCGGAGGTCGAACGGCGGCGCGCGCTCGGTCTGAGCCGTGCCCTGCAAGCGGCGGCCGCGTGTGTGGCGGAGGGCGGCGCTGCGGCGGCGGCCGTGCGCGCGCGCATGGCGGAGGTGATCGACGCGCATGCGCTGCAGCTCGATTATGCCGAGATCGTGGACGCCGAGAGTTTGGAGCCTGTGGCGGAAGCGCGGCGCGGGAACGTGGCGCTGATCGCGGCGCAGTGCGGACGGACGCGGCTGATCGACAACCGGATTCTGTAACCCATCCCAACCCCGAAACCTGAAACCTGAAACCCGAAACCAGAAACCAGAAACGGCGGCCATGAACGAAGCAGATTTGGCGGACAAGGAACGACGGCTGCATGAAGCCCTAAGGCGTTACGGGCGTGTGGCGATCGGTTTTTCCGGTGGTGTGGACAGCACACTGCTGCTGCGCGTCGCGCGGGATGTGCTGGGAGCTGAGCAGGTGCTGGCGGTGATTGCCGACACGCCCAGCCTGCCGCGCAAGGAGTTTGCCGAAGCGCGCGCGCTGGCCGACGCGATGGGGGTGGTGTGTGCGGTGATCCATCCGGCCGAACTGGACGACCCCAAGTACGCGGAGAATTCCAAAGACCGCTGCTATTTCTGCAAAAAGCATCTGTTCGCGCGGATCGCCGCGCTTGCGTCCGAACGAGGCTTCAGCGCGGTTCTCGACGGCAATAATGTCGATGACGCGGGCGACTACCGGCCCGGACGGCGCGCGGCGGCGGAACTGGGCGTGAAGAGTCCTTTGCTGGAGGCCGGACTGACCAAAGCCGAGATCCGCGCCCTCTCCGCGCGCGCCGGTTTGCCGAC
>JAQUEX010000335.1 GCA_028684935.1 Kiritimatiellia bacterium | reverse complement strand
GACCGTATCCCGCCCGCTCGATCACGCCGCGCGCCACGGCGTCGATGGCTTGGCAAGGCACGCCGGGACGGATCGCGCGTAGCGCCGTGCGGTTGGCGGTCAGCACGATCCGGTAGATCTCGCGCCAGAGCGGCGTCGGCGGTCCGAACGACACGCAGCGGGTCATGTCCGCGCAGGCGTGGTCCAGTTTCAGGCCCAGGTCCACCAGCAGCGGCTGGCCGCGGCGCAGCACGGTGTCGTCCGGCTGATGGTGACATTCCGCGGCGCTGCGCCCCGCGCAGGCGATGGCGGAGAAGGCCTCGCCCTGCCCCAGCCGCTCGGCCTCGCGGCGTACGACTGCGCCGATCGCCCACTCGCTCATGCCGGGAGCGGTCTGCCGCAGCGTTTCGGCGAAGAGGCTGTCATTTGTCGTGATCGCGGCGCGCATGCGGCGCTGTTCGTCCGGCGATTTGACGGTGCGCAAACCTTGGATCAGCGCGGTGGCATTGACCCACTCGACATCAGGCAGAGCGGCCTGCAGCTTCAGGAAGCGCGAAGCGGGCATGGTCCCCTCGTAGCCGACACGGCGCCAGCCGCGACCCAGGCCTGCCACCACCTCCGGCTCCAGCGCGGGGCGCCAGAGCAGGTGCGCGGGCAGCCACGGCGCCGCGCGCCGAGCCATGGTGAGGTAGCGGAAATCGGTGTAGAACGCGGGCGGCGCGCCGCGCTCGCTCAGCAGCACGCCGTTCGAGGTGGCCAGTCCGGTGAAGTAGAAGCGGTTGATCTCAGTGGTCACCAGCAGGGCGTCGAGCCGCTGCTGCCGCTGCGCGGCCTGCAGCCGCCGCAGACGGCGCTGAATTTCGGACGGAACAAAGGGCGTGGGTGCAGGCATGATCTCAACTCCGAAAGCGGGCGGTGCCCGCCAAAAATTTCACCATGAAGTCAAGAAGAAAACGAAGATTTTTTTAAACAAACCCTATTTCCCTTCGTGTTATTCGTGCCTTCGTGGTGCAACATGTCAGATGCTGTAATCATCCGGGATGGGATAGCCGGGACGGATCACAGGTTTGGGGGTCTGGTTATAGACTTTGGAGCCGGGCGGAACCGAGTGGATCAGCCAGACGTTGCCGCCGATCACCGCGTCGTGCCCGATGACGGTCTCGCCGCCGAGAATGGTGGCGCCGGCGTAGATGACCACATTGTCCTCGACATCGGGATGGCGCTTGGTGCCCTTGACGAGCATGCCGGTGGCTTCGTCCTTGGCGAAGCTGAGGGCGCCGAGCGTGACGCCCTGGTAGAGCTTGACGCGCCGGCCGATGCGGCAGGTTTCGCCGATCACGACGCCGGTGCCGTGGTCGATGAAGAAGCCCGGGCCGATGGTGGCGCCGGGGTGGATGTCGATGCCGGTGCGCGAATGCGCGTGCTCGCCCATCACGCGCGGGATCAGCGGCACGCCCTGCTGATAGAGCGCATGGGCGATCCGCTGCACGGTGATCGCGTAAAGGCCGGGGTAGCTCATCACGATCTCCATGGTCGACATCGCGGCGGGATCGCCCTCGTAGGCCGCCTGGATATCCTCTTCCAGCATGTCGCGGATGGCGGGCAGCCCGTCCAGAAGCGCGGTCACCGCTTGGCGCGCCTTGGCCTCGCAGTCGTGGCAATCCTCGCACTTGACCCGTTTGCAGGCGTATTCGAAGGCGCGGTGGGTCTGGTCGCACAGCCGCAGCGCGATGTCGCGCAGGGTGTCCTTGAGGTGG
This sequence comes from Kiritimatiellia bacterium, assembly GCA_028684935.1. Classification (GTDB taxonomy): domain Bacteria; phylum Verrucomicrobiota; class Kiritimatiellia; order RFP12; family UBA1067; genus DUPH01. Next base: position 1,704 of record JAQUEX010000335.1, on the reverse strand, counting down.
CCGTGACAGGTGTCATGCGCGATCGGCGCCTGCCCGTGGCAGCCGGGATAGAGCACGGCCAGCAGGGCGTCCAGCACGGCGATCACCGCGCCGGTGCCCGGCAGGTTGACGTCGCGTTCGGTATTGGCGACCGGGCAATTCTTGCAGGGCGAGAGCGCCTCGGTCAGCGGATTGAGATTCTGTTCCAGCCACTTTTCCATAAGGGTGTCCCAAAGCGGGCGGAGCCCGCTATTAAACTTATACACACACAAAGCCACTAAGGGCACAAAGTTTTTTCATAACAGACCATATTCCCCTTCGTGGACTTCGTGCCTTCGTGTGAGAAACAATTAACAACCGCGTCCGATGCGAACGATCACCTGTGACGCGCCCAGGTTCTTCCAGCCCAGCGTCAGCAGCGCGCGTTCGGCAAAGCCGCGTCCCTGGCAGATCAGGTCCAGGATGCGGATGTTGTCTTTGCGGCACAACTCGCGGAAATCCTTGAGGGTGAAGAGATGGATGTTGGGCGTGTTGTACCACTCAAAGGGGAGCTGCTTGCCCTTGGGCATGCGACCTTTCATGAGCAGTTCACGGCGCACTTCGAGACAGGCGAAGTTCGGGAAAGAGATCACCGCCTCGCGCGCGACGCGAAGAATCTGCTGCAAGAGTTCGCGCGGGCGCTTGATCGTCTGCAGCGTTTCGCTGAGCACGACGATATCGAAACTGTTGTCCGGGATCATGGCCAGACCGTCGTCGATATCTTCAAGCAGGATGTCACAGCCTAAACCGATCGCGGTGATGACCTGGTTGACGTCGATCTCGACGCCGTTGCCGCTGCAGTTCCGGCGCTGGCGCAGGATGTTGAGCAGCGAGCCGTTGCCGCAGCCGAGGTCCAGCACGCGGCTGCCCGGCGGGATCAGGTCGAGCACCTTCTGATAGTGGCGCAACTGCCATTGACGGATCACGCCGCCCTCCGGCGCGTCGTCGGCCGTCGGCAGAAACGCGCGCACCACGCGCTTCAACTCTTCGATGTGGGTCAGGAAGGCGTCGTGCCCCGCCGTGGCGTCGAGGTGGCAGTACGAGACCTGCTTTTTCTGGCGCACGAGCGCGGTCACGAGCTCCTCCGACTGCTCAGGCATGAAGAGCCAGTCGCCGCTCAGCGAGACGATCAGCACGCGCGCGGCGATCTTCTCAAAAGCGGCGTCGAGGCTGCCGTAGCTCTCCTCGATGTCGTACTCGTCCATGGCCAGGGTGATGTGCAAGTAAGAGTTGGCGTCGAAGCGCTGGATGAACTTTTCGCCCTGGTATTGCAGATAGCTCTCGACCTGGAAGAAGGTGCCGAAGTTGCGGTCGATAGCGTTGCGGAAATCCGGATCGGCGGTCAGCCACTCCGGACGCTTGTCGCGGCCGAATTTCGCCTCCATGAGCTGCTGCGAGAGGTAGGTGATGTGCGCCAGCTTACGTGCGCTGGAGAGCCCCTTGCTGGGCAGGCTCTCGCGGTCGTAGTAGTCGCCGGCATTCCAGTTGGGGTCCGCGACGATCGCGTGGCGGCCGACGATGTCGAAGGCGAGGGCCTGCGAGTTGAGGCTTGCGGCCGAGGCGACCACAATCCCTTTGCCGACCTCGCCGGGATAGCGGATCAGCCATTCGAGCACCTGCATGCCGCCGAAGCTGCCGCCCATCACCGCCGCGAGCCGCGTGATGCCGAGCTGACGCAGGCAGAGG
>JAQUEX010000334.1 GCA_028684935.1 Kiritimatiellia bacterium | reverse complement strand
TGTCCAGCCGCATCATGGCGTAGCGGTAGCTCGCATAGACCGGGCGGTCGGCCGCGATCGCGCCGCCCTCCAGCCGGCCGAAGCCGGCCCAGCGCGGTTCAAGCTGATAATCCTTGCCGCGCGCAAAGGCCTTCGCCGCAGCGCCGGGGCCGTCACGCACGACCAGCGACGCCGGATCGAGCGCACCCGCCACGCTGCACGCCTCGGCCTTAGGCCCCAACAACGGCGTGCCGCGCCGCCATTCCGGCCCTTGGAACAACGCCAGCCGCTCGTATGCCTCATCGGCCACCGTGATGATGTCCGGCGGATCCACGGCGAGCACCGCCGCACGTCCGCCGCAGGTGACCTTGACCTGCCACGCGCCCGCCGTCTCCATCGCCGCCGGGTCCGCACGCCCCGCCGCTGACCAGCCCAACGCCGCGCAGAACACAGCCCGCCACGACACACCGCACGCTTTTCGTTTCATACGCATCACTCCGCCGTTCGTTGAAGGACGCCCTCGTTCGCGGGCAGGGGCAGGCGCGTCCATTGGCGCGTGAAGGCCCGCAAGCCGTCCGGCAGGCTCGCCGGCACCCCCTGCCACACACCGCGCACACGGCCATCCTCGCCCCGTTTGAACGCGATGTCCACGCGCTCAGGCACGGTCACGTCCAGTCCGTCCATGCGCAGGTGTTTGAACCCGCCCGCCGCAAACGCGGCGAGCGAGCCGTCACTCGCGAAACGGACCGCGACAACGCCGACCGCATCGACCTCAAGCTCATGCCCCTGCCAGGTGAAACGCTCTTGAATCGGATCACCCTCCGCCTGCCTGGCGCCCGCCACCCGGACATAGGTCCCGTCCGTCAACACGGTGAAGCCCTCGACCGGCGGCGCCGCGAGCGCCCCGCCCGTATGCCCCCAACGCTGCGCGCGCGCCGTCCATGGCGTGACGGGCTGCACACCGGCAGCGGCCAGCGCGCGCAGCACCGGCTCCACGCAGGCGGCACCGTCCTTGAACACGCGCTCCGGCGCGAGCGGCAACCCGCCGTCCGCATACGGCCGAGCCTGGCCGTCGCACAGCCAGTCCCCCACCCGAAACAGCGCGCTGCCGCCCTGCGCCGCGCGCCGGAAAAAGGCGCGCTCCGCATCGCCGCCGTACTCCGGCTGATGCAAGACCACCGCCCGGTAGCGCTGCGCGCCAAGGCGCACCGATCCATCCGCATCGAGGGTCAGAGCGCCGCATGCCGCCAAGCTTGAGGGGATCAGATCCACCGGAAACCCTTTGGCGCTGAGCGCGGAGGCGATCCCCAGCCCCACGTCGTTGTAGGCGGGATGGGTCCAATTCATGGCGCAGGCGTGCCCGAAAACAACCGCCACGGGGCACGCCAACGGCGCCCCGCTCACCTCGTCCAGCATGCGCAGCCGCGTCATGCCGGCCATCAGCCCGCTGCGCATCAAGCGACCGTTGCGCTCCGCGCGCGGCAGGTCGGCGCGCGGATAGAGCGGATGCACATTCAAACGGCCGCCGCCCAGCGCGCCCGCCCACAGCTCGCCGATGTAGGGCTCCGGCTCTTTGGCATAGTATTGGTTGTACCAGAGCGGATAGCCCCAGCGTTTGGCCAGCGACGTGCGGCAGGCGTAGGGCGTCGACTCATCGCTCTGCCCGACATCGCGCGTCGCGTGCCACCACGAGAGCCCGTTCTTGCGGAACTCCTGCGCGCCGGGATACGGGGTCCACGTGGCGTGCGTCACGATCCAAGCGTCCGGCCCGAAATGCTCCTTGCCCGCGCGGTAAAAATCATCTTCGATCTCCGCGTTCCGGTCGCGGCACAGCTTGCGATAGCGGTTGACCGCCGCCGCGCGTTCGCGTTCCCGTCCACGCTCGCCGAGCGCCATCAGCAGCGCGTCGCGGATCAGGTCGCTGCCACCGGCCGCCGCAGCGTAGGCGTCCGCCATGGCGCGGGAGTACCAGTAGCGGTCCTGCGCGGGATTTCCGGTGTGATCCGGCGGGAACCCCCACTCGTCCTTCATGATGCCGGCCAAAGGGATATCCGCATACTGACGGATGATCGCGCGCTGATACGCGAGCAGATGCGGCGCGAACACGTCGGGAGTCAGCACCGTGTGCGACGCGATCACGCACACCTCGCCTTCGGGCTGCGCGGGCACGCGCACCTTCAGCACGCGCGGCTCAGCGGCGAGCACGGCGACCTGCCCGGAGACATCGCGCACGCTGCCGGGCTCGATGCCGTCCGGACCGCGCGCATAGGCGTAGGCCCGCACCAGACGCGTGGCGAGGCACGTGTAGGCCGGCAGCGAGCCGTTCATGTGATCGCCGGTGTCCCGGCCCTCAAACGCAACCTCAGCCGGCGCGCCGGCCGTGAACGTCACCGGACGCAGCACCAGTTCTTCCTGCAGCTCATCCGGATACAGCTCGCGGAAATGCTGCCGCGCGAGACGGACGTCGACCTCCCACGCGACCGCCAGGCCTCGTGACGCGGCGTAACGCACGGCCTCGGCAAGCTGCGCGTGCACGCGCGGCTCCACCACTTCGGCCTGGCGGCAGGCGGTTGTGAGCAGCGTATACGGCGAACGCGCCGCCGCTTCGTCGAGAAACGTTTGGTATCCCTGCGGCTCCAGCTCCTCTTTGGACCAGAACCACGCGCCGATCACGGGGGGGCGTGCGTCGCTGTCGCGCGCGACCGGCCTCATCCCGCCGCAGCGCCACGCGGCGCACCCCGTGACCCCCACTGCTCCGAACAACGCGAACCATGTCAACCCACTCTTCATGTTGAATTCCTTTCACGCCGGCGTTCAACGCCCATCAAGCAACGCGCCCATCCCCGCCGCCTCGACAGCCGGCAGCACGGTGAAATCGCCCGGCGCGCAGGCGCGCGAAAACCGGCCAAACACTTTAAAGGTCCACTCGCCCTTTGTCTCCGGCGGCACTTCCGCCCGCAGCACGCGGTCGCCGGGTTCCAGCAGCACGCTGCCCCATTCGCCGCGCGGCATGGACGTGCCGACACGGCGCCCGTCCACAAAAAGCCGGACCGGGCCGCGGACGTGCAGGGTCAGCGCCACCGGCCGAGCGACGCGCAAGACCGCGCAGGCCACCGCGGACTGACCGGGCTTGCGCGGCCCGAACACCGCGCCTAAAGGCATTTCGCCGTGCACCGTCGCGTTGGTCAGCACCTGCCAGGGCCGGTTGCCGGACCCCTTCGGCACCGCGCCCTCGAAGGGCCCGGCCGCCACCCACTGGCAGAGCCGATGTTCGGTCAACAGAGGCAGCGCGTGACGTGTCCGAATACGCCAGCCATCGCCGCTAAAGGAGCAGACGACCGGCAGCGCGAAGAACCCTTTCGGGCCGGCCGCCGTCTGCGCGCGCACTGCGAGCGTCACCGTTCCGCCCGGCTTGAGCGTCTGCTCCGCCGCCTCAAAGGTCCACCCTTCAACCGGATCGACGT
>JAQUEX010000333.1 GCA_028684935.1 Kiritimatiellia bacterium | reverse complement strand
GGCCCCCGTGATATAGTTCATGAGGTCGATGAAGTGCGCGCCGAGATTGGGGATCGGGCCGCGCGTGAATTCGTAGTGGCCGTACCAGCCGGACCAGATGTCGTCGCGGAAAGGCCGGTCGGGAAGGCCGTGCAGGAACTCTTTCCAGTCCACGTCTTCGCGGCGCACCTCTTTGAGATAGTGGTACCAGTAGGGGCGTTCCGCGTTGCGGCATTCTTCGACGCGCGAAATGCGGCCGAAGATGCCGGTGCGGAAAAGCTCGCGCGCACCGACGATCGAGGGCAGGCTGCGGATCTGGGTGCCGACCTGGACGACGGTGCCGGCCGCCTTGACCGCGTCGACCGCGCGCACGAGGTCCGGGAACTCGACCGCGAGGGGCTTCTCGCAGTAGATGTGGAGGCCTGCGCGCGCCGCGGCTTCGAGGTGTGCGGTGTGATGCAGGTCACAGGAGGCGATCATCACCGCGTCGAGATCCTTGACAGCAAGCAGCTCGCGGTAGGAGACGAACTGCTGCGCGTCGCGGCCGAACCACTCCTTCACAAGGCCGTTGGCGGTTTCGCGCGCGACACGCCACGGATCGGCGAGCGCGACGATCTCGAAGTTGGTCTCTTTGACGTGCCGGTAGATTCCCTTCATGTGGGCGTTGCGGCCGCGGTCCCCGCAGCCGATGACGCCGATGCGGATGCGGTCGTTGGCGCCGAGCGCGCGCCGACGGGTGGCGGCGCTGACCGATGAGGTGGTGCAGGACGAGAGGGCGGAAACAGCGGCGGCGCTGCCCGTGAGTTTCAGAAGGCTACGGCGGGTGACCATGTTGCGATTCCTTTCAAACGATTTCAATCACACTCTCACCTATTATTCCCGCGTTGGCTGAAAATGGCAATGGCGTTTTTTCACGTGTTTTTTCACGATCCTGCACGACTGCACGACGAGCGCATCCGTTTCATTGACCGGTGGGGTTTAGGTTTCTGGTTTCGCGTTCCTGGTTTCTGGTTTCACGCCAACGCTTCGTTAAAAGGTCCCGTCGGCGCTGTCCCAGACCATGCGCCCGCAAAAATAGGTCCGTAAGACCGTGCACGACTCGATCTCGATCGGCGGCACGGCGCGCGGGTCGCGGTCGAGCACGATGAAGTCGGCCGAATATCCCGGCAGCAAGGTGCCGCATTCGTTTTCGCAGCGCATCAGAAACGCGCCGTGCCGCGTATAGCTGGCCAGCATGCGCTCGACGCTGACGCGCTGCCCCTTGCCGAGCAGATGCCGTTTGCTGTCCGCGCGGGTGATGTCGGCCACGCCGTACCACGCGGCGGCCGCCAGATTGCGCGTCACGCCGATTTCGATCGCGACCAGCGGATCCGGCTGTACCGTGATCGGATGGTCCGAGGAGGCGGCCACGGTCAGGCCTTCGTCGAACAGCCGCCGCAGCGGGTATTCGCGCGTGGCCCGGCGCGTGCCCAGCATGGTGGCGTCGACCCGGCTCCACCACTGCGGCTCTTTCATGTGCCAGAAGGGCTGGACGGAAGCCACCACGCCGAGATGGCGCATGCGGCGGATGTCCTGCGGCCGCACCACCTGCAGATGGGTGATCGCCGGCCGCGCGTCGCGCCAGCGCGCGGCGCCGGCCTGCCGCAGCGCGTTGAGCACGCGGCGCGTCGCGGCGTCGCCGATCGCGTGCGTGACCGATTGAAATCCGGCGCGCTGCACCGCGCCGTACGCCGCCGCCAAATCGCGCAGGCCCCACACCGCCGCGTTGTTCTCGTCGCTTTCGCGGCCGACCTTGGCCGCGTATGGCGCGTGCAGGAAGGCCGTACCCCCTTCGACCACGCCGTCGGCAAAGAATTTGGCACCCGTGACTTTGAAGCGCAGACCGTCGCAGCGCGCCTTGATGTCGCGCAGCGCGTCGAGCTGTGCGTCGACCGGATGCTCGGGGTCGATCTCCTGGGCGAAGCGGACCCGCATCGCCAGATCGCCCTCGCGTTCCATGCGCTGAAAGGCTTCGGCCGGAGCGCCGAGCCCCGCGCCGCGGATGCTGGCGATGCCGGTGATGCCGTAACGGTGCATGCGGGCCTGATAGAGCTTCAGCGCGCGCACGGTCTGCTGTACCGAATAAATCTTGGGCGGCAGCAGCTTGGCGGCCTCTTCTTTAAGCGTGCCCCACAGCGCGCCGGTATGCGGATCGCGCTCGATCACTCCGCCGGCTGGATCAGGCGTGCGCGGCGTGATGCCGTAGCGGGCAAAGGCCGCGCTGTTGAGCCAGAGCGAGTGGCCGTCATAGGAGCGCAGGATGATGGGCCGATTGGCCGACACCTCATCGAGGCGCGCCTTGCGCGGCCCGTGGATCAACTCTTTGTCGGTGAAGCCCGCGATGTCCCAGCCTGCGCCGCGCACCTCGTCGGCCTCGGGATGCTCCCGGATAAACCGCCGCACCGCCCGCAGGCAGGCATCCGGTGATTTGCAGGCATAGAGCGAAACGTCATACAGGTCCGGCAAAGCCGTGCCGGGCGCATGCGTGTGCGAATCCAGGAATCCCGGCATCACGAACGCGCCGCGCAGATCCTCGACTTCAGTGCCCCTTCCGGCAAAGCGCAGCACCTCGGCGTCGCTGCCTGCCGCGAGCACGCGGCCGTCCTTGACCGCCAGCGCGGAGGCAACCCGGCCTTCAGCGTCGCCGATCCATACGGTCGCGCCGGTATAGATCCAGTCGGCCGCGTCGGCCTGCCCTTTGTTGCAACCCATAGCGCCAGTTCCTTCCCCGCCCCGACGGGGCGCACTCGGCAGGATGATAGCGGATCTGACGCTCCGCTGGAAGGGTGAAGAAAGTGCGCGGGGCAGGGCCGACGCATCTTAAATTTGACTCATGCCGTCAGAACTGCGGGTGTGACATGCACCCGGTGAGTGCCATGCAGTCGGCACTGCGGCATGGTTTTTGTGGCCCCTCGTCCCCGTACCTGTTCACGTACACGTACACGACGGCCTCATCGCCTTCCCGTGACCGTGTACGGTCCCGCGACTGGCAGGAGCTTGCTCTCATCCAAATCGGGATCGGGATCGGGATCGTCCATTTTAGCCGTCCCGCGCGGCTCCTCTCGCGATGGGGTCGAAAGATGTTCGATCCCGATAGCGATCCCGATCTCGATTTCGATGTCTACTCCCAACGTCAGCGTTGCGCGCGTGCTTTGAACGAAGAGCCGGGGGCGCGGACGGCCCCGTCCGCGATGTGAAACCTTAGGCCAGGCAGACGCGCGGTTGGCGTCTCGCCGGGGGCCCGGCGCGCCGTACTGACCGCCTTTCCCGCGGACGGGGCCGTCCGCGCCCCCAGTCTTGCGCATCTTTTTCACGGGTGCCGGACAGCTTGCCGGTAACTTCAAGTTTCTGTCCACAGATTACGCAGATTTCCGCAATCTTAATCCTCCCCGCCAGCCAGCGGCCAGTGTTGCACTGGCCGCTGGCTGGCGGG
>JAQUEX010000332.1 GCA_028684935.1 Kiritimatiellia bacterium | reverse complement strand
TCGCTGAACGACCTGCAGGCCGCCTACGCGGGCACGCTGTTCGCGGCCGAGCCTTTCGCCTGGGCGCCGCCCGTGGTCCCCGGAACCTCCGGTTCGCTGACCATCGCGCCGGAACCGGACAACCCGGCCGTCGTGAAGCTGAAGGCGGTCAAGCGGTCCGGCCTTTTCTCGGGCTCCTTCAAGGTGCTGAACGAGGCGACCGGCCGTTTCACCACGCGCCGGTATCTCGGCGTACTGACGCATGACGGCGGCGCGTACGTAGGCGACGGCGCGTACGTCGAGAAGCGGAGCGTGAACGGGTATTCGCTCAAGAGTTCCCGCCGCGTATGGATCGGCCAGGCGGAGTGATATGGGGCGCGTGGTAACGTGGGACGAGCTGGACCTTCTGCGCGCGCAATGGCGGCGCGAAGGGCGGCGCGTGGTTTGGACCAACGGCTGTTTCGATCTGCTGCACGTCGGCCACCTGCGCAACCTGCAGGCCTGCAAGGCATGCGGCGACGTGCTGGTGGTCGGCCTCAACAACGATGCCTCCGTGCGCGCCATCAAAGGGCCTGCGCGCCCGGTCAACAGCGAAGACGACCGGGCGGAACTGCTTGCGGGCTTGGCCTGCGTGGACGCCGTGGTACTGTTCGGCGAGCCCACGCCCGAGGTCTCGCTGGCGCGGCTCAAACCCGAGGTGCACTGTAAAGGCGCGGATTACGCGCCGCCGCACGGCAAGCCGATCCCCGAAGCCAGAACGGTGGCGGCCTATGGCGGCGCCATCCGCTTTATCCCGCTCGTGCCGGGGCGCTCCACCACCGGAACGCTGGAAAAGATCGCCGGAGCAGGCGGCAGCGCAGGCTGAGGGCCGAGCGGGCTAGCGCGGCTTCACGCGTCTGGCTCGTCCCGCTTCTCGAAGCGCACGCAGAGGTCGGTCGCCTGCGTCTCACTGTTCGTCAGGCCGCAGCGCTGGCTGAAAGGGTTGACCACGAAGTGGCGGCACCAGCCGCAGCAATGCCGGCGCTCATCTTCGCTGAAGATCTCCAGCGCGCGCGGCTTGTCGGCCGCTGTGAAAACGCGCGGCCGGTGCGCCGCCTGAACGAACGGCGTCTCTTCAGCCGAGGCATAGCGCGCTCCGCAACCGGTGCAGACATACGCCTCGCCGCACTTTTTAAAGCCCTCGTAAACCGGCTCTTTGCGAGCCAGCGTGAGGGCACCGCAGGCCGTGCATTGAATCTCCATCGACGCAGCCATAGTTGACGCTCCGCCTCCCGAATGATCTTCGTACAAACCGGCCTGAATTGTAGCGCGCCCTGCCGACAACACAAGCCGGAAGTGTCACGTTTGCGCTGGCGCAAGCCTGTGACGCATGATAATTTAGTGATTCGTTTTCGAAAGGAGCATGCTCAAAGACACTCACACTGAACTCACGGTAGGAACGGTCGTACCGCAAACCCTCAAACTGGAACTCCCCCCCGGAGGCTTCCGGCTCGAGAAAGGCGGTGTTTTACCTGAAATCGAAGTCACGGTCGAGCGCTGCGGCGCGATCACCGCCGACAACGACAACGTGGTCTTTATCTGCCACGCGCTCACCGGCGACGCCCATGTCGCCGGGCTGCGGCCGGGCGAGACTGACCCCTCGGGTTGGTGGGAAGGCATGATCGGCCCCGGCAAAGGCATCGACACCGGGCGCTATCAGGTCGTTTGCGCCAATATCCTTGGAGGATGCAAGGGCACAACAGGCCCCTCCTCGGTCAATCCTGAAACCGGCAAACCCTACGGCTCCTCCTTCCCCAAAGTCACGGTGGGGGATATTGTCGAGGTGCACCGCCTCTGCCTGCGTCAGCTCGGCATCACGCGGCTCGCGGCGGTGATGGGCGGCAGCTTCGGCGGCATGCAGGTGCTCGAATGGCTGATCCGCTATCCCGGTGAGGTCGACAAAGGAATCGTGGTTGCCTCGGCTGCCAGCCTCAACTCGCAGGCCCTCGCCTTCGACATTGTCGGCCGTCACGCGATCGTCGCGGATCCCAACTGGAACGCCGGAGACTACTACGACCGCGAGAGCCTGCCCAGCAAGGGTCTCTCCAGCGCGCGCAAGCTGGCCCACATCACCTACCTTTCGCAGCAGCTCATGGAGGCCAAATTCGGCCGCGACAAACGACCGGAGTGGCTGACCGCCGATCCCGACTTCCGCAACGCCATCGACCGCAACTTCGGTACCTTCTTCCAGGTCGAGAGCTATCTGCAATACCAGGGCGAGAAGTTCATCCAGCGCTTCGACGCCAACTCCTATCTTCACATCACGCTGGCCATGGACGAGTACGACATCGAGGAGAGCTACGGCAGCCTCGACGCCGCTTTTGAGAAGATCGCCGCGCGCGTGCTGATCGTCTCGCTGAGCGGTGACTGGCTCTTCATGCCCGAGCAGTCGGAAGAACTCGTGACCGCGCTCGTGCGCCAGAAGAAGCAGGTCTCGTACTGCCACCTCGACGCCACAGCGGGCCACGATGCCTTCCTGACCCACATCGAAGAATTGAAGCGCGTGGTGAGCGCGTTTCTGCCGGCGGCCGACGACGCGCCCCGCAGCGACGACGCGCCGGAGGGCGGCGTGATCCGGCAATGGCAGTTGCGCCACTATCAGAAGGTGCTCGACCTGATCCCGCCGGGCAGCCGCGTGCTGGACCTCGGCTGCGGCAACGGCTCGCTGCTCCACATCCTGCGCCAGCGCCGGAACTGCAGCGGCAACGGCGTCGAGATCGACGTCAACCAGGTCATCACCGCGATCGGTTTGGGCTGCGACATCCTGCTGGAAGACATCGACGACGGTCTGGCCATGATCCCTGACAACAGCTTCGATATCGTCGTGCTCAGCGAAACGCTGCAGACGATCAAGCGCCCGCGCGAACTCTTGCAGCAGATCCTGCGCGTCGCGCGCGAGGCGGTGATCTCCTTCCCGAACTTCGCCTGTCTCGAAGTGCGCCGCGAACTGCTCATGAAAGGGCGCATGCCCAAGGGCAAGCAGCTCCCCTTTGAGTGGTACAACACGCCCAACATCCATCTCTTCACCCTCAAGGATTTTCGCGAGCTGTGCCGCAAAGACAACATCCGCATCCTGGACTTGATCTGCCAGGGCCGCGGCTTTGCCGAACGAGCGCTGCTGACGCTGGGCTGGAAAAACCTGGGCGCGTCACAGGTGATCGTGCGCATCGGACGCGGTGGTTAATTGTTTCTCACACGAAGGCACGAAGTCCACGAAGGGGAATAGGGTCTGTTATGAAAAAACTTTGTGCCCTTAGTGCCTTTGTGTGAGAATCATTTTAATAGCGGGTTCCGCCCGCTTTGGGACACCATTATGGAAAAGTGGCTGGAACAGAATCTCAATCCGCTGACCGAGGCGCTCTCGCCCTGCAAGAATTGCCCGGTCGCCAATACCGAACGCGACGTCAACCTGCCGGGCACCGGCGCGGTGATCGCCGT
>JAQUEX010000001.1 GCA_028684935.1 Kiritimatiellia bacterium | reverse complement strand
ACCTTGCCGTTGGGCGTGCCGGCCGGGAGGCGGATGCGGGCGTGGCCGTCGGGCGTGGGGACTTCCATCTCCCCGCCCAGCGCGGCGAGCAGGGGGGAGACATGGACCGTGCACGCCAAATCGTCATCCTGCCGCTGGAACAGCTCGTGGTCGCGCACGTGCAGCACCACGTAGAGGTCGCCGGCTTCGCCACCGCGCAGACCGCTCTCGCCCTTGCCGGCGAGGCGCAGGCGCGAGCCGGTTTCGACCCCCTTGGGGATGCGCAGGGCGATGTGGCGCGGGGTTTTGACGCGGCCGGCGCCGCCGCAGCTCTTGCAGGGGTTGCGGATGATCGTGCCTTCGCCGTGACAGACCGGGCAGGTCTGGCGCATCTGGATGAAGCCGCCGCCGACGATCACGACGCCGTGTCCGCCGCACTGGCGGCAGGTCTCGCGCGCGGACCCGGAGGCGGCACCGGTGCCGCGGCAGGTCGGGCAGGCGTCATTGATGTTCAGGTCCACCTCGCGTTCGGAGCCGAAGATCGCCTCCTCGAGGTCAATCTCGAGGTCAAAGCGCAGGTCGTCGCCGCGTTGAGCGGCGTCCGGGTTGCGGGAACGGCGGCTGCGGCCGCCTCCGCCGCCGAAGATGTCGCCGAAACCGCCGCCGAAGAAGCTGCCGAGGATGTCTTGCAGGTCGATATCCTGCATGTGTGAGAAATCGCGCCCGAAGTCGAACCCGCCGGGGCCGAAGGCCGACTTCATGCCGGCGTGCCCGTACTGATCGTAGCGGTGGCGCTTGTCGGTGTCGCTCAGCACTTCGTACGCTTCGCACACCTCTTTGAATTTTTCGGCCGCCTCTTTATTGTCGGCATTGCGGTCCGGGTGGTACTGCATGGCCAGCTTGCGGTAGGCCTTTTTTATCTCATCGGCGCTCGCGGTTTTGCCGATGCCGAGCACGTCGTAATAGTCGCGTTTGGTAGCCATATAGCGGAAGGGGGGGCTAAGGGAGCGTCCGGGTTCGGGTTAGTCCGTTACGTTAGACGGTTCGTTGTCGGCGATCACGGGGTCGGGCGCGCCGGCGGAGACGATGACCTGCGCGGGGCGCAGCAGGCGTCCGCCGAGCAGCCAGCCGCGGCGGAACTGGTCCATGACGATGTTGGCCGGGACCGTGGCGGAATTCATTTGGGAGAGGGCTTCGTGGTAGGAGGGGTCGAAGGGCTCGCCCTTCGCGTCCAGCGGCACCATGCCGTGGCGGTCGAGCAGGGCGAGAAACTGGTCGTAGACCAGCTTGACACCCACGACAAACGGCGATGCGGGGTCGGTCGCCTGGGCCAGCGCCAGCTCGAGGTGGTCGATCACCGGGAGCAGGTCACCGAGCAGCTCCTCGTTGGCGCGTTTGATCCAATCTTCGCGTTCGCGGAGTTGGCGCTTGCGATAGTTGTCGAAATCGGCCATCAGGCGCGCGTAGCGGTCTTTCAGGAGCAGCAGTTCCTGCGCGTCCGGGGCGGTGGGTTCGGCCGGCGCGTCCGCCTGCGCGGCGCGGTCCGAGGACTCTGCAGGGGCGGCGGTGTCGGCTTCGCCGCCCGCGGCTTCCGTCGCCGGCGTCTCGTCCGGCTCGGGCGTCACGGGGCTGGCTGTGGCGTCAGGGTCAGGGTTCTTTTTCTTGCTAAACATCGTGTAAGCTTCCTTTTTATCTGTCGGCGGCGCAACAGAAAGGCCGCGGTTCAAAACCCCCGGCCGCGCCCGTCACAGAGGTGCGGGCGGGAGGAGAAATCAGACGGACTAGTGAAACACAGTCGCCCCGGATAGTCAAGGCGTGCCGAATTTGACATAGACCGGGCGGTACAGCGCAAACGGCCCGTGGGCCGGCGTAAAGCGCCCGGTCGCCCGGTCGTAGGCGTAAGACATGAGCGCGTTCGAGTTTTCGTGGCCGAGCAGCACAAACTTCTCGCCGGGCATGAATTCAAAATCGCGCGGCGAGGCGCCGGCCAGCCGGGAGATGGCCAGCAGGGACATCTTGCCGGTTTCGGGGTCGATGTCGTAGGCCGCGATGCTGTCGTGGCCGCGGTTTGAGCCGAAAAGGCGTTGTCCGTCCGCCGAAAGCTTGAGGGCGGAGGCTTTGCTGTATTCGGTGAAGTCAGGCGGCAGCATGGCGATCGTCTGAACGTGGACGAAGGCATCGCCGGTGTAGAGGAACGACGAGATCGTGTTGTTCAGTTCGTGCAGCAGGTAGGCGGTCCTGCGGTTCGGGTGGAAGAGGAGGTGGCGCGGGCCAGCGCCGCCGGCGCTGGCGATGGCGAGCGCGGGGCGTTCTTTGAGTCCCGCCGCGCGCGCAGGGAAATCGTACACCTTGACCCGGTCGATGCCGAGATCGCAGACGCACAGGTGCCGTCCGTCCGGCGAGACTTCGGCGCAGTGGGCGTGCGCCTTTTCCTGGCGTTTGGGGTCCGGTCCGCGGCCGGTGTGCGTCACGGTCGCGGGCGGCGTGTCGGCGAGCCGTCCGTCGGCGTCCAGTTCGAAGACACCCGAGACGGCATTCGTGTATTCGGCGAAGACCAGGGCCCGCTCGGCGGGGTCGAGCGCGACGTAGCAGGGCGGCGTCACGCCGATCGGCTTGTGGTTGAGCGGCAGCAGGGTGTCGCCTTGGATGGCATAAGCGGCCACGGCGCCGTTCTTGCCGGGTGCGCCCAGCGCAGGCAGGCCGAGCCCGGCATACAGGCGTGTCCGGGCCTTATTGAGGGTGAGGTAGATCGCGTTTTCAATGCCTGCCACACAGCCGACCGGACGGAACGCGCCGCTCTCTGTGTCGGCATCAAAGATATGGATGCCCGTCTTTTTCTCATCCGTGTAACAACCGATATATGCCAAAACGTTCATACTGCCCGATCTCCCTCTGGTTGAATCATAACCGTCGAGGCGTAAGTTTGGCATGGAATGCGGTGCCGGGCAAGGCGGAAAAGACGCCACCTTACGGATTGCATGTCTACGGCCGAATGGCGTATCCTATCCCTCTTTCTGGAGCAAAAGATGAGCGATAAAAAAGTGTCGATGGCGGATTTCGAGTCGTTGTTGAGTGCGCAGTTGAGCACCTATCACAAGGGGTTCAACCCGGGGGACCGGGTGCGCGGGACGGTCAGCAACATCAACAACCAGTATGTGACGCTGGATGTCAACGCGAAGCGCGAGGGGCTGGTCCCGCTCGCGGACATGACCCTTGAAGACGGCACGCTGCGCTGCGCGGTCGGCGACACCGTCGAGGTGATTTTCGCCGGCATGCAGAACGGCGCGTTCCTCTTTTCCGGCAGCATCAATGCCAAGCAGGTGGTCGACCGGTCGCTGGCGGACGCCTATCAGCGCCAGATGCCGGTTGAAGGGCGCGTCGAAAAGGAGATCAACGGCGGCTATGAGGTGACGGTCGCCGGCAAGCGCGCCTTCTGCCCCTTCTCGCAGATCAATCTCTTCCGTCAGGAGGGTGCCGAGTATATCGGTCACACTTTCAACTTCCTGATCACGGAATACGGCGACGACGAACGCGGCCCCAACGTGATCGTCAGCCGCCGCGCCCTGCTGGAGAAAGAGCGCGAGGCGCAGCGCGAAGAACTGGTGGCCGACCTCTATGTCGGCATGGTCGCCACCGGCACGGTCACGCGCATCGTGGAGTTCGGCGTGTTTGTCGAACTCGGCGGCGCGGAGGGCTTGATCCCGCTCAAGGAGATCGCCTGGGGCCGCGACGTGAAGCCTGAGGATGTGGTCAAGGCGGGCGACCGGGTCGACGTGCAGATCAAGGATTTGGACTGGGCGCGCAACCGCATCTCGCTCAGCCTGCGCGGCGCGCAGGGCGATCCCTGGAACGACGCGGTGGCGCGTTTCCCGCAAGGCACGACCTTTGTGGGCACGATCACGAAACTCGAGCGCTTCGGCGCGTTCGCCCAGCTCATTCCCGGCGTCGAGGGCCTGATTCCGATCGGCAAGCTGGGCGGCGGCCGGCGTCTGATGTCCGCACGCGAAGTCGTGACCGAAGGCCAGGAGCTGCTGCTGCAGGTTGACAGCGTGGACCTCGAGCGCCGCCGGTTCAGCCTGCGGCCGGTGGATGAGCGCGTCAAAGCGCTGCAGCCCGGCGAACTGGCCGAAGGCGCGAAGGTCGAGGGCATCGTCGAGTCGATCCAGCCCTTCGGGCTCTTCGTCCGCCTTTCGGAGGAGAAGACCGGCCTGCTGCACATCAGCGAGACCGACATCCCCAAGGGCGGCAATCCGGCCGCGAAACTGGAGCGCCAGTTCCCGCCGTCAAGCAAGATCGAGGTGGTGGTCAAGTCGGTCGAGGGCGACCGCATCTCGCTCACGCTGCCGGTTAAATGGGAGACGCGCGGCGGCGGCGAGGCGGAGGACGACGTTTCGACTTGGCTCGCGAGCAACAAGGGCGGCGGCGGACTCGGTTCGCTTGGCGACGCCTTCGCGAACCTGAAGCTGTAGCATCGGCGGATCAAACGAAAGGCGCTGCCGTGGCCGAGCCCCAAACACTCTTCTCGCCCGCCGGTCGCGTGCGCGCCGAAGTGGCTGTGGAGACGGTGTGGATCGGATCGACCGTCTATCCCGCGTGTCCGGTGTGGCGCGTGTGGGTTGACGGCTGCGCCGTGGTGGACACGTCGACTGCCGGCCTGATGACCGGGGACGGGCCCCTCGGCTACGGCCTGAGCTTGGTGAAGGTTTCCCGCCACCGGCCGCAGACCGGCCTCGGACCGGGGCGCTCGCTGGTCGCGCGCTTCGCGGCGCGCGACGGCCGCGAGTTGGAACTCACGCTGCGCGTGACGGACCTGAGCGCGTTCTGCGCCGTCCGTCAGCCGCGCAAACGCCGTCCGGACGCCGAAGACATCGGCGTCACGCGCTTCCCGGTCGGCTCTGTGCTGCTGGGGCCTGAGGCAACGCCCAACGCTCAACGTTCAATGTTCAACGCTCAAAGGCTGCCCCCCAATGATCCGGGTGCCGGGCCGACCTCTGACCTCCGGCCTCTGATCGCTGGCCCTCTTCCGCAGGTGCTTTTCACGCCGGACGGCAAAGGGGTCGCTTTCTGGCGGCACGGCCTGGAGCGGCATGTGGTTTTCTTTGACCGGCCGGGCGACCTGGCGGAGCGCCGGTTCGCAGCGCTGGCGTCTGTCGCGGCGCTGAACGTTGCGGACGGCCGGCAGGGCTGCGACCATCTGTTTCTCACGGTGCCGTTTACGCGGAACGCGCTGCCGGCGCCCGCGTTCGGCGCGGCGCTCACGCCCGCGTACCGCGCGGCGTTCGAGACGCTGATCGACCGCGAAGCCGCCTGCGACGCCTTCTGGATGATGCGGGGCGAGCCCGGCGAGTTCGCGGTGGGCGCGCGCAGGCAGGGCGCGGTGTGGCGGGTTGCCGGGATCACCGCTGCGGCGAAGACGCTGACGGTGCGCGTTGAAGATCTCTGGCTGCGCACACCGGCCGAATGGCGCGCGCCGCATTATACGGTCGAGATCCTGCGCGACCCGATCGCTGGCGAAGCCGGAGCGGTTGTTCAAGAGACATTCGCGGCGCAGGCGCCGGATGTGCGCGTGGCGCTGGATCTGGCGCGGGACGGCGGGTTCCTGTTGACGTTCCGTCCGCAGTCGTGAGGCAGGGTGACCTCCCATGCAAGAAGATCTTTGGGATAACGCGGGGGACGAGGCGGAGACCGACAACGGTTCCGTCTGGTCCTTCACGGTGCCGGAAGGCGCGACCGGCCGGCTTGATGCCTGGCTGGCCGCGCAGGCGGCCGGCCTCTCTCGCGCGCGCATTCAGGCGTTGATCAAGGAGGGGCGGGTGACGTGTGCGGGCGGGCCGGTCAAAGCCAACGCGCCGGTCAAGGCCGGACAGGCCTTCGCGATCGACGTGCCCGCGCCGCAGCCGGCCGTGCCGCAGCCGCAGGCGATCCCGCTCGACATCCTTTACGAGGACCGTGATCTGCTGGTGCTCAACAAGCCGGCCGGGCTGGTGGTGCATCCCGCGCCGGGGCATGCGGACGGCACCTTGGTCAACGCGCTGCTGCACCATTGCCGCGACCTCGGCGGGGTCGGCGGCGTGGAGCGTCCGGGCATCGTGCACCGGCTGGACAAAGAGACCTCAGGGCTGCTGGTTGTCGCGAAGAACGATGCGGCGATGGCCGGGCTGGTGCGGCTGTTTCAGACCGGGGGCATCACCAAGGAGTACGAGGCGCTTGTGCACGGCGCGCCGCCGCGCGAGACGGGCACCGTGAGCGGGCTGATCGGCCGGCATCCGGTGGAGCGCAAACGCATGGCCGTGGTGCGCGCCAACGGGCGGCAGGCGGTCACGCACTACACGGTGGTGCGGCGCTTGGGGGAAGGCGTCACTTGGGTGCGTTGTCGCATCGAGACCGGACGCACGCACCAGATCCGCGTGCACATGCAGGCGCTGGGATGCCCGCTGGTCGGGGACGCGCTGTACGGGCGGCCGGCGGCGGACCGGCGCTTGCCGCAGCCGCCGCGCCGGCAGATGCTGCATGCGGCGCACCTGGCGTTCGCGCATCCGGTGAGCGGTGTCGCGCTCGATTTCCGCGCGCCGCCGCCGGCCGATTTCACGCGGGTGGCCGAGAGCCTGGGGCTGTGAGCGGCACGCCGCGGGCGGCAAGCGCCGCCTGCAGACGTTCGATGGCAACCTCCTTGGCCTTGGCCTCAACCTCGACCGTCGCATCCAGCGCGCGCCACTCTTCAGGAAAATCATCCGGGTCGATGAAGTCGTGGTGCGGACCGGGCCGGCGGCTGCCGTAGCCCTCTTTGGGGGAGGAGACGTGCAGGAGCGGCTCGCGGTCCCACGTTGCTCGTGCGCGCGCCGTGACGGCCGACACAGTGAGCCCGTCCGGCAGGCAGCGGTGGTGGTGGACGTCGTAAACGAACGGGGTCCCGGTCGTCTCGCAGAAAGGCAGCAGGTCGGCCGGCGTGTAGATGCGGTCGTCGTTCTCCAGCGTCAGCCGCGCGCGCACGGCGACGGGAAGCGACGCCAAGGCGGCCGCGAGCCGCGCCAGCGCGGCCGGTTTGTCGCCGTACCCGCCGCCCGCATGGATGTTGATCACGTCGGCACAGATCCAGTCGGCGACCTCCGTCTGGTAGATCAGGTCCAGGACCGACCTGCGTACGATTTCGGGGTCGGGCGCGCTCAACAGGATGAACTGGTCCGGGTGGAAGGTCAGCCGCAGGCCATGCCGGCGCGCGAAGCGTCCGCACGCCTCGAAAGCCGCCACAATGGCCCCGCTCTCCGGCAGGTCGCCGACCGCATACCCCTGTTGCGGGTGGGTTTTGACGGGCAGGATCTGGCTGTTGACGCGGAACGCGCCGATCCCGTGATCGGCACAGTAGGCCAGCGCGCGCTGCAGGGCGTCGGCGTTGGCCAGCGCCAGCGCCGCCAGTTTGTCAAGCTGCCGCGCGCGCGGCAGGCGGGCCAGCGCGGCGGCCGTCGTGGTCTTGAACGCGATCGGTTCGCGATGAAATTTGCAGCACAGCCCAAGCCTGATCACACCACCCCCCATAAATCAGTCACTATACCGTTTCAGGGCCTTATTTGTCGATCTTGCGAATTTCTCAATCAGGGGTTGACAGGCGGCACGGATTCCGCGTAAACTCCGGTTTAGATTCTTTAAAAGAGGTGGAACATGGCCAAATCTGACGCTTTCGCGAAGACATCGAAAAAACGGTTTGAGGTGGCGGATGCCAGCGAGGTGAAGCTCGGCGTGGGCGGCACCTTCAAGGCTGAGCAGATCGGGACGCTCGGCATCAATTCCGGCAATGTGAAATAAGTGCTTCGAGCCGGGCGAATGCTGAATTGCACTCATGCCGCAAAACCCGTTTACCTGTGATCTGGCAGGCGTGCGTTTTATATTTACGTGCCTGACAGCGGACGATTTCAACCCCCATTATCTCCCTTTTCTCGCGGATACCGCATTGCCTGCCGACGTGCGTTGCACCGTTGCGTGCAGCGGCGAAAACCCTGAACTCTGTCGGGCGCGCGCCCGCGGCGCGTGGCATTTCGAGCAGCGGGACGGCGAGGCCTGCCTCATGGGCGCCAATCCGACCGGTGAAGTCATGTGGCGGATGACGGGCCGTGCGCCGTTTGAGCATCTCCGGTTCGAGTGGCATCCCACCGCCTTTACGGAGATGTATCGCAATGAGGCGTACGGGACCTTCGGCATCGTGGCTATTCTGGCGCTGGTGCTGCGCCTGCTGCCGCTCGGCGGTCTGGTTCTGCACGGTTCGGCGCAGGTGATTGACGGCTCGGGCATTATCTGCACGGGGCCGTCTGGCCGGGGTAAGAGCACGATTTCGCGGTTGTTCCACCAGTGTGGCCGGACGGTCCTGACGGATGAGCGTCCGCTTCTTCGACGCGACGGGGGCGGGTTCAGGGTGTACGGCTCGCCGTGGCCCAGTTCGGGCGGCTTTGTCGCGAAGGAGTCGGCCCCGCTGAAAAAGATCTACTTCATTGAGCATGGCTCCGCGCAGGAGATCCTGCCCCTGACCACCCGCGAGGCGGTGCTGCGGCTGCTGGATGTGGCACTGGTGCCGTGGATGGATCAGGCGTTCTTTGATCCCCTGATCCAGACGCTGGAAACGGTGATCCGCGAGGTGCCGGTCGCCTTGCTGCGGTTCCGGCCCGACGTGTCGGCGGTCGAGGCTGTCTGCCGCGACCTGCCGCGCTGAAGCCTTTTTGAGGTGGCATCCGCAGCCTCAAAAAGTTATCCTGAAGGCTCCATTTTTTTGATCGGGAGAGACGCCACATGAATACGAAACTTGCTGACAACGTTTTTTGGACCGGGATGATCGACTGGGCGGTGCGCGATTTTCACGGGTATAAGACCGGGCGGGGCTCGACCTACAACGCCTATCTGGTCGTAGACGAAAAAACGGCGCTGATCGATGCGGTCAAGGCGCCGTATGTCGCGGAACTGCTGCAGCAGATCCAGTCGCACGTGCCGCTGGAGAAGGTCGATTACATCGTCTGCAACCATGCCGAGCCGGACCACTCGGGCGGCCTGCCGTCCGTGATGCGCGCCTGCCCCAGCGCGACGCTGCTTTGCAACGCCAAGTGCAAGGACGCGCTGGCCCGCCATTATGACACCCGCGACTGGAAGGTTCAGGTGGTCGCGGACACCGAAACGCTCTCTCTGGGCAGCCGGACGCTCCAGTTCTTCGACACGCCGATGGTTCATTGGCCCGAGTCGATGGTCACCTATCTGGTCGAGGAGGGCATCCTCTTCTCGATGGACGCCTTTGGCCAGCATTACGCGTCGGGGTTCCGCTTTGACGATGAGTCGGATCTGTGCGAGGTGATGCAGGAGGCAAAGACCTACTACGCCAACATCGTGCTGCCCTACGGCCGGCCGGTGGCCACGGCCCTCGCGCGCTTGGGCGGCCTGACGCTCAAGATGGTGGCCCCGAGCCACGGCGTGATCTGGCGCAGCCACTTTGACACGATCCTCGCCGCGTATCAGGCGTGGATGGTCTGCAAGCCCGCCCGCAAGGTCGTGGTCGCCTACTGCAGCATGTGGGGCAGCACGCGAGTGATGGCCGAGGCCGTGGCGGCGGGTGCCCAAGAATTGCCGGTCGAGGTCAAGCTCATCAATGTGGACGCTACGCATGACACGCAGATCGTCACCGAGGTGATGGACTGCGCGGCGTTCGCGGCGGGGTCGGCCACGCTCAACATGGGGATCATGCCGCGCATGGCCGCGACGCTGACCTATCTGCGCGGGCTCAAGCCGCTGGGCAAGGCGGGCTTCGCGTTCGGCTCTCACGGCTGGGCCGCGAAAGGCTCCGAAGAGGCCGCGCGCTATCTGGAGGCCATGCAGATGAAACCGGTGCGCGAGCCGCTCGCCTGCCGCTTCGCGCCGGATGCCGTAACGCTGGAAGCCTGCCGCGCCGCCGGCCGCGCGCTGGCGGAAGTCGCGCAACACGCATAAAGGAGGTCCCGATGAATCCGCACGCCCTGATTGGTTGGTCCCGCCGCATCCATTGCGGAGTCGCGCTGTGGGTGTGCGCGGCCGCCGCCGCCGCCGCGCACGCGCAATCGCCGTTCGGTCTGAAAGTCGAACGCCTGGCGCTCGCGGACGAACAGGCTGAGGTGCGGATCACGCTGAGCGTGCCGTCCAACCACTTGATTTACGCCGAAACGTTCAAGGTCTCGGCCGCACCTCTGAACGTGCCGGCCCCCGAGCAGAAGCCCGATCCGGTCAACCCCTCACAGCAGGTCGGTGTCTATGCGCGTACCTTCGAATCGCTCTGGCGCGTCGCGCCGCTGCGCGACGGCACCGCGCTGACGGTCGCCTACCAGGGCTGCGACGATGCGGTGTGCTTCATGCCGGAGGAGCATGCCTTCCGTTACGACGCGGCGTCCGGCCGCTTTGTCGCGGCGCCCGCGGCGGCTTCCGGTGCCCCGCTTGTGGCGGAAACGGCCGGCGCGTGGACGGGCGGGTTCGCGATGACCGCGGGCGGCGGCTATATGAAGGCCGGCGATTTCCTCGCGTTTCTGGACCAGGCCGACGGCCGGGAGCCCGCTGCCGGCGCGTCGCGCGCGGGATTGGCCGGTTTCCTGAGCGATCCGGTCGCCTTCTTTCACGCGCACGGCCTGTTTCTGACGCTGCTGCTGGTGCTGCTCGGCGGCGTGCTGCTTAACCTCACGCCCTGCGTGCTGCCGATGATCCCGATCAACCTGGCGATCCTCGGCGCCGGTGCCGGCACGCGCGGCCGCGGCTTCGGGCTCGGCGCGGCCTATGGCGCGGGCATCGTGCTGGTCTATGGCGGTTTGGGCTGGGTCATCCTGCGCAGCGGGCTCTTTTTCGGCGCGCTGCAGGCGTCGCCCTGGTTCAGCCTCACGATTGGCCTGGTCTTCGCGGCGCTGACGCTGGCGCTCTTTGATGTGTTTGTGATCGATTTCGCGCGTTTCGTGACGCCGAAGACCAGCGGCGGCGCGCGGCAGGGCGCGCTGGCGGCCTTCTCGGCCGGAGCCCTCTCGGCGCTGCTGGCCGGCGCGTGCGTCGCGCCGGTGGTGCTGGCCGTGCTGCTGCTGGCCGGCTCGCTCTATGCCGGCGGCGCGCGCGGCGCACAGTTCCTGCCGTTCGTGCTGGGCCTCGGCATGGCGCTGCCCTGGCCCTTCGCCGGCGCGGGCCTCTCGGTGCTGCCCAGCCCCGGCATGTGGATGGTACGCGTGAAACAGGCGTTCGGCGTGCTGCTGGCGCTGCTGGCGGCCTACTACTTTTATCTGGCGGCGGTCGGTTTCATGCCGGCCGCGCAGGCGGCGCGCGACGGCTCGATCGCGGCGGGCGACCGGGCGGCGTGGGAGGCCAAGGTCGAGCAGGCGCGGCGCGAAGGCAAGCCGCTCTTTGTCGATTTCTGGGCCACCTGGTGCAAGAACTGCGCGGTCATGGAGAAGACCACCTTCCAGGAAGAGCGGGTCAAACAGCGGCTCGCGCGCTACGTCGTGGTCAAGGTGCAGGCCGAGCGGCCGGAGCGGAGCCCGGCCAAGGAGATGCTCGACGCCTTCGGCATCCGCGGGCTGCCCGGTTTCGTCGTGCTGCAACCTGTTCCGTGAAGTGCCGTAAACTGAAAATGTCTGACATCATCATCTCTGGCGCGCGGCAGCACAACCTGAAAAACGTGGATGTGCGTATCCCGCGAGATTCGCTGACCGTGGTGACCGGCCTGAGCGGCTCCGGCAAGTCGTCGCTCGCGTTCGACACCCTCTACGCCGAAGGCCAGCGGCGCTATGTCGAGAGCCTCTCCGCCTACGCGCGGCAGTTTCTCGACCAGATGCAGAAGCCGGAGGTCGACCACATCGAAGGGCTCTCGCCCGCGATCTCGATCGAGCAGCGCACCTCGGGCGGGAATCCGCGCTCGATCGTGGCGACCGTGACCGAGATTCACGACTACCTGCGCCTGCTCTACGGCAGCGTCGGCCGCGCGCACTGCCCGAGCTGCGGCAAGCCGGTGCAGCGGCAGAGCGCGGAGCAGATCGTCGATCATCTGCTGGCGCAGCCGGCCGGCACCCGACTGGTGGTGCTCGCGCCGCTGGTACGCGGCCGCAAAGGTCGCCATGAAGAGGTGTTTGAATCCGTCCGCCGCCAGGGATTTGTGCGCGTGCGCGTGGACGGCGAGATGCTGGCGCTCGAGGATGTGCCGCGCCTCGACAAAAACAAAGCGCACACCCTCGAGGCGGTCGTGGACCGGCTGGTCGTCGGGGAGGGTGTGCGGCGGCGCCTGACCGATTCGGTCGAACTGGCGCTCAAGCAGGGCGAGGGCCTGGTCCGCGTGCAGAGCATGCCCGGGGAGGGCGACGCGCGCGAAGAACTCTTTTCGGAAAAGAACGCCTGCCCGGACTGCGCGCTCAGTTTTGAAGAGCTGAAGCCGCGCGCGTTCTCCTTCAACAGCCCGTTCGGCGCCTGCCCGACCTGCGCGGGCCTCGGCGCGCAGTTGGTCTTTGACGAGGACCTCGTGGTGCCGGACAAATCGCTGTCGTTGGCCGAGGGCGCGATCCACGCCTGGCGGCACGGCGGCTTCCGCATGGTGGTGTACTACAAGCACCTGCTCAAGGCGGTGGCCGCGGCATACGGGATCGACATGGACACGCCCTACAGCGAACTGCCGGAGGCGTTCCGCCAGGTGCTGCTGCACGGCTCCGGCGACGAGCCGGTCACGTTGCGCTTCTGGATGCGCGGCGCGTGGCGCAAGACCGAGAAGCCCTATGAAGGCGTGCTGCCGAGCCTGACGCGGCGTTACAGCGAGTCGGAGTTCGACGAGGTGCGCGAGAAGCTGCGGCAGTACATGAGCCGGCAGCTCTGCCCTGACTGCCGCGGCGCGCGGCTGCGGCCGGAGGCGCGCGCCTGCACCGTGGCGGGGCGTTCGATCGTGGCGGTCATGGCCATGACGGTCAAGCAGGGCGTGGCCTTTTTCGACGCGCTCGCGCTGCCCCCCGCCGATGCGGCGGCCGTGGCAGAGGTGCTGAAAGAGATCCGCCGGCGCCTGAAGTTTCTGCACGACGTGGGGCTCGATTACCTCTCGCTCGACCGCGAAAGTTCGACCCTCTCGGGCGGCGAGATGCAGCGCATCCGACTGGCGACGCAGATCGGCTCCGGTCTGGTCGGCGTGCTCTATGTGCTGGACGAGCCGACCATCGGCCTGCACCCGCGCGACAACGAGCGGCTGATCGACATGCTGCACCAGCTCCAGCGGCGCGGCAACACCGTGGTGATCGTCGAGCATGACGAAGAGATGATCCGCTCGGCGGACTACATCGTGGACATGGGGCCCGGCGCCGGGCGCCAGGGCGGCGAAGTGGTGTATCAGGGCGCGCTGGCGGGGCTGCTGGCGTGCGGGCGTTCGCAGACGGCGGCCTATCTGTCGGGGCGGACGCGCATCGAGGTGCCCGCGGCGCGCGTCAAACCGGGCAAGGCGCGCCTTAAAATCACGGGTGCTTCCGAAAACAACCTCAAGAACATCGATGTCCAGATCCCGCTCGGCTGTCTGGTCTGCGTGACCGGCGTGTCCGGCTCGGGCAAGTCCACGCTGGTGAGCGACATCCTCAAGAACCATCTGTTCCGCCACTTCTACGGCTCCAAGGAGCGGCCCGGCGCTTTTAAGAAAATCACCGGCATCGAACTGCTCGACAAGGTCATCGAGATCGACCAGAGCCCGATCGGGCGCACGCCGCGCAGCAATCCCGTCACCTATACCGGCGCCTTCACGCCGATCCGCGAATTGTTCGCGGCCACGCCCGCCGCGAAGGTGCGCGGCTACGGGCCGGGGCGCTTCAGCTTCAACGTCAAGGGCGGGCGCTGCGAGGTGTGCAAGGGCGACGGCATGCGCTGTCTGGAGATGCACTTCCTGCCGGACATCTACGTGCCGTGCGAACAGTGCGGCGGCCTGCGCTACAACAAAGAGACGCTCGAGATCCGGTACGGCGGCAAGACGATCGCCGAGGTGCTGGACCTGACGGTGGAGGACGCGCTGGAGTTCTTCGCGCCGGTGCCGCAGATCGCCAACAAGCTGCGCACGCTCTCGGAGGTCGGCCTCGGCTACGTGCATCTCGGCCAGTCCTCGACCACGCTGTCGGGCGGCGAGGCGCAGCGCATCAAGCTGTCGGCCGAGCTGTCCAAGCGCGCGACCGGCAAGACGCTCTACCTGCTGGACGAGCCGACCACTGGCCTGCACTTCGCGGACGTGCACAAGCTGCTCGACCTGCTGCTGCGCCTGCGCGAGTCCGGCAACACCGTCGTGGTGATCGAGCACAACCTCGACATCATCAAGTGCGCCGATGTCGTCATCGACCTTGGCCCCGGCGGCGGCGACGAGGGCGGGCGGCTGGTCGTCACCGGCACGCCCGAGGCGGTCGCCGCCTGCCCCGACTCGCACACCGGCCGCTTCCTGCGGGCCGTGCTCGGAACATGAGAGACTCGTCATCCATAACACCACGGCATGCCGTGGCGCCATCGACACCCTTGCGGCATGCCGTGGCGCCATCGACACCCTTGCGGCATGCCGTGGCGCCATCGACACCCTTGCGGCATGCCGTGGCGCCATCGACACCCTTGCGGCATGCCGTGGCGCCATCGACACCCTTGCGGCATGCCGTGGCTCCACAGAAGAAGCATCTGAGAATGCAGGGCTGGGACTTTACCAGTCCGGGCTGGTATTTCCTGACGCTTTGCACGCAGAACATGCGGTCGGTGTTCGGGACCATCGTCAACGGGCGAATGCACCTGAACGACGCGGGCCGGCACGCTGACGCCTTCTTGCGCGAAATCCCGGCGCATTTCCCGCGCGCCGTCGTGGACGAGTATGTCATCATGCCCAACCATGTGCATGGTCTTCTTCAACTCACGACCGCAGACTGGGACATCAGAGGCTACACGGCACGCCGTGAAGCGTTTGGCAAGCCGGTGGCAGGTTCGGTGCCGACCATCGTTCGGTCATACAAGGCCGCTGTGTCGAAGGCTCTGGGCCAAAGCGTATGGCAAAGCCGTTTCTACGAAGTCCGGGCGCGTGATGAGGCAGCCCGCGCCAACATCCGCGCGTACATCCGCGACAACCCCGAGAATTACGCGGTCGTCGCGCAAGGTGTCGAGCCTATATGCCTGGGCAATAAGGCGCTTTTGAATATGCCCAAGGTGGGGTTTCTGGCTTCGCGTGGTGAGGCCTCTTTACATGGCAGTTTGCCGCTCAAGTCTGGTGAGGCGGTCATGTCCGGCTTCCTCTCGCCTATGGAGCGCGCCGTGTTCCGAGCCGGTCTGACCCACAAACGCCCCATGATTTGGGTGGTGCCCGCTGGCCTCGACATCCTCCAGGGCAACACGGCATGCCGTGTTGCTATTGAAGAGGGCCGGTTGTTATTGCTATCTCCCTTCGAGACCGCTGTTGAGGCGCCCAGTGCCCGCCGCGCTGCCTGGTGTAACCAGTACGTGCTCGCGCACTGCGACCGTGCGGTAGTCGGTCACCTGAATCCAGACGGTATGCTTGCCTGTATCCTCCACGAGGCCGACCCGGACAAGCAGATCGTCTACCTGTGACCGCGTCGTCGATATCTCCACGGCAGGCCATGGAGTGTAGATTGAGGTTGCCGGAGGTGGGGGCAAAACGCTAGAGTGGTTTCTATTCATCGTAACACGCAGAGGCCGGCACAGCCGGCAGGATCCGAGGATTGAGCATGAACAGACTCCGGTATTGGAACGAGCGCGCGGAGACCCTGAGCCGCGACGAGCTGGCGGCGGTGCAGTTGAAGGGCCTCCAGTGGACGGTCAAGCATGTGTGGGCGAACAACGAGTTCTACCGTCGTAAGCTGGCCGAGGTCAGTGTCGAGCCGGGGGACATCCGCGAGCTTGAGGATATTCAGGAGCTGCCATTCCTGACCAAGGATGATTTCCGCGACCAGTATCCGCTCAACATGCTCTGCATGCCGCGCGGGTCGATCCGCGAGATGCACATGAGTTCCGGCTCGACCGGCACGCCGGTGGTGATGGCCTATACCGAGGCGGATCTGGCGCAGTGGGCGGAGTGCATGGCGCGCTGCCAGATCATGGCCGGCCTGCAGCCCGGCGACGTGATTCAGATCATGCCGACCTTCGGGCTCTTCAACGGCGGCTTCGGCTTTTACCACGGCGCGCGGCGGGCGGGGCTCTTCACCGTGCCGGCCAGTTCCGGCAACACCGCGCGGCAGATCATGCTGATGCGCGATTTCAAGGTCAAGGGCATGGGCGCGGTGGTCTCGTATTCGGCGCGGATCATCGAGATGCTCGACGAGAAGGGCTGGGAACTGCCCGACCTCAAGATCGGCATCTTCGGCGCGGAGTCGTTCTCCGACGAGATGCGCAACCGGGTCGAGGCGCGCCTCGGCATCAAGGCGTTCGATATCTACGGCATGACCGAGACCGGCGGCGTGGGCACGACCGGCATGGATTGCGAGGCGCGCTGCGGCATCCACGTGTGGGAGGATCAGTACCTCACCGAGATCGTGGACCCCGTGACCGGCGCGCCGCTGCCGGACGGCGCGGTGGGCGAGGTGATCTTCACGTCGCTGACGCGCGAGGCGATCCCCGTGATCCGTTACCGCACGCGCGATCTGACGCGCGTGGTGAGCCGCGAGCGCTGCGCCTGCGGCCGCACCAGCCTGCGCATCGACCGTATCGTGGGGCGCTGCGACGACATGCTGATCGTCAAGGGCGTGAACTTCTTCCCGAAACAGGTGGAGCAGGCCTTGATGGAGATTCCCGGCGTGCTGCCCGAATACCAAATCATCCTGGAGAACGACCACGGCGTGACCGACGTGCGCATCAACGTCGAGGCGCAGGAGGGCGTGACGGGTTACATGGTCGAGAAGCAGTTGAAGGAGCGGCTCGGGTTCAGTCCCAAAGGCGACGTCTTCAAGCCCGGCACGCTGCCCCGCAGCGACGGCAAGGCGCGGCGCGTGTTCCACGTTGACAAGCAGGGGTGATGACGCAGCAATCCTACAGGGTGGCTGTGTTTGTCGAGACCTCGCGCGGGTACGGCAGGGGGCTCTGCGAGGGGATTGCCGATTTTGCGCAGAGCAACGGGAACTGGATGTTCAAAGGCGGCGGCGAGTCGTGGAAGAAAGACATCGCCGGGATCGCGGGCAAAGTGGACGGCGTGATCGCGCGCATTCCGGATGACGAGATGGCCGGCGCGTTGTCTAAACTGGGCGTCCCGGTGGTGGACCTCTACCGCTGGCGCGAGTATCCCCGGATCGCGACGGTCGACGCGGATCACGGGGCGATCGGACGGATGGCCGCCGCATGGTTCATCGAGCGCCGCTTCCGCCATTTCGCCTTCTGCGGCTACCACTCCGCGCCCTTCTCCAATCTGCGCGGCGCGGCGTTCAAAGAGACGGCCGAACAGGCAGGGTTCGCGTGTTCGATCTATGAAGCGACCCGCTTCAAGCCGGACTTCCTCGGCAAGCTGATCCTGCAGGCGGAGGCATACGGCGACCCGCCGGACAGCAGGCGTCTGGCGCGCTGGCTGAAGACGCTGCCCTTGCCGACTGCGATCCTCTGCTGTCACGACATCCGCGCCTATCAGGTGATCTCGGTCTGCAAAGAACTCGGGCTGGATGTTCCGCGCGATGTGGCGGTGATGGGCGTGGACAATGACCGCATTCTCTGCGGGTTCGCGTATCCCATGCTGACGAGCGTCGATCCGGATGCGCATCAGATCGGCTGGACCGGCGCCGCGATGCTGCATGAGCGGCTGACGCGCGCGGGCCGCGCGGTACGGCGCGCGCTGATCGCGCCTTCGCGCATCGTGGAGCGCGCCTCGACTGCGACCGACCCCGTCGAGCCGCAGTGGCTGGCCGATGCGTTGCGCTTCATCCGCAAAGAGATCCCTGCAGGCGTCAACGCGGAAGAGGTGATCCGGCATGTGGGCCGTTCGCATACGCAAGTGGAACGGGCGTTTGTCCACGCGATCGGCCATACGGTCCATCAAGAGATCGCGCGATTGCGCATGCGCGAGGCCTGCCGGCTTCTGTCGGAAACCGACTACCCTGCCTCAGAGGTCGCCCGGCTCGCGGGCTTCTCCTCCCCGCAGTACTTCAACCGCCTCTTTTGCGGCGAGTTCGGTCTGCCGCCCGCCGCCTACCGGCACCGCCATTTCCGGTAAGTGTATCCGATTACGTGTAAACGACTAAGTGTTAAGTGTGAGGTCAAGCGTGCGATTAGCCACCCCGCCCACCCCGCAGGTGCGATTCAGTTTTGCCAGAAAAAGCCGTTGGATCAGGCGGCCAAACACTTCATCGTTTACGCTTAGTCCTACACTTCGATCGCTGGCTGGTCTATTGCGACACGTTCAAAAAGAGCGGCTACGGCGCGGCCCGCGGAGGCTCGGACGCCGCGCACGAAATCATCGCGGAGTGCCATAATTACAATCGGGTTTGCAGGAAATGCAATTGAGACGTCTGACGGTCTGGCGTTAAAGTGTCCCCGTAAATGAATCTCACCAAGGGGAAGAGCACCTTATGACCATCATGGCTCCGTTGGATTGGCTTGTGATTCTGGGTTACTTTGCCGTGCTGGCGGCCGTCGTGGTCTTGACCCGGCGCAGGCAGGACACATCCGAGGATTTCTTCCTCGGCGGACGCAGCGTGGGCTGGCTGGCGATCGGCGCGTCGATTTTCGCTGCGAACATCGGTTCGGAGCACGTGATCGGTCTGGCGGGGCAGGGCGCGCGGACCGGGCTCAGCATGGCGCACTGGGAGTTTCATGCTTGGGTGCTGGTGCTGATGGCCTGGGTCTTCCTGCCCTTCTACTACACGTCCGGCGTGCAGACCATGCCGGAGTTTTTGGAGCGGCGCTTCGGCGCGCGCGCGCGCTGGATTCTCTCGCTCGTGTCGCTGGCCGCGTACGTGCTGACCAAGATCTCGGTGACGGTCTTCGCCGGCGCGCTCTTCTTCGAGGTGATGTTGCCTGAGCTGTCGCTGAACATCGCGGGCCATACGGTCAGCTCGTTCTGGATCGGGGCGTTCACGACGGTGACGCTGGCCGGCGTTTACGCGTCGTTCGGGGGGCTGCTGGCGGTGGTCTATACCGACCTCGTGCAGACCGGCATCATTCTGACGGGCTCGCTCTCCGTGACATTTTTCGCGCTCACCAAACTGGGGGGCACGCTCCCGCAAGGGGGCGTGCTGGACGGGTGGGGGGTGCTGAAGGCGACGCTCAAAGACTCCCCCGCCGTGGTTGACGCCTTCTCGCTCTGGCACCCGCTTTCGCATCCGACGCTGCCGTGGCTGGGCGTGGTGGTCGCATCGGTGACGGTCGGTGTCTGGTATTGGTGCACGGATCAGTTCATTATCCAGCGCACGCTTTCGGCGCGCAACCTGACACACGCCCGCCGCGGCGCACTGTGGGGCGGTTTTCTCAAGCTCACGCCGGTTTTTATCTTCCTGATACCCGGCATGCTGGGATATGCCCTGCACCAGCACGGCATCATTCAGATTCCACTCGACTCGGCGGGGGCCGTCGATGGCGATAAAGTTTTCCCGACGCTGGTGACCGCGCTGCTGCCGGCCGGTTTCCGCGGCCTGGTCGTGGCGGGGCTTGTGGCCGCGCTGATGAGTTCGCTCGCGAGCCTCTTCAACTCGGTGGCGACGCTCTTCACGGTCGACGTCTACAAGAAGCTGCATGTCGGCGTTTCGGAGAAGTGGCTGGTGCACGTCGGGCGGTTGACCACGGTCGTGATGACGACGTTGGGCCTGGTCTGGCTGCCGATCATGAAAGCGGTTTCCGGCGGCGGCCTGTACCAGTACATTCAATCGGTGCAGAGCTTTCTCGCGCCGCCGATCGTCGCGGTCTTTCTGCTCGGCCTGTGCTGGAAGCGCTGCAATCTGCGCGGCGCGGTCTGGGGCCTTTCGGCGGGCTTCGTGATCGGCATGTCCAAACTCACCGTCAACGCGCTCTGCCGGACGGGTGATCCTGCGGCGTTGTTGACGCGGATCGCGACGTTCCAGGACTTTTATTTTTCGGGACTGTTGCTGGCCGTCAGCGTGGCGGTGGTGGTGGCGGCTTCGCTGACCGCGCCCGCGCCCGACCCCGCCGCGATCAGCGGGCTTTGCTTCAGCACGCTCGACACGGCGTACCGCCGCGAAAACCGGGCGAGCTGGAATCGGGTGGATGTGATCGCGTCGTGCGTCGTGGTGGGCCTGGTGCTCACCGCCTATGCGTATTTCTGGACGTGGTTGCGGTGAGGGGCAATGGGCCGTAGGTAATGGGCAATGGGCAATGGGCAATGGGCAATCGGCAACGGAGGGAGGCATAGAATGAGAACGGTGCGAATCGGCTTCGTTATGTTTGTGGTTGCGGCAGCAGGAGTCCGTGCGCAGCAAGAGCCGCTGGCCGTGACCGTGCGCGCGGACCGTCCGGGTCACGCGATCCCGCGGACACTCTACGGCATCTTTTTCGAGGACATCAATGATGCGGCCGACGGCGGACTCTATCCGGAACTGATCGCGAACCGGGGATTCGACTGGCGCACGCAGGAGCCGGACGGATGGACGCGAGAGTGGCGCGGCGCGGCGATGGGGAGGATCTCGCTGCAAGGGGCCGATCCGGTGCATCCCAACACCTTCCAGTATCTGCGCGTCGAGTGTTATGCGCCGGGAGAAGGCGCGGGCGTGGCCAATGACGGTTTCGGCGGCATGGCGGTGCAGCAGGGCAAAACGTACGCGCTCTCCTTCTACGCGCGCCGTCACGCCGGCTATGCGGGCGGGCTCACCGTGCGGCTGGAAGATGCACAACGGCAGCCGCTGGCCGCGTTCCGCATCGTGAAAGAGGCCTGGAAGACAGCGTGCCCAGACGGACAGGCCGTCTCGCCGCTGGACCCGCCGCCACCTGCGCCTTGGGCACGTTACGAGGCGCTCTTCGCGCCGACCGCGACAGTGACGAACGCGCGGCTCGCGGTGCTGCTCGACGCGCACGGAACCGTGGATCTCGATCTGGTCTCACTCTTCCCGCAAGACACCTACAAGGGCCGCAAGAACGGGCTCCGCAAAGACCTGATGGAGATGCTGGCGGAGATGAAACCCGCGACGCTGCGCTTTCCCGGCGGCTGCGTGGTGGAAGGGTATAACTTCGAGACGCTTTACCACTGGAAACGCACGGTCGGACCGCTGGAACGCCGCGCGCTGAACCACAACCGCTGGGGGTATTGGCAGAGCCACGGCCTGGGTTACTACGAGTACTTTCAAATGGCCGAGGATCTCGGTGCCGAGCCGCTGCCGATCTTGGCGGCGGGTATGACCTGCCAGTTCCGCAAACCGCTGGAGTGCCTGCCGCTCGACAGCCTCGACCTGGTAGTCCGTGACGCGCTCGACCTGATCGAATTCGCTAACGGCGCGCCGGACACGCCGTGGGGCCGCGTGCGCGCCGAGATGGGCCACCCCGCGCCGTTCAATCTCAAGTACGTCGGCATCGGCAACGAAAACTGGGACACGCCCTTCCTCGACCGCTACGCGATCATCGCACAGGCGGTCAAAGCCAAGCATCCCGAGATCGCGATCATCTCCTCCGCCGGCGCCGCGCCGGAGGGACCGATGTTCGAACTGGCGTGGCGCCGGCTGCCGGAGATGCAGGCGGAACTGGTCGATGAACATTTCTACAAGCCTCCGGAATGGTTCCTGGCTCAGGCCACGCGCTATGACCGCTATGACCGCAATGGGCCCAAGGTCTATGTCGGCGAATATGCCTGCCACACGCGCGACCGCAAGAACAACCTGCTTGCCGCGCTGTGCGAAGCGGCGGCAATGACCGGCTTCGAGCGCAACTCCGACGTGGTGCGCATGGCCGCGTACGCGCCGCTCTTCAACAAGATCGGCCGCACGCAGTGGAACATCGATCTCATCTGGTTCGATAACACGCGCGCCTTCGGCACGCCCTCATACCACGTGCAGAAGCTGTTCATGAACAACCTGCCGGATGTCTTGCTGCCCGTGGAGGTGTCGGATAATCTCGCGCCGCTGCCGCCGGCGGGGACGATCGGGCTGCACACGTGGGAGACGGCCGCCGAGTTCAAGGACATCCGCGTCACGCGCGGCGGTGAGGCCCTCTATGCGTTTGACCCGAAGGCGGGAACAAAGGGCTGGTCGAAGTCGAAGGAGGGCGCATGGTCGGTCAAGGACGGTGCGCTGCGCCAATCCGACGAGACGGTGCGGGAGACCGTGTCCAGCTTCATCGCGGGCGCGCCATGGGACAACTACACCCTTGAACTCAACGCCCGCAAACTGTCGGGCAAGGAGGGCTTCATCATCCGCGTCCGCGACCAGCGCGACAAGACGGTTCACCTGAACCTCGGCGGCTGGGGCAACAAGCAACACGGCATCGAGCAGAACGGGCAGAATCCGGTCGTCCGCCAGCCCGGTTCGATCGAGACCGGGCGCTGGTACGCGATCAAGCTCCAGCTTGACGGCGAGCGTGTGCGTGCCTGGCTCGACGGCCAGCCGCTCTTCGATCAACGGCTGCCGAACGGGCAGGCGGCGCGCGCCTATCTCGTGGCCGGCCGGGACGGGACGGCGGGCGAGATCGTGGTGAAGGGCGTCAATCCGCACAACGCCCCGTTGACGCTCGCGCTCAGTCTGGCGGGGGCCAACGTGAAGGCGCAAAAGGCACGGCGCATCACGCTGGCCGGCCGTCCGGATGATGTGAACACGATGGAAGAGCCTCACAAGATCGCGCCGAAAGAGGACGCGCTTGACATTCCGGGCGCGGTTTCGCACGTGACACTTCCCGCGCATTCGCTCACGATCCTCAGAATCAAGGCGGAGTAAACGGCGGCAGGGGGGCGAAAGGAAGGGAGTGAGGAGATGACCCGTTACGCAATCGGTTTGGACTACGGCACCAACTCGTGCCGCTCGCTGATCGTCAACCTCGACAACGGCGCGGAGGTCGCCTCGCACGTCTACAATTACCCCTCGGGGCTACAGGGAGTGATCGTCGACCCGCGCGACCCGAATGTCGCGCGCCAGAATCCGGCCGACTATCGCGACGGCCTGATCGCGATCGTTGTCGAAGGCCTGAAAAAGGCGCGCGTCGCCGATCCGGCCTTCTCGCCCGACGCGGTGGTGGGTATCGGGGTCGACACGACCGGCTCGACGCCGATGCCTGTGGACCGTTGCGGCACGCCGCTGGCGCTGCGTCCCGGATTCAAGGACAACCCCGATGCGCAGGCCTGGCTTTGGAAGGACCATACGAGCCACGCCGAGGCGGCCGAGATCACGGCGTTGGCCCGCGTCCTGCGCCCAGCGTATCTCGCCAAGTGCGGCGGCACCTACTCGTCCGAATGGTTCTGGGCGAAAATCCTGCATCTCAAGCGCGCGGCGCCGCGCGTGTTTGAAGCCGCGTTCAGCTTTGTCGAATTATGCGACTGGATCCCGGCGTTGCTCACGGGCGTCGAGGATCCGCTCGCGCTCAAACGCGGCGTCTGCGCAGCCGGACACAAGGCGATGTACGCGGAAACATGGGGCGGCCTGCCGGACAAAGCGTTTCTGGCGGCGCTGGACCCCGCGCTGGCCGACCTGCGCGACCGCCTCTATACGACCGCCCATACCGCCGACGTCAAGGCGGGCGGGCTTTGCGCC
This sequence comes from Kiritimatiellia bacterium, assembly GCA_028684935.1. Taxonomy (GTDB): domain Bacteria; phylum Verrucomicrobiota; class Kiritimatiellia; order RFP12; family UBA1067; genus DUPH01. The sequence goes on along the minus strand of JAQUEX010000001.1, from coordinate 30,113 downwards.
GGGTGGGCGGACACGCTCGGGCTGCCCGCCGGCATCGCCGTGGCGGTCGGCGCGTTCGACGCCCACATGGGCGCGGTCGGCGCCGGCTGCGCCGCCGGCAAGCTGGCGAAGATCCTCGGCACCAGCACCTGCGACCTTTTGGTCGCCCCAAACGACCGCCCGCTGCAAGACATTCCCGGCGTGTGCGGCATCGTGGACGGCTCCGTGATGCCCGGCTACATCGGCATCGAAGCCGGACAGTCGGCGGTGGGCGATATTTTCCTCTGGTTCGTGAACCATCTGGTGCCGGACACCTACGGAGCCTCCCAGGGGGAGAAATTCGTGGCGCTGGATCAGGCCGCCGCCGGGTTCAAGCCGGGCGAGAGCGGGCTGCTGGCGCTTGACTGGAATAACGGCAACCGCTGCGTACTGACGGATGTGCGGCTTTCCGGCCTGCTGCTCGGACAGACCCTGCACACGACTGCGGCGGAGATTTACCGCGCGCTCGTGGAGGCCACGGCCTTCGGGGCGCGCATGATTGTGGACCGCGTGCGCGCGTACGGCGTGCCGGTGGAACAGGTCATCACCTGCGGCGGCTTGGCGGTCAAGAGCCCGTTCCTGATGCAAGTCTACGCCGACGTGCTGAACATGCCGATGGCGGTGGCGGCGTCGGACCAGACCTGCGCGTTGGGCGCGGCGCTCTTCGGCGCGGTCGCGGCGGGTGCGTTCCCCGATATCGAAACGGCGCAGGCCAAGGTTTGCCGCGTGCGCGAGCGGGTTTACCGGCCGATTGCGGCGAACGCGGCGGTTTACGCCGAGCTGTTCACGTTGTACCGGCAGCTTCACGACGGCTTCGGAACCGCCGCGTGGAGCGGCGGAATGGCCACTGTCATGAAAGAGCTGATCGCGCTCCGGGAACGGCAGCGGTAAGGGGGCAGGCCGGTCGAGGGAATCGACGGATGCGAATGATGCGATTGAATCGATTTCTTCGATTCTTTCAAGGGAACAAATATGCTCGATGCACTCAAAGCAATCGTCTGCGACGCCAACCTTGCGCTGGTGCGGCACGGCTTGGTGACGCTCACGTGGGGCAACGTCAGCGGCATCGACCGTGCGCGCGGCCTCATGGTGATCAAGCCCAGCGGCGTGCCGTATGACGAGCTGACGCCCGAGGCGATGACGGTGACCGATCTCGACGAGAGGGTGGTCGAGGGACGTTACGCGCCTTCTTCCGACACGCCGACCCACGCGGTCCTGTACAAGGCCTTCCCGAACGTCGGCGGCGTGGTGCACACGCACAGCGCGGCCGCCACGGCCTTCGCGCAGGCAGGGCGCGAGATTCCGTGTTTCGGCACGACGCACGCCGACCATTTCCACGGCGCGGTCCCCGTCGTGCGGATGCCGACGGAGGAGGAGGTGCGCGAACAGTATGAGCGTCATATCGGCCTGCTGATCGTCGAGCACTTCCGCGGTCTGGATCCCGATGCGGTTCCCGGCGTGCTGGCGGCGGGGCACGGTCCCTTCGTTTGGGGGCCCGATCCCTTGAAGGCGGTCGAGAACGCGGTCGCGCTAGAGGCGATCGCGCAGATGGCCGCCGCGACCGTTGCGCTCCGCCCTGAGGCCGTCCCGCTGCCCGGCTATCTGCTCGACAAACATTACGGACGTAAACACGGTCCCGGCGCTTATTATGGTCAGGGAACCGACCGATAACCAACGGGACTTCCCGAAATCAAACAAGGACTGTGCAAGGACAAAGGAGAGAACGATGAGTCTGACGAATGTGCCTGAGATCAAGATCGGGATCGTCGGCGTGTCGCGGGACTGTTTCCCCGCCTCGCTGACGCAGAAGCGCCTGGACGCGCTGATGGCAGAATTGAAGAAGCAGAAGGTGCTTGCGGTCGCCTCGACGGTGATCGTCGAGAACGAGGCGCAGGCGCTGGCCGCGTGCGACGAGCTGGTTGCGGCAGGATGCAACGCGGCCGTCGCTTACCTGGGCAATTTCGGCCCGGAGGCGCCGACCGCGCTGTTCCTGCAGGAGTTCCCCGGCCCCTGTATGGCCGTGGCCGCGGCCGAAGAGAACAAGGCCGTCCTTGCGAACGACCGCGGCGACGCGCTGTGCGGCCTGCTGAACTGCTCGTACAACATCGGACTGCGCCGCCTCGCCGTGCACATTCCGCAGTATCCCGTGGGGCTGCCGAAGGATCTCGCGCAGACAATCGGCGCGTTCGTTCCGATCGCCCGCACGGTGGTCGGCGTGACGGCCCTCAAGATCTTCGGTTTCGGTCCGCGGCCGCAGGATTTCATGGCGTGCAACGCCCCGATCCAGCCGCTTTATGATCTCGGCGTGTCCGTGATGGAAAACTCCGAGCTGGACCTGCTGGTGGCCTTCAAGGAGGCCGCGAAAGAGAAGAAGGCGATCGCCGCGATCGCTGCCGACATGGCGAAAGAGCTGGGCGCGGGCTGCCGCTGGCCGGACCTGCTGCCGCGTCTCGCGCAATATGAGCTGACCCTGATGAAGTTTTACGAGGCGAATCTCGGCGCGTCATCCTACGGCGTTTTCGCGAACAAGTGCTGGCCGTCGTTTGAGGGTGCGTTCGGTTTCGTGCCCTGCTACGTCAACAGCCGCCTTGCGGGGCGCGGCATTCCGGTCGCCTGCGAGGTGGACCTCTACGGCGCGCTCTCCGAGTACATGCTGCAGTGCGCGACGGGACTGCCCGCCACCCTGCTCGACATCAACAACTCCGTGCCGGCCGACGTGATCAAGGGCAAGAACCTCAAGGGCGTTCCCCCCAAGGACCTCTTCATGGGTTTCCACTGCGGCAACACGTGCAGCTCCTGCATGAAGAGCTGTTCGATGAAGTTCCAGCTTATCATGAACCGCCTGATGGAGGGCGGCCAGGCACCGGACATCACGCGCGGCACGCTCGAAGGCCCGCTCAGACCCGGGCCGGCCACGATGTTCCGGCTGCAGGCCAATGCCGACGGCGAGCTGGTGAGTTATCTCGCGGAGGGCGAGATCCTCGACATCGACCCCTGCTCGTTCGGCGGGATCGGCATCATGGGCATCCGCGATTTCGCGCGCTTCTACCGCCACGTGCTGATCGGCCGGCATTTCCCGCATCACGGCGGCTTCGGATTCGCGCACGCCGGGCGCGCGCTGTTCGAGGCAGTCAAGCTGCTGGGCGTGGACGGCATCGACACGCCGCTGCCGGAAGGCGTGCGGTATCCGGCAGAGAATCCTTTCGCGTGAGGAAAGCATTGCTGAAAAAACGCGGATTGCTTTTCCGCGGGCATTCGATTTAAATACAGGGAGGAATAGTGATGGGCAGGGATTCCTGCCGGTAAAACGAAAAAGGGGCACAAACAATGAAGCATCTTTTAACGGCGTGCGCGGTCGCGCTGACGGGCGTTCTGTTTTTGCGTGCGGACGGGCCGGCTCTCGAGGAGGGTTTTGTCTCGCTGTTCAACGGCAAGGATCTGACCGGTTGGGTCGGCGCGACCGACGGCTACAAGGTGGAGGACGGCGTGCTCTACTGTGACCCGAAAAAAGGCGGCAAGCTGATGACCGCCAAAGCGTACGACAACTTCATTCTGCGTTTTGACTTCCTGCTGTACACCAACTCCAACAACGGGCTGGGCATCCGTGCGCCGCTGCAAGGGGATGCCGCCTATAACGCGATGGAGCTGCAGATTCTCGATGATTCGGGGTCGCAGTACACCAAACTGCAGCCGTATCAGTATCACGGATCAATCTACGGCGTGGTGCCGGCCAAACGCGGTTTCCAGAAAAAGGTCGGTCAGTGGAACGTCCAAGAGGTCCGCGCGATCGGCTCGAAGATCACGGTGATCCTGAACGGCGAGGTGATCGTGGACGCCGATCTCGCCACCGTCAAAGAGACGTTGGACAAGAAGGCGCATCCCGGCTTGCACAATCCTAAGGGGCACATCGGCTGGCTGGGACACGGCACGCGCGTGGACTGGCGCAACATCCGCATCAAAGAGGTTCCGGCCGACTACCCGGTGGTGAAGCCGACCGACAACACGCCGCCGGCGGGATTCACCGCGCTCTTCAACGGCAAGGACCTGACGAACTGGAAGGGCGTGACCCGCGCCGAAAAATTTGACAACCCGCTGGTTCGCCAGAAAGCCGCGCCGGAAAAACGGGCCGAGATGCAGGCGAAGGCCGACGAGGAGATGCGCGCAAGCTGGCACGTGCGTGACGGCGGCACGCTCTATTTTAACGGCAAGGGGTACAGCCTGGCCACGGCCAAGGATTACGGCGATTTCGAGATGTGGGTCGACTGGCGGCTGTTGACCGTGCGCGGCGACAGCGGGCTTTATCTGCGCGGTTCGCCGCAGGTCCAGATCTGGGACCCGCACAACCAGTGGAAGATCGGGTCCGGCGGCCTGTACAACAACAAGAAAAACCCGAGCCAGGCGCTCGCGATCGCCGACCGCCAGATCGGCGACTGGAACACCTTCTACATCAAGATGGTCGGCGACACGGTGACGGTCAAGCTGAACGGCACGCTGGTCGTGGACAACACCGTGCTGGAGAACTATTGGGACCGCAGCCAGCCGATCTTCCCCAAAGAGCAGATCGAGCTGCAGTGCCACGGCGACCCGATCGAGTTCAAGAACATCTACATTCGCGAACTCTGAGGCGCATTTGCGGCCCGCGCCGATTTTTGCTACAGTTCTCATTTACGGTTTGGACGGATAAGATGAAATGTGAACTGTGTCATAAAGCGGACGCGGAAACCGCGATCCGGCGCGAGGTCGAAGGCGAGGTTCAGGAGCTGTATGTCTGCCAGGGCTGCGCCCGGCAGGAGACGGTTTCTGCGGCACCGCCCGACGTGGCCGCTGAGCAGCCTGTTGCGGGCGGGATGGGGACGGTGCCGTTGATGGGCATGATCCTCGACGCGGCGTTTGAGATCGTAGGGCGCGCCATGAATCGTGCCGAGCCGGCGTGCCCGGCCTGTGGCATCCTGCGTCATGAATACCGGAAGCAGTCGCGTCTGGGGTGTCCGGCGTGTTACGAGGCCTTCGCCAAAGAGCTGGATGCGGCGATTTTTGATCTGCACCGCGCCGCGCAGCATGTCGGCAAGGTCCCGCAGCGGGCGCAGGCCCTGTGGCAGCGCCGGCAGCTTGAGGTGCGCCTGGCGCAAGCGGTCAAGGAGCAGCGCTATGAGGAGGCGATCGCGCTGCGCGACGAGCTGCTCCGCCTGCCCGAGCCCGACACGTCGAAGGGAGGCCCGGCATGATGTTGACTTCGGCGGCGCAAGCCGCACCGCACCCCGCGCTGCCAGAGCTGGCGGCGACGATCGCGATGAGTTGCCGCGTGCGGCTGGCACGCAATCTGGCGGGCGAACGGTTTCCGGACTGGGCGACTGAACGTGACCGCGAACGGGTCCTGGCCGTCGTGCGCGAAGCGTTGAGCGTTGAAGCGCCCGAGTTGCGGGTCACGCCGGTGGCGGGGGTCGAGGAGCAGGATCGCGACATGCTGTGCGAATCGCACCTGATCAGTAAAGAGCTGCTGGAGCGGGCGGCGGGCGGCGGCGTGGCGGTGGCCAAGGACGGCTCGGTCTGCGTGATGGTCAACGAAGAGGACCATCTGCGCATCCAGGGTTTCGCGCAGGGGCTGGATATCCTGGGCGCGTGGCGGCGCGCGGATGCTCTGGACTCCGGTCTGGAGCGCCACCTCGCCTACGCGTGGTCGCCGCGGCTGGGCTATTTGACCGCCTGCCCCAGCAATGTCGGCACCGGTCTGCGCGCGGGCGTCATGCTGCACCTGCTGGGCTTGAGCCTGCTGGGCGAGATCGAGCCGGTCGTGCGCGGTCTGGAACGGATGCGGTTGCTGGTGCGCGGCATTGGCGGCGAGGGGTCCGAGGCGGCCGGGCAGATTTATCAGGTCTCGAACATGGACACGCTGGGGACCGACGAGGAGGGGATCATCCGCCGCGTGACGCGCATCTGCTCCGAAGTGGTGCGCCAGGAGCACAACGCGCGCGTGCGGCTGCTGCAGGAGACGCCGCTGGTGCTGGTCGACTGTCTGGCGCGTTCGCTGAGCGTCCTGCAGAACGCGCGTCTGTTGGCGACGGCCGAGGCACTGGAATTTCTCTCGGCGTTGCGGCTGGGGGCGGCGATGGGGCTTTGCACGCGCCTGAAGGTGTCGGATGTGGATGCGCTGATCCTGATGATGCAGCCGGGCCATCTGCAGAAGGGCCTGGGAACGTCCATGACATCCGACGAGCGTGATGAGATGCGGGCGGAGTTGTTGAGCCGCAAGGTGGCCCGCGTGAAATTGAAGTGTTGAGGAGGCGATATGAACGGATTCGGTCATTTTACGGAGCGTGCGCAGCGCGCGTTGCAGTTGGCGGCGCGCGAGGCCGAGCGCTTCAACCACCCCTACATCGGCACCGAGCATCTGCTGCTGGGACTGGTGGCGCTGGGCGAGGGCGTGGCGGTTGAGGTGTTGGAGGAACTCGGGGTGTCGCTGGATGACGTGCGCATCGCGGTCGAGCGCATGGTCGGCTTTGGCGGCGACACCAAGACCAAGGGCGAGCTGCCTTACACGCCGCGCACCAAGAAGGTGCTGCAACTGGCGGTCTCCGAGGCCCAGTCGATGCAGCAGCAGATGGTGGGCACCGAACACTTGTTGCTGGCGCTGCTGCGCGAAGGCGAGGGCGTGGCCGCGCAGGTCTTGCAGTCGTTGAATGTCCGGATCGACGAGGTCTTAGACGGGGTTCGCCGCTGCCTGGAGGCGATGGAGGAGGCGGACGAGGAGGAGGACGGGTTTGACCCTGCCGACCGCGAGGAGGAGCGGCAGGGGCCGATGCAGGAGGCCCCGCCATCGGGTGCGCCGCCCTTGGCGGGCGCGAAAAAAGAGGTGAAGTCCAAGACGCCGGCGCTGAACGCGTTCGGCCGCGACTTGACCGAGCTGGCGAAACAGGGCGAGCTGGACCCGGTGGTCGGCCGCCGCAACGAACTGGAACGCGTGATCCAGATCCTCAGCCGCCGCTCCAAGAACAACGCGGCGCTGCTGGGCGAGGCCGGCGTCGGCAAGACCGCGGTGGTCGAGGGTCTGGCGCATGCGATCGTCAACGGCGATGTGCCGGAGCGCATGCTCGGCAAGCGCGTGATCGCGCTCGACATGGCCCTGATGGTGGCCGGCACCAAGTACCGCGGCCAGTTTGAAGAGCGCATCAAGGCGGTGGTGGACGAGATCCGGCGCGAGAAGAACGTGATTCTGTTCCTGGACGAGCTGCACACCATCGTGGGGGCCGGCGGGGCCGAGGGCGCCATGGACGCCGCCAACATCATCAAGCCCGCGCTGGCGCGCGGCGAGCTGCAGTGCATCGGCGCGACGACGCTCAGCGAATACCGCAAATCGATCGAGAAGGATGCCGCGCTGGAGCGCCGTTTCCAGACCGTGCGCGTCGAAGAGCCGACCGTCGAGGAGACGGTGTCGATCCTGCGCGGCATCGCGCCGCGCTACGAGGCGCACCACAACGTGCTGTACGAGCCCGGGGCGCTGGAGGCGGCTGCGAAGCTGACCGCGCGCTACCAGCCCGGCCGGCAGTTGCCGGACAAGGCGATCGACGCGATCGACGAGTCCGGCGCGCGGGTGCGCATGCGGGTGTCGGCGCGGCCGCCGGACGTGCGCGACTTCGAGCGGAGCATCCGCGAGATGGGCCAGCGCAAAGACGCGGCCATCCGCGATCAGCATTTCGAAGAGGCGGCGGCGCTGCGCGACGAAGAGCGCAAGGCCAAGCAGGAGCTGGACGCCGTGGTGGCGGCGTGGAAGGCCGAGCACAGCGAGAAATCCCAGCCGGTGACGGTCGACGACGTGACCGAAACGGTGGCGCACATCACCGGCGTGCCGATCAAACGCATGAGCGAGACCGAACTGGCGCGCATGCTCAATATTGAGCAGGAGCTGCAGGAGGCGGTCGTGGGCCAGGCCCCGGCGATCCAGGCGGTGGCGCGCGCGCTGCGGCGTTCGCGGGCCGACCTCAAGGATCCCAAGCGGCCGATCGGCTCGTTCATCTTTCTGGGCCCCACCGGCGTGGGCAAGACCTTGCTGGCCAAGGCGCTGGCCGAAAAGATGTTTGGCGACGAGAAGGCGCTGATCCAGATCGACATGTCGGAGTACATGGAAAAGTTCACGGTCTCGCGGCTGATCGGCTCGCCGCCCGGCTACATCGGCCACGAAGAGGGCGGACAGCTCACCGAGCGCGTGCGGCGCCGGCCGTACAGCGTGGTGCTTTTCGACGAGGTGGAAAAGGCGCACCCGGACGTGATGAATATGCTGCTGCAGCTTCTGGAGGAGGGGCGGCTCACCGACAGCCTGGGGCGGCAGGTCGATTTCCGCAACACGGTGGTGATCCTGACCTCCAACCTCGGCTTCGACACGAGCAAGCAGGGGCAGGGCCTGGGCTTTGCGCATGAGTCAACGCAGGAGGACTACGGCCGGCTGCGTGACCGCATGATCAACGCGGCCAAACAGATTTTCAAGCCGGAGCTGCTGAACCGGTTTGACGATATCATCGTCTTCCGCAAGCTCGACAAGGCGGATGTCGTCAAGATTCTCGACATCGAGCTGGCCAAGCTGCGGGAGCGGCTCGCGGCCAAAGCGATCACGCTGGAGCCGGACACGGCCGCCACCGAGTTTCTGGTCGGCAAAGGCTTCGATCCCGCCCTGGGTGCGCGGCCGCTGCGGCGCACCGTCGAGCGGTATCTGGAGGACCGGCTGGCCGAGGAGCTGCTGCGCGGCGTGCTGACCGCAGGCGTGATCGAGATTGGCGTGGCCGGGGAGGGGCAGGGGCTCGCGTTCCGCATGCGGGACGAGCTGCCGCTGCGCACGCCGACCGCGCAGGAGACGGCGGTGCCGTCCCCGGAGAAAACAGAGACAACAACGGCCGGCGCGCCTAAAAAGCCCGCCGCAGGCTCGAAAAAGCGCGCACCGCGCGCGAAAAAGAAGGCCGACTGAAAAATCCCGCTTGCCACGCGGGGCGCGGTGTTGGTAATGTATCGCGTTTCACGGAGGAGAAAATGGTCAAAATCAGACTTCGCAGGACAGGCTGCAACAACAACGCGTCGTATCGCGTGGTGGCGGCGGACGAACGTTCGCCCCGCGATGGCAAGTTTCTTGAGATTCTGGGCTGGTATGAGCCCAAGCGTGAAGGCGAGAATTTCAAGCTGGATCTGGAGCGCGTCGCGCATTGGCAGTCCAAGGGCGCTCAGATGAGCGAGACCGTGGCGAGCATGGTCCGCAAGGCTAAGAAGGCCGCGGTCCAGACGGCGGCGGTGTAAGGATCGCGCGGCGGTCGGTATGGGTGAACCCCTGCAGATCGATGTGCTGACCGTGTTTCCCGGCATGCTCCGCGGGTTTCTCGAGGAGAGCATGCTGCGGCGGGCGGCGCGGCAAGGTGCGGTTGTTTTTCGGACGGTGGATCTGCGTGACTTCGCGCGCGACGCCCGGCGCACGGCAGACGATCGTCCGTACGGCGGCGGCCCCGGCATGATCATGAAGCCGGAGCTGTGGTTCGAGGCGATCGAAGCGGTGCGTACGCCGGGTGCGCGGGTGATCCTGATGACCCCGTCCGGCGTGACGTTCCGGCAGGCGGAAGCTCGGCGGCTGGCGAAAGCCCGTCACCTGATCTTTGTCTGCGGCCACTATGAAGGCATTGACGACCGCGTGCGCGCGGCGCTGGTGACGGACGAGCTGTCGATCGGCGACTACGTGCTCACCAACGGGGTCCTGCCTGCGGCGGTGGTGGTCGATGCGGTGGTGCGGTTGTTGCCCGGCGTGCTGGGCGGCGGCGAGGCGGCGACGCAGGACGAGTCCTTTAGCGGGGACCGTCTGGAGTACCCGCAGTACACGCGCCCGCCGGTGTATCGAGGGATGGCGGTGCCGGCGGTGTTGCAGAACGGCAACCATGCCGAGGTGGAGGCCTGGCGCGAGCGGCAGGCGTTGGACAGGACGGCGAAACGGCGGCCGGATTTGTTGGTGCGTTAGTTCATTGTAGTGCGTGAGCATAGTTGGAGAAGTGAGATGATTGCGAAAGCGATTGATAAGATCAATGCCGAGCAGGTTGCCAAGGCGAATGCCGGCAAGAGCGCCCCGGCGTTCAAGGTGGGCGACAGCGTCAAGGTCTTTGTGAAGATCAAGGAGGGCGATAAAGAGCGTGTGCAGGCGTTTGCCGGCACCGTCATCGCCCGTGACAATGGCACAGGCAATACCGCGACCTTCACGGTCCGCCGTATCTCGTACGGCGTGGGCGTGGAAAAAGTCTTCCCGCTGAATTCGCCGTATATTGACCGCGTCGAGGTGGAGCGTTCCGCCCGCGTGCGCCGCGCCAAACTCTACTACCTGCGCAACCTCACGGGCAAGAAGGCCCGCCTGCGCGAGGCGTGAGAACCCGCGCGCCGGCACTCGTCCGGCGCGGTGTGAGCTGTGCCGTCTGGATTTAGGATGCGGATGCGCGGAGGAGATCTTCTTCCGCCCGCGTCCTAAATCTTTGCTTTTCAGGGAAGCCGGTCATGCGAGTCGCCATCTGTCATGCACAACGCCGCTTTGACGTCGACACGTCGGCGCTGCGGCGGTTGGTGCGCGACCTCGCGGGGCTGGCCCGCACGCCCGCAGAGCGGCCGTGGCAGGAGGTGACGGTCCACCTGCTGGACGACGCCGGCATCGCGTCCGTCAACCAGGCGGTCCTGGGCCACGAGGGCACCACGGATGTGATCACGCAGCGCTACGAGCCGATCCCCGGCGAAGACGGCGGCCTGGTCGGCGAGCTGTTCGTGAATGTCGCGCTCGCCCGGCGCGCCGCGCCGCGCCGCGCCGGGTGGTCGGCCGACCGCGAGCTCGCCCTCTATCTGGCGCACGGCTGCGACCATCTGACCGGCGCGGCCGACGCCACGCCGCGCGAACGCGCCCGCATGCGCCGCCGCGAACTGGCATGGCTCAGGCGGCTTTCGTTGACACCGCTCTTCCAAAGCGCTAAGCTGAGCCCCTTTCCGCCACGCAAGGGAGACTCGCCATGAACGGAGCCGTGCTGCTCGCGCTGTCCTGTGTGCTGTTTTATCTGGCGTACCAGGTCTACGGCCGCCTCGTCGAGCGGGTGTTCGGGGTCGACCCCGCGCGCCCGACGCCCGCGCATACGCTGCGCGATGGCGTCGACTACGTGCCGACCCACCCCGCGATCCTGTTCGGCCATCACTTCGCCAGCATCGCCGGCGCCGGACCGATCGTCGGGCCGGTCCTGGCGGCGCAGTTCGGCTGGGCGGCGGTGGCGCTCTGGATCGTGCTGGGCTGCATCTTGATCGGCTCGGTTCATGACCTTGCCGCGATGTTCCTCTCGATCCGCCATCAGGGCCGCTCGATCGGCACGGTGATCGAATCGCTGATGGGGTACTGGGGCCGCATGCTCTTCCTCTTCTTCTGCTGGTTCACGCTGGTGCTGGTCGTGGCCGAGTTCCTGCGGATCGTGGCCGAAACCTTTGTCGAGATTCCGGCCGTCGCCACAGCCTCGCTGCTGTTTATCGGCGTGGCGGTCGCTTTCGGGCGTCTGGTCTACAAGGGCGGCCTGAGCATTCTGGCCGGCTCATTCATCTTCGTGCCGCTGACCTTCGCCTGCGTCTATGCCGGCACGCTCCTCCCGCTCGATCTGGTCACGCTGCTGGGCTGCGACGTGGCAACCGCCCGGCAGATCTGGACGGTGGTGCTGCTCGCCTACTGCTTCGCGGCTTCGGTGCTGCCGGTGTGGCTGCTGCTGCAGCCGCGCGACTATCTGAACTCCTACCTGCTCTACGCCATGATGGCGCTCGGCTTCATCGGCATCTTCGTGGCGCGGCCGGTCCTGAATCTCGATGCCTTTTCAGGCTGGCATGCGGTGAGTCCGTTGAGCGGCCGCTCCGATCCGCTGATCCCGCTGCTCTTTGTGACCGTGGCCTGCGGCGCCTGCTCCGGCTTCCACGCGCTGGTGGCCTCGGGCACCACCGCCAAGCAGGTGGACAGCGAACGCCACCTCCGGCCGGTCGCCTACGGCGGCATGCTGATCGAAGGCGCCTTGGCGATCATCGCGCTGATCGCGGTCGGGGTGATGAGCCAGGCCGAGTACGCCGCCGCGCTGAAGACGCAGGGCGCGGTCAAGCTGTTCGCCGGCGGCATCGCGGGCTTTACCGACAAACTCGGCCTGCCGCACAGCGCGGGCATCGTGTTCATCTCGCTGGCGCTGGCCGCTTTTTTGATGACGACGCTCGACACCGCCACGCGCCTGGCCCGCTTCACGTGGCAGGAACTTTTCCTGCCGCGCGAACAGCCCGAGGACGCGCCGCCCGCAGCCGCGCCGGCGCCGTCCGCGTTCCGTGCCGCCATCTCCAACCGCTACGTCGCCACGCTGGTCGCGGTCGCCGCCGCCGGCTGGCTGCTGCTCGGTGGCGGGGCCAAGAGCCTCTGGCCGGTCTTCGCGTCGTCCAACCAATTGCTCGCCGCGCTGACCCTGCTCGGCTGCAGCCTGTGGCTGCTGCGCCATAAGCGTCCGCTCGCGCTCACGCTGCTGCCCATGCTTTTCATGATGGCCACCAGCGGCGCCGCGATCGCGACCCTCTTCCTGCGCAACCTGCGGGTGTGGCAGTCGGACGGCTTCAGGGCCGGCGGCGTGATGACGCTGACGACGGGCATCTTGATTATCATGTCGGTCGCGTTGGTCGCGATGGGGGCTGTCAGCATCCGGCAGACCGTGAAACAACCTGTAAAGGGACACTAGACATGGCGAAGGAACTGGCGTTCGTCATCATTAATCCGTATCCGATCCGCAAATCGCGGACCGGCGGCATTATCGCACGCTACCTGGTGCGCACCGACCTGAAACTGGTCGGCGCGCGCATCATCGGGGCCTCGGCCGAACTGGCCGAGCAGTTCGCGACTTACCTGGAAACCTACGATCCCAGCGATCCGGAAAAGTGCGCGCTCTTTTCGGCCTACGTGCGGCGCGTCTATACGCCGGACGCCGCGACCGGACGCCCGCACCGCTCGATGTTGCTGCTCTTCGAGGGCGAGGACGCGATCCGCAAGATCTTCGAGGTCACCGGCTCTATCCGCCAGCAGTGGTGCAGCGGACAGAGCGTGCGCGACACCTACGGCGACCTGGTGCGCAATCCGGCAACCGACCAGATCGAGTACTTTGAGCCGGCGGTGCTGGTCGGGGCTTCCCGTCAGGTCGTCAGCGACATCCTCCGCATGTGGCTGCCGCACCTGTCGTCGCAGGCCGGCATCGTGCGCGGCGCGCTGGACGTGCCGGGCGGTGCCGACGCTCAAGAGACGCTGGTAATGCTCAAGCCGGACAACTGGCACCAGCCGTCGCTGCGCGCCGGTAACATCATGGACCTGCTCTCCAACTCCGGGCTGCGCATCGTGGGCGTGAAGAAATTCTCCATGTCGGTGGCGCAGGCCGAGGAGTTCTACGGGCCGGTGCGCGAGGGGCTCAAGAAAGTCTTCAAGAAATTCGCGGCGGACCGCGCCGCGCAGGCGCTGTCGCGCGAGTTCGGCTTCCCGGTGGACGTCGCTCCGCTCGACGGGCTGTGCGACACGCTGGCGCCGCTCTTCGCCGACCGCGAGTTCGAGAACATCGTGGAGTTCATGACCGGACGCCGCCCGTCCAACTGCCTGCCCGAAGAGCGCACCCTGCCCGGCACCGAGGAGTGTCTCGCGATCGTGTACGAAGGCCTTGAGGCGGTGACCAAGATCCGCGAGATTCTGGGCGCCACCGATCCGACCAAGGCGCGTCCCGGCTCGATCCGCCGCGAATTCGGCACCAACATCATGGTCAACGCCGCGCACGCCTCCGACTCGGTGGAGAACGCGCGGCGCGAAATGCGCATCCTCGACGTGGCGAATGATCCGCACTTCGAGGCGCTGATCAAAAAATACTATCTGGACTGACGCATCACGGGCGCGTGGTGAAATTGGCATACACGCAGGATTTAGGTTCCTGTGCCGCAAGGCGTGAGGGTTCGACCCCCTCCGCGCCCACCATCTGATGCGTGAACGATCACCCCTCCCAGTCCGCGCACACGAGTTCGGCCTGGGCCAGCACGGTCTTGACCGCATCTTCCTGCAGGTGCGGCGGATAGCCGTATTTCATGGGGTTTGTTTTTTTGTGTCGCCGGAATAGAGTTCGTCGTCGACGCAGCCGCAGCCCTCGATGTCGGGCGTGCGGAAGTAGGTGAGCGTGTTGTCCGGATCCGCGTATTCGGAGAGGAGCACCGTGGGGCCGTCCGCGGAAGGGCCGTCAGACCAGTCCTCCGTCGAGAAGCGCGCCTCGATCATCGTCCCGTTCGGACGCGCCGAGCTTTCGCCGTCCGGATGGAACCGCATGAGCCTCGGGTCGAGCGTGAGCACGGTCTGCACGTCGTGCGGGTGGCCCGCGAACACGCCCTTGTCGTGGTCGTTCATTCCGGGGCGCCGCGCGGCGGACCGCGTGTCGAGCGCGTAGACGAGCGGGCCGCGCATCATGCAGAAGCGCCCGCTCTGGCGCCCGCGTCCGCGCACGGCCCTGAGCGCCATCGGGAAGTCGAGCGCCACCGTGTCGCCCTTCTGCCACACGCGCGGCAGCTTGAGGACGCTCCCCGGCGTGAACGGGTAGGTGACGCGCACGCCGTTGATCTTTGCGACGGGCGCCTGGCACCAGCGCGGCACGCGCACGTCGAAGCTGAACGCCGCCGGCCGTTCGGGTTCGACCGTGAAGAGGATCTTGCCGTCCGACGGATACGCCGTCTCTTCGCGGACGGCCACCTTCACGTCCCCGAGGTCGAGGTTCGCCGTGCAGGGCGTGAAGAGGTTCGCATAGACGGCGTTGCGCTTCACGTAGAAGACGTTGCGGGGGATGCGCGCGACGCCGCGGCGGTAGTTGTTCGGGCAGCAGTAGTCGTCGCGCCCGAAGTACGTCCGCTCGCCGTTGAGCGGCGTGTAGTAGCGCAGCCGGCGTCCGTCGCGCGACTGCGCGGCGAAAAGCGCGTTGTAGATCGTCCGCTCCATCAGGTCGCCCGTGCGCGCGAGGTCCGCCGCGCCGAGGCGGATCAGGCGGTCGAAAACGAGCAGCTCGTAGACGGTGAAGCACGTCTCGCCCACGCAGCCCTCGCCGTCCTGGTCGTTGGTCCAGCACTCCGCGATGCCGCCCGTGCCGGTCACCAGCGTGCCGTCGCCGTGCAGCATGAAGTCAAGCGCGCGGAGCGTCGGGCCGAGGAGCTTCGGGTCGGGTTCAAGCCCGTGCATCTCCAACTGCGCGAGTGCCGTGCCGAGATAGCCGTAGGCCTGGCCGTAGAACATCTTGCCGCGGCCGATCACGATCGGCAGCTCCCACTCCTTCAGCGAGCGCTCGTTCAGCAGGAAGTCGCGGTATCGCGCGTCCTTCGTGGCGGCGTAGAGCCGAGCGATGCCGAAGCCGAGTCCGAGCGTCCACTCGCGGTCGGTGATGGAATCAAACTCCCAGTTCGCGGGCATGTCCTTCCAGTGCGCGAGCACGTAGTCCGCACCCCGTTTCGCCGCCTCGAGGGCGATCTTGTCGCCGTACTCCTCGTATTCGGACATCAGGCCCTGGAGCAGAAAGCCCGTGTCATGCAGGTCCCAGAGGGCCTTCATGCGGCTCTCGGGGCGCAGGTAACCGAGATACCCGTCCGGGCTCTGCGTCTCGAGGATCGCGCGGATGACGGCTTCCTTGCGCGCCACCACGTCCGCCTTGCCGGAGTAGCGCGCGAGATGCACGGCCGCATCCGCGAGCTTGCCGAGCCCCACGAACCCGCCCGCCGCCGTCTTCTCGCGAAACGGTTTGAAGAAGGTCTCCTCCAGGTCGAGCTGCATGAAGTTGTTGGTCGTCGTCAGATCGACGCGCCAGCCCAGCACGCCGCCGAGGCGGATGCGGTCCGCCGGCACGGCGTTCCATGCGTCGCCCGCGCACGCCGCCGTCGCCAACGCTGCACAGCAGACGAGAATCGTATAGGTTTTCATTTCCACTCTTCGCTTTCAGCGTCCGCCATTTGCGCCTGCCGCACCCGCACAGTCTCCGATTGAGATAAAATATCATCAGAACGGAGGATTGGCGAGGGAGAAGGGAGAAGGGAGGAAGGAGGAGGGAGAAAGGAAAAAGGAGGAGGGAGGAAGGAGGAAGGAGGAGTTAGGATTTAGGAATTAGGATTTAGGAGTTGGGGGGTGGTGGGGGCGCGGACGGCCCCGTCCGCGGGAAAGGCGGTCAGTACGGCGCGCCGGGCCCCCCCGGCGAGACGCCAACCGCGCGTCTGCTTGGCCTCAGGTTTCACATCGCGGAAGGGGCCGTCCGCGCCCCCGACTCTTCGTTCAAAGCACGCGCGCAACGCTGACGTTGGGAGTAGACATCGAAATCGGGATCGGGATCGCTATCGGGATCGAATATCTTTCGGCCCCATCGCGAGAGGAGCCGCGCGGGACGGCTCAAAATGGACGATCCCGATCCCGATAGCGATTTGGATGAGAGCAAGCTCCGGCCAGTCGCGGGACCGTACGCGGTCACGGGAAGGCGATGAGGCCGTCGTGTACGTGAACGTGAACGGGGACGAGGGGCCACAAAAACCGTGCCGCAGTGCCGACTGCATGGCACTCACTGGGTGCATGTCACACCCGCAGTTCTGACGTTATGAGCCAAATTTAAGATGCGTCGGCCCTGTTGCGGTTGTAATCGGTTAGTGACAGGGGGTATGCGAGTCGGGCGCGTGTTTGATGCGAAGCACAGTCGGGAGCGTGGGCGTCCCCGCCCGCTCTGTGAAAGGCCGCCCGCGATTCCGATGCGCGGTTTGGGTTCTCAAGGTAAGTGTGCGCATCAGCCTTTTGCAAGACACGTTGTTGCGGGCGAGGACGCCCGCGCTCCCGTCTCGCCATCCCCCCTTTCACCAGAAACGCACGATCTTCGCACACCCCTGTCTCTAACCGATTACGTTGCGGTTGGCGAAACGCCTTGCTTGACAAAGAGTCCGCATGCTAGAGTTGCGAGGTAACGGTTTCGATAGCAACCCGAAAGGAGCAGGGCATGACGTTTGTCGGAAACCTTCTGTGGCTCAGCTTTGGGGGAGGATGCAGGGCCGGCCTCGCCGGGTTGCTTCTGCGGACGGAGATGCGATGAAGATATTTGCGGCAGGCCTCATCCTCGGGCTGGTTGTGGGAATCGGCCTCGGCGGGGTGGGAAGCGTGCGCTGGGCACGTGCGAAGGCCCGCAGGCCGGAACGGTCGTCCGCTGTCGCGGTGATACTGCCTGCAAAACCGATCGAGAATGCGCAGGCGCTCGCGAAATGCTTGGACGCTCTTCCCTATGAGGTGGGTTTCTTTGCCAAAGACCTCGAGACCGGAAGGATCACGGAACGTTTTGGCGACCGTGCCGTGTGCTTGGCCAGCATGGTGAAGGTTTTTTGTCTGACAGAGCTTTATCGGCAGAAGCACGAGGAATCCCTGGACGTGAGCACGAAGATCGGGGTGCCCGATCATGGGGACCTCTCCCTGACCGCTGCGGCAGACCTGATGATCGGACAGAGCGACAATGCGGCCACGCACGCGCTTGCCGAGTTCTTGGGCCGCGTCAACGTCAACCGCATCCCGTCTCTGCTTGGCCTTGATTCGCTGAGCGGCAACATTCTTCCATCCGAGGCTGTTCTCCGGCAGACGCTCGACAAGCGGATTTTCGGCGGGCGCCACGCCGCGGCGGGTTTGCCGCAACATGGCACAGCCAGAGACATGGCGGGCTTCTTCGAACGCTTGCTCGACAAGAAAGTGATTT
This sequence comes from Kiritimatiellia bacterium, assembly GCA_028684935.1. Taxonomy (GTDB): domain Bacteria; phylum Verrucomicrobiota; class Kiritimatiellia; order RFP12; family UBA1067; genus DUPH01. The sequence continues at coordinate 12,330 of JAQUEX010000001.1, read as the reverse complement.
CCGAAGCGGTCAGCGAAGACCTCGTTGAATTCTTCTCAGGGCATCCAATGCCCTATTCTAACCGGTATGCCGGGACGTACAACTTCGCCGGCAAAGGCGGGAATATCCTTTGGACCCGGCCCCCCAAGCACTACGCCATGATGGGATGGAACCTCTTTGTGACGAAACCCTCAGGCGGGCGCTTGGTCCTCTGCGTCTGGGGGGAGTGGTTTCCGCAGAATCTGGACCCTGAAAAACAGACTGAGTTTCTGAAATTCGTGACGGATTCTGTGATCGGCATACTGGAAGGCCAGGCCGCGGCTGTCTTTTCCGGGGGTGGAACTGCTGAAAGACGGCACGCTGGTCTGCACCACCTACACGCGCCATTTCGCTGACGACCGCCAGAGTTCCGTGGCGCTCACGCGCTTCAAGATCGAAGAGATTGACAACCTTTACAAGAAACTCAAATGAAGAAGAGAATGATGCTGGCGGCCGTCTGTTCGGCTGTGTTCCCTGTGTTGGCGCAAAGGCCGGCTGCCATGAGTGTGCTGCCTGACGGCGCGGTTCAGGCGCAGGCGTGGCTCAGGCATCAGCTTGAACTCCAGCGGGACGGCCTGACGGGGCATGCGGAGGAGCTTTACGACGACATCGGCCGCAGCGACTGGCTGACCGGTGCGGGGCGGGGCGGCCAGTATGCCTGGGAGCGCGGCCCCTATTACGCGAAGGGGCTCGTGGCGCTGGCGCTGGCGCTGGACGACGCCGCGCTGAAGGCGAAGGCGAAGCGCTGGGTGGACGCCATCCTCGCGAGCCAGCGGCCGAACGGCGATTTCGGTCCGCGCGCGCGCAACTGGTGGGCGAACATGATCGCGCTCTGGCTCGTGCGCGACTGGTGCGCGGCGACGGACGATCCGCGCGTGCCGCCGTTTCTGGAGCGGTACTTCGCGTTTCAGGCGGAGGAACTGCAACGGTATGCGCTGGCGGACGAGTCCAAGTGGGCCATGGCCCGCGGCGCGGATGAGCTGGACGTGGTCCTCTGGCTGCACGCGCGCACGGGCAAGAAAGAGCTGGAGGCCTTCGCCCGCCTGCTGGCCGGGCAGATCGCCGACTGGAGCACCTACTATCACCGCGGCGGCGATCCCTCGAAGGCGGGCTGCCGCAGCCATATCGTCAATTTCATGCAGGGCGTCAAGGCACCGCCGCTGCAATGGCGTGTCGACGGCGATCCCCGGCACCGCGACGCCTACACGGCGGCGTTTGCGCCGGAAGGCTGGATCATGACGTCCTTCGGCCGGCCCGACCGCATGGTGAACGGCAGCGAGCCGCTTTCAAGCCGCAGCGCGTCGGAGGGCACGGAACTCTGCGCGATCGCCGAACGCATCCTCAGCAACCAGGTCGCACTGGGTGTTTGGGGCGATGCCGCCATCGGCGACGACCTGGAAACGGTGGCGTACAACACGCTCCCGGCGACCCTGGCCCCGGACGGGCGCGGCATGCGCTACTACAATCTCCTCAACCTACCGTACTGCGTGGACGGGCCCTACGGGTTTGTGAACAACGGCGACAAGGTCGGAGCGCTCTGTCCGGGGCCGCATGCGGGCTTTGGCTGCTGCCGCTCCAACTTCCATTTCGCCTGGCCGAAATTCGTCCAGTCGCTCTGGATGAAGACGGCGGACAACGGTCTCGCGGCGACAGCGTACGGTCCCTGCACGGTGACGGCGACCGCCGGCGGTGCGCGGGTGACGGTCGAGGAGACGGGGACTTATCCGTTCGGGCCGGATGTGAAGCTGGCCTTCCGCGAGGGGACGGCGAAGTTTCCGCTCAAGCTGCGCATCCCCGGGTGGTGCCGCGCGCCGCAGGTGACGGTGAACGGCGAGGCGGTGGCGGGCGTCAAGCCGGGGTCGTTCTGCACAGTCGACCGCGCCTGGAAACCGGGAGACGAGGTGTCGTTGCGGTTCCCGATGGACGTGGGCGTCTCAACCGGCTGGGATCAGAACGCGGCGGCGGTGACGCGGGGGCCGCTGCTCTATGCGCTCACGCTCGCCTATGCGGACAAGAAGGTCGAGTCCTACGAGGTGCCGTTTGAAACGCGCACGGTGGGCGACCTGAACGGGTTCCCGCGCCACGAGATCCGCGCGGCCGAGCCTTGGAACCGCGCGCTCGTGCTGAATGCACGCGGCGGTGTCGACGCCGAGGTGGTGACGCGCGACGTGCCCTTGAATCCGTTCGAACCCGGCGCGGCGCCCGTGTCCCTGAAGGTCAAGACGTTCAGAACCGACTTCGGCGGCTGGGGGCACACGCGCGACATTCTCACGGCGCGGGCCGTTGAACCTCCGCCGAGTCCGGTTGCGGTGGAGGGCGAGGTTCAGACGGCGGAACTCGTGCCGATGGGGGCAACCCAGGTGCGCATCGTCCTTTTTCCGTGGGCGGGGACTTACACGAATCCGGTCATCAACGCCATCGGGCCGGCAGACCCCGATGTGCTTTTTTACAACGGGACCTATTACCTGTACTGCACCGGCGACAACATCAGCTACCGCGTCTACACGTCGCGGGACCTCGTGCAGTGGACTCGGAAAGGGCGCGTCTTCAAGCCCGGCGAGAAGAACGTCTGGGCGCCCGATCTCTACGCTGACCCCGATGACGGGTTGATCTATCTGTACTACACCGTGCAGGAGCGGATCGGGGTGGCCGTCGCCAAAAGTCCCGAGGGGCCGTTTGAAGACCGGGCCAGGCTGGTCGATGACGCCATTGACGCGCACCTTTTCCGTGACGACGACGGACGGCTGTACCTCTACTACGTGAAGTTTCCCGGTTTCCGCATCACCGTGCAGAGGATGCGCACGCCCCTGGAAAAAGAGGGCGCCCCCGTCGAACTCCTGCGGCCCACGGAGCCTTGGGAGAAGACGAGCGGCCACGTCACCGAAGGTCCGTTCCTGCTTAAACGCCAGAACACCTACTATCTGATCTACTCGGGAACCGGCGCCGACTCGCCCGACTACGCGGTCGGCTACGCGACCGCCACGTCGCCGGCCGGACCCTTCGTCAAGCATCCCGGAAACCCGATCATCCGGCGCGGCGACGGCGTCTTCGGGCCGGGGCACGGCTGCGTCGTGGCCGACGCCAAGGGCGCGCTCTGGCACGTGTATCATCAGCAGCGGGACGAGAAGCGCGGCTGGAACAGGTTCCTGTGCATCGATCCGCTTGGGTTCGACGAACGCGGCATCCTGCACGGCAAGGCCACGCGCGGCACGCCTCAGGCGGCGCCTGCCGCCGAACGCTGAACGCCGCAGGCGGGGCGTGGTCAGACGGCGGCGCACTGTTCCAGCCAGGCGACGATGGCGCGGCCGACATCGAGCTTGCTCTGCAGCGGCAGGGCGCGGGGCGGCTCGGATGCGGTGAGGAAGGTGACGAGGTTGGTGTCCACTTCAAAGCCGGCATCGGGGCGGGAGACGTCATTCGCGACGATCAGGTCGAGCCCCTTGCTGGTCAGTTTGCGCTGCGCCTCGGCCAGCGGGTCGCCGGTTTCGGCGGCGAAGCCCACGAAGGGCCGGCCCTCTTTGAGCGGGTGCAGGGTTTTGAGGATGTCGGGGTTGGGTTCCAGCTCGATCACCGGCGGCATCTCGGCTTTCTTGAGCTTGACACCGCTCTGGGTTTTCGGCCGCCAGTCGGCCACGGCCGCGCACATCACCAGCGCGTGCTGGTAGGGGAGCAGGCGGCGTACGGCCGCCAGCATGTCGAGCGCGCTCACGACGTCGACGCGGAAGACGTGCTCGGGGGTCGGCAGCGCGACCGGGCCGGCGACGAGCGTCACGGTATGGCCGCGCTCCACGGCGGCTTGGGCGACTGCGAAGCCCATCCGGCCGGACGACCGGTTGCTGAGAAAGCGCACGGGGTCGAGATGCTCGCGCGTCGGGCCTGCGGTAATGAGCAGTTTCATGCCGGAGAGGTTACACGGTTTTCGTTGACATTTCAATGCGGGCGTGTTGATAATGGGCGCACACTAAGTGGTTGAAAAACGGACGACGTGCGGGAGGTCCCGGGGAGGACCTGCGCCGGGCGCCCGCCATTCTGCGGACCGGGCGAGCCCGCGCCGCAACAAGGGAGCTGGTATGTCGAACACGATGCCGATGGGGACGCGCGTCAAACTCAGCGCGATGATGTTCTTGCAGTTCATGATTCTTCCGGTCTGGTTCATTCCGATGTTCCCGTACATCACCAAGATGGCGCCGGAGGGCAGCGTCTTGCCGCTATTGTGCGGCATGATCATGGGCTTCGGCGCGTTGGCCTCGCCGATTTTCGGTATGTTCGCAGACCGGCTGATGAACAGCGAGAAAGTACTGGCGCTCTGTAACTTCGTGGCGGCCGCGCTGCTGGCGTACGCCTACACGGTCAAGACGCCGGCGGCCCTGTTCGTGACGTTGTTGCTGGTGATGGTGTTCTACATGCCGACCTGGTCGCTGACCGCCACGATTGCGATGGCGAACAGCACGACCGAGGCGTTCCCGCAGATCCGCGTGTTCGGCACGCTGGGCTGGGTCGCGGCGGCGATCTTCAGCATTGTGGGCACGAAATTATTCGGCATCGCGCAGTTCGACAGCACCCCGTATATCTTTGCGGGCGGCGCGATCGCCGCTGTGATGGGCGGCGTGCTGGCCTTCTTCCTGCCGCCGACCCAGCCGCCGGCCAAGGGGCAGAAGGTGTCGCTGGCCGATGCGCTGGGGTTGCGCGCGCTGGTGCTGCTCAAGCGTCCGGACTTTTTGGTGTTCTCGGTGCTCATCCTGCTGGCGATGGTGCCGTTCCAGTGGTACAACGTCTACAACAGCACCTATCTGAAGGAGCGCGGCTACGAGTATCTGACGGGGGTCATGAACCTCGGGCAGGTGCTGGAGCTGGTCTTCATGCTGCTGATCCCGGTCATCTTGAAGAAGGTGGGGTACAAGTGGGCGATGGTGCTGGGCCTGCTGGCGCTGGTCTTCCGGTACGGCATGTTGTATCTGGGCGCGTCGAGCGGGATTCAGGTCGGCGATTATGCCGGCATCCTGATCCACGGTCTGATCTTCGGCATGCTGATCGTCGGCAGCCAGATGTATGTGGACGCGGCGGCACCCGCCGAGCTGCGCGGCCAAGCGCAGGGCTTCATCGGTCTGATCATGTTCAGCTTGGGCACGTTCCTCTCGAACTTTGTGTTTGACGCGGTGCTCAAAAAGAGTGTGGTGGCCGAAACCGGCGCACACGTGTGGACGACCCCTTATCTGATCGCACTGGCCATCTCTTTGGCGCTGGCCGTGCTGATGGCGGTAGCCTTCAAACCTGCCGTCCAGGGGAAGAAACATGGATAACCGCACACAACAGTGTCCGGTCTGCCGCGCACCGAATGCCACGCATTCGGGGGCCGGCGCCAACACCTTCGAGATCCACTGCCCGCGCTGCGGGCGCTACCAGATTCAGGCGCTGGCCGAGACGCAGCTCATGAACAGCCCGCCGGCCTTTCCGCCGGCGCACCTGCTCTCCGGGCTCTGCCGCAACACCTGGGACATCCTGGGCGAGCGGCTGCTGGTGACCGTCGATCTCTTCAAGTCGTGGGCGGAACTGGACAAGGTGGCCAAACTGGCCGTGCCGCGCGACACGGACGTGGCGGCCAAAGGCGACTACCTGCTGCGCTATCTGCGGCGGCGCTCCAAGACGCTCGCGGAGAGCGTGGCGCTCACGCCGAACGAGCTGGCGGTCGGGTTCTGCGCCAACAAGCATGAGCTGCTTTTCTGCCTGCGCTACCTCGCTGAACGCGGCCTGATCGAGGAGGAGGCGGCCGCGCCGCGCGGCGGCAAAGGGCCGCAGGCCCCGCAGGGCGGCGGGCTGGCCTACCGCCTGACGCCGGCCGGCTGGGCCGCGCTCGACACGGCGCGCGTGCAGCCGGCGCAGCCGTTGGCCGCGGTCTCGTTGACGCTCGACAAGGATGCGGACGCGCTCTGGACGCAGGGCCTCTCGGCCGGCCTCCAGACCGCGGGCTACGCGGCGGTGCGCATCGACAGCCGCGAGCACGCCAACAAGATCACAGATGAGCAGATTGTGGATCTGCGCCGCGCGTCGATCGTGGTGGCGGATCTCACCGGCCAGTCGCCGCTCGCCTTTTTCGGCGCGGGCCTGGCGGTCGGTCTCGGCAAGCCGCTCTTCTGGACGTGCGAAGAGAGCGAGGCCCGCGACAAGAAGCTGTTTGTCGACACGCGGCAAGTCGTGGTGACCCCGTGGACGCGCGACAAGCTGGATGACTTCGCGCGGCGGCTGGCGCAGCGCGTCGAAGCGGTCCTGGGCCGGCCGCAGGGCATCGGTTAGCCCGTCGCCCGCGGAACGGGAACAAACGAGGGTGGTAACTTCGGGAACGTTGGATGGCAATCGATGTAAGCGGGTCGGGTAAGGGTAGCCGAGTAAGGGTACGGTTAAGCGGGCGGTTGAGAGTAGGATGAAACACTTGCTCGCCACCCTTAACCGAATACGCTTACCCGAAAAACCTAACCGGTTTTACGCTTGAAGTGTGACAAAACGTTCAAGTTATAGGACGCCTCGGCGAGACCGCCCTACCGGGGGCGTGTCCGTGTCGTGTGCTGTGCAGAGTATAACGGGGGGAGGGGGACGTGATGAGAAGGGCTGGGTGGAGTCTGTTCGTCGCGCTGCTGGTGCCGTTCGGCCTGGCGGCGCAGTCGGTGACGCTGGCGCGGCGCGGCCAGCCGGCGGCTGTCACGCTGGTGCGGCCGGCGCAGGCGTCGCCGTCGCAGGTGTACGCGGCGGAGGAGCTGCAGCGGTTCACGGCGCAACTGACCGGCGTGACGCTGCCGATCATGACCGACGAGGGTCCGCTGCCGGAGCGGGCGGTGCTGATCGGCGACACGCGTCACACGGCGGCAGCGCTCGGTGCGCCGGCGGCGGTGGCGGCGCTGGGCGAAGACGGGTTCCGGCTGGTGTGCCGGCCGCCCCATCTGCTGATCCTCGGCGGGCCGGCGCGCGGTGCCCTGCACGGCGTGTATGAAGTGCTTGAGCGGTTCGGCGGCTGCCGCTGGTTCAGCTCGTGGCATAGCGTCATCCCGGCGCTGGAGACGCTGGAGGTGCCGGCGCTTGACGAGACCCAGCAGCCCGCCTTCGCGATGCGCGAACCGTTCTGGTTTGATCTGTTCAACGGCGATTTCGCGGCGCGCAACAAGGCCAACGGCAACAGCATGCGGCTGCAGGCGCGGCATGGCGGCAACAGCTTCCGCTTCGGCGGCGGGCTTTTTTGCCACACCTTCAACGTGCTGTGTCCGCCGGAGGAATTTTTCGCGGAGCACCCGGAGTATTTCAGCGAGGTCAACGGCCGCCGCATCAAGGATCACACGCAACTTTGCCTGACCCATCCGGACGTGCTGCGGATCGTCACCGAGCGCCTGCTGGCGCGCATCCGCAAGGATCCGGGCGCGAAGCTCTTCAGCGTGAGCCAGAACGATTGGCGCAACCCCTGCACCTGCCCGGCCTGCCGGGCGGTCGACGAGCGCGAGGGGTCGCATGCCGGTACGCTGATAACCTTCGTCAACAAAGTGGCTGAGGCGGTGGAGAAGGAGTTTCCGGAGGTCTGGATCGAGACACTCGCCTACCAGTACACGCGCAAGCCGCCCAAGACGGTGCGGCCGCGCCGCAACGTGGTGCCGCGCCTCTGCACCATCGAATGCGATTTCGCGCGGCCGCTCGCCGTCAGCGATTTTAAAGAAAACCGCAGTTTCGTCGAGGACATCCGCGGCTGGAGCGCGATCGCCAATACGCTGTTCATCTGGGACTACACCACGAATTTCCGCTCCTATGTCGCGCCGTTTCCCAATGTGCGCGCGCTGCAGGAGAACGTGCGCTTTTTCCGTGAGAACCATGTGGCCGGGCTCTTCGAGCAGGGCGCGTATCAGGGGCGGCACGCCGATTTCGCCGAGCTGAAGGGCTGGCTGCTCGCCAAGTGGCTGTGGAATCCCGAGCTGCCGGCCGAGCCGCTGCTGAAGACTTTTTTCGAGGGTTATTACGGCGCGGCCGCGCCGCAGGTGCGGCGGTATTTCGACGAGGTGCACGGCTTTTACGGGGTGACGACCAACGCGCCGCTGCGGATCTTCGACGATGTGAAGAACCCGGTCATCCCGGATGCGTTCTACGCGCGCGCCGAGACGCTGTGGCGGCAGGCCGAAGAGGCGGTCCAGGCGTCGCCCGCGCACCTCTACAACGTGCGCATGGGCGCGGTGCCGGTGCTGGCCGCGCGTCTGGCGCGCCTGCCGGCGCACGAGCCCAAGAAGGTTTGGGTCACGTCCGATCCGCTGCGGTATGACGTGCCGGCTGAACACCGCCGGCTGGCGAAGGAGCTGCTGGCGCGTTTCGACGAGGCGAAGAACATGCGCCTCTCCGAGGGCGTGGAGGCGCACGCGCGCATGGTTGAAACGTGGCGCTTCCTGGCGGTGCCGAGCGTGCCGCCGGCTGGGGGCGCGAAGACGACGGCGACAGTGGAAGACACCGCGCTCTCGCTCGGCAACCGCGGCACATGGGGCGAGACGGTGGCGGACCCGCTGGCCGAGGACGGCTCGGCGATGAAGCTGGCCAACACGCATTACGAGTGGTGCACCACGCTGCGCTTCAGCCAGGTGGCGTTCGATCCCGGCGCGCGCTACCGCATCCGCATGCGCGTGCGGGTCGAGAAGAAGTCCGGTCCGGCGGGCGAGGCGTTCTGGAGCGGGGTGTACGATGCCAAGAACCGGCGCGGCTGCGGCGGCGGCTGCACGCGCGCGGTGGAGGCGGTCGGCGAGGGGTATCACTGGTACGACGTGGCAGAGTGGGTGCCGGAGACGGACCACTATTTCTGGATCGGGCCCGGGCGCTTCGACAAGAAGGCGCACGCCGAAAGCCCGGCGCTCGCGGCGCTCTACATCGACAAGCTGGAGATCAGCCGCGCGGAGTGACGCCGCGCCGCAGGCTCACGACGCAGGAGGTCATGTGCTGATGGCGACGTTCACCCGCTGCGGGTGGAGCAGGCGGTCGAGCACGGCCGGCGCGATCTTGACGAGCAGGCCGCGGCGGCCGCCGTTGATGTAAAGGTGCGGCAGATCGAAGAGGGTCGCCTCGGCGTAGACCGGCAGCGCCTTGCGTGTGCCGAAGGGGCTGGTGCCGCCCACCTGATAGCCCGTGTGGCGGGTCACCGTGTCCGGCGTGCAGGGCGTGACGGCTTTGACGCCGAGCACGCGGGCCATCTGCTTGGCCGAGATCTCGCGGTCGCCGTGCATCAGCACGATCAGGGGCTTCTTGGCGTCCGTTTCCAGCACGATGGTCTTGACCGTCAAATGTTCGTCGATGCCGAGTTCGCTCGCGGCGCGCCCGGTGCCGCCGTGGTCCACATACGCGTAGACGAAGGGCTCGTAGTCGGCCTTGCCGGCGCGCAGGGCGCGGATGGCGGTGGTGACGGGAATATCCATGTGGTACAGTATCGCTCAATCAGGGCTGGCTGTGAATGCTGTTTTTTTGGAGAGGGCGACGCGCATGAAACGGTTTGATTTGAAGACGCGGGAGGACTTGTCGGCGGAGTTGGCCAGGATCGGGGCGGCGTTGCCGTGGAGCGACGATCTGGCGGTGCTGGGCGAGCCGGTGGCGGTGGCGGGGCGCAGGCTGGCGAACCGGTTTGTGGTGCAGCCGATGGAGGGTGTGGATGCCGGCGACGACGGGGGCACGCCGGGAGAACTGACCTTCCGGCGTTACCGGCGCTTTGCGGCAGGCGGCAGCGCGCTGATCTGGTTCGAGTCGGCGGCGGTCGTGCCGGAGGGCCGCTCCGGCCCGCGCCAGCTCATGCTGACCGACTCGAATCTCGACGTGTGGCGCCGGCTGGTGGATGAGACGCGCCGCGCGGCGCGCGAGCAGGGGTGCGGCGACGTCGTGCTGCTCTTGCAGTTGACCCACAGCGGCCGCTACAGCCGTCCGCAGGGCCGGCCGGCGCCGGTCACGGCGCAGCGCAATCCCCGGCTCGAGCAGGCGATGCCCGAGATGCCCGTCACGGAACCCGTCGGCGATGACGCGCTGGAGCGGCTGCGCGAGGCGTTTGTGGCGACTGCGGTACGGGCTGAGCGGGCGGGCTTTGACGGCGTGGACATGAAGGCGGTGCACGGTTATCTGGTGGCCGAGCTGCTGGGCGCGCGCGGCCGCGAGGGGCGTTACGGCGGCCCGTATGAAAACCGCACGCGGTTTCTGAAGGCCTGCGTGTCGGACATGCGGCAGGCGCTCGCCCGCACGACGTGGGTGGCCTCGCGGCTGACCGTGCTTGAGCCCTCGGATTATCCGTACGGCTGGGGTGTGGCGGCGTGCGAGGGGGCGTGGCAGCCCGATCTCGCCGAGCCGTTGCGGCTGATCGGCGAATTGACCGCGCTGGGTGTGCCGCTTCACAACATCTCCATGGGCTATCCGCGTTTCCAGCCCTATCTGAACCGGCCGCATGACCGCGCGCTGGCCGGATGCCCGCCCCCGCCGGAAGATCCGCTGCGCGGGGTGGTGCGGTTTCAGGAGACCGTGCGATCGGTGCGGCGTGCGGCCGGGGGGGCGCCGGTCATCACAGCCGCGCTGTCGTGGCTGCGCCATCTGGCGCCGCCGGTCGCCGCCGGTCTGGTGCGGGAGGGCTGGTGCGACCTGATCGGCTTCGGCCGTTCGGCGTTTGCCTATCCCGACGCGCCGAACGACATCCTGCGGGGCGGCGGCATGGTTCCCGGCAAGTGTTGCGTCACGTGCTCCATGTGCTCGCAGATCATGAAAGACGGGGTCGGGCGCGGGGGGTGCGTGGTGCGCGATTCGGCCGTCTATGCGCCTGAGTACCGGCGCGGGCGCGACGCCGCGCGGCAAACGATGGTTGCTCGAAAACTCTAGGGGTATTACCTATGTGGCAGCTAATGGTCTTCCCGTAGTCGGCTTCTCAGTGTCGGCCGGAAGGGGTCGAACGAAAAAAAGTATCATTAATAAAATCAACTTGTGAAAGTGAACACAATAAGGCATACTTAAAGCTTGTTTCCGTCGGGTATGCCTTCGGGCGTTGTCTTATAGGCTCAACGGAGGACATTCAGGCAGAAGAATGATTCAGTTGGATGGACCTTTAACAGAAGGAGTCGGTCATGGGTAAACACAAAACGCAGGCTGAACGCGAGATCGCGTTGAGAGTGGGTGCACGGATCCGCCAGTTGCGCGAGATCCAGCGCATTTCGCAGATTCAACTGGCCACCGACATCGGGATTCGGGCGGGGCCGCTCGGGTGGATTGAGAAAGGCAAGCATCTGCCGTCGGGGCGGGTGTTGTACCGGCTTGCCAAGCAGTTGAATGTGCGGATCGACGATCTGTTTCAAGAGAAGAACGTGTGGGAGGAGAGTGCGTCGGTCACGGGTGGCCTGTCTCCGGTGATGTTGCCGCCGTTGGACTCGGGCGAGAATCAGGATGCGGAATCGGTCAAGGCGTCGCACATCATCTGTCAGACGGTGGCCGAAGCGGTGCTCAAGCTGGAAGTGCTGGCCGGTGTTTCGGGACGGCTGGACATTCCGTTGAATGTGCCGTTCACACCCAACACGGCCGGTGCCGAACAGGTGGCCGCGCATGTGCGTCAGGCGCTCGGGATCGGGCAGGCGACGATGTTCGACTACATTGACCTGCTTGAGACGGCCGGTTTGCGCGTGATCTTTCTGGACATGCCGGAGGGCTGCACGACCTTCAGCGGGTATGATCCGCTCAATCGGAACGCGTTTGTCTTTGTTAACAGCCAGCTCAAAAAGCAGCCCGAACTTCAGATGGCCCGTGTGGTCTTCGAACTGGGGCGCATCTTCTGGTACACGCGCAAGCAGAGCGCGGCCGCCGCAGAAGAGGCTGTGGCGAACGGCGCGGAAATCGAGGTCCTGAACGAGGGTGAGTTCGCGCGTCGCTTTGTGATGAGCTTTCTCCTGCCGGCCGCGCCCTTGCGCAAGGCCGTGCTGCAGGCGGGCGTGTCGCCGAAGGGGTGGACGCTGGATCTGCTGCTGCGCATGAAGAAGCGCTATGGCGTCTGCGCCCAGTGCTTTGCGATGCGGTTGCAGGAGCTGGGGCTGAGCTGGAGCGACAAGCAGAAGCGCAGTCCGCGCGCGTTCCTATTCAAGGACGAGTTGGAAGCGTTCCAGACCGAATACACGGTCGGCGTGGAACCGGGCGGCAACCGGCCGCCGCTCGCGATGAACGGGCGGCTGGGCGATCTGGCCCTCGTGGCGGAGCAGAAGGCCGGCAAGGACCAGAAGCCGTTCAACGCGGTCAGACGCGTGTTGCGGCAGTCCGGCATCAAGCTGGACGTGTAAAGCGGTACGCGGCTGATGA
>JAQUEX010000331.1 GCA_028684935.1 Kiritimatiellia bacterium | reverse complement strand
CTCGCGCCTGTCGTGCGCTCAGAGGAGGCTTTCGCGGCCTGGCTGAAGTACGTCGAGACGACGGTCACGCGTTACAAAGCCTCGGTCAATGAATGGGAAATTTGGAACGAGCCGTTCGGCCAGGGCAAGGATTACGCCGTCATGGTGCTCAAGACCGCGGCGCTCATCAAGAGGATCCAGCCTGAAGCGGTCGTTCTGGTCACGGCGATCACAGACAAAGACCGCGTAGACGTGCTGGACGCGCTGAAGGACGCGAACAGCCTGGACCTCGTCGATTTCTGGGCGTATCACCCGTATACGGGAAACCCTGACACCAGCTACGCATGGGTCGAGAAGTCTCAGAAGTTGCTGGCCGCCTACAGCCCGAAATACAAGCTCTACCAGGGCGAGGTCGGCTGCCCCTCGATTCTGGAATGGACCCACGCGCTGGCGCATTACCCGTGGACGGAGTACAGCCAGGCCAAGTGGAACCTGCGCCGCATGGCCGGAGACCGCGTTCGCAATATCCCGTGCAACGTGTTCACAATGATCGACCTCCGATACACCAACATGCAGCAGTCCTTCGGCATGATCCGTTCCAACCTTCAGCTCCAGTTCATTTATAAGCGGCCGACCTTTTACGCCGTGCAGCACATGATGACGTTCTTCGATGACGCGGTGAAAGCGGTCGGCCTGCTCGAGTGCGAGACCGTGGCGAAGCGCAAGCCGACAGTCGCCGGCTTCGAGAAAGCCGGGACCCCTGTCGCACTGCTCTGGTACGGCGACCGGGTTCCGAGTGACGAGCTGGTGTGGGAACCGGCCGACCTTACGATCAAAGGCGCGGCGTTCAAAGCCCCGGTCTATGTCGAGATGATCACGGGCAAGGTCTTCGAACTCGCCGCGGGCTCGTGGACGAGCGAGGGCGGCAACACCCGCCTCGCGCAGGTGCCGCTGTGGGACAGCCCGGTGATGCTCGCTGAGCGCGCGCAGGTGCCACTGCGCCAAGAAGCAAAAGAGTAGACGGTGAAAGGAGAAGAGGAACGATGAAACAGCTTATCGGCTTGTTGTTGGTGGCGGCTGCGGTCGCGCAGGGCGCGGGCAAGGACGGCGTGTTCAGTGTCACGGAGTTCGGCGCGGTGCCGGACGGCACGACAGATAACACGGCGGCGATTCAGAGGGCGATCGACGCGGCAGCGGCGGCCGGCGGCGGCACCGTGCGGGTCGCGGGCGGGGCGTTTATGACCTACACGCTCCACCCGCGCTCGAACACGCGGCTGGAGATCGAGGCGGGAGCCTCGCTGGAGGGCGGACCGGACCCGCTCCTGTATCCGGAGTTTGAGCCCTCGCCGCACTGGCGGGTCGAGTACAGTCTGCGCCGCAACAAACGCGCGATGTTCTACGCCGTGGCACAGACCAACATCGCGATTTGCGGACGCGGCACGATCAACGGGCATGCGGAGCTGTTTCACGAACGGACCGAAGGCACGCACTGGTGGCGCCGCAAGCACGATCAGTTGATCACCGGGCGCAACATTTTTCTGGTCGGATGCAAGAATGTCCGGCTCGATGATGTCACGATCCTGAATCCGTCGGGCTGGAGCATGTGGCTGTTGGATTGCGAAGCCGTGCAGGTGCGCGGGCTGAAGATCGAGATGGATCTGCGGTATCCGAACGGCGACGGCATTCACATCGGGTCGTGCCGCGACGTGACGGTCAGCGACTGCATTGTGCGCAGCGGCGACGACGCATTGATCCTGCGCGCCTATCAGCATCAGTTGCACGGACCGGTGGCGTGCGAGCGGGTGGTGGTGGCGAACTGCGTCTTGCAGAGCAACTCCTCGGCGATCCGCATCGGCTGGACCCATGACTATATGATCAGGGACTGCCGCATCAGCAATCTGGTGATCCGCGACTCCAACACCGGCATTTGCATCGACATGCCCGACATGAAACATGTGCCGAACGACCCGCCGCGCGGCGAGGGGGTGCCGCCCTTGCCGGAAACCGTCCACCCCTTCGGGGTCGAGAACGTGCATTTCAGCGACATCAGCATGGCGTGCCGCAAGGCGCCGATCCGCGTCAGGTTCGCCGAAGACACCAAGGTCAGCCACATCCGCAACCTGACCTTCTCGAACATGACGATCCGCTCGCCGGAGTACCCCTCGTTCACGTTGCGGCCGGGCGACGATGTCAGCGACATTCTCCTGAGCAATGTGCGCTTCGAGATCCAGCCGGGCGGCAACAGCCCCTTCACCATCAAAGGGGTGCAGCGGCTGACGCTCGATCGCGTGACTTTTATTGAACTGCCGCCCGCAGCGACCGCGCCGTGAGCATAGAAGTGCCTTACAGCTCAACACGCACAATAAGAACCATGTTGTTTCACCCTCGCCCTCTGGGAGAGGGCGGGGTGAGGGTTGCGGGCTCCGCCCGCGTTAGTTCGTAAAATCGAGTATCGAGTTCGCATTATCCAGATTGCGCGGGTGACTGAGTGCGCCCTATAGTATTTCCGTTTCTATGGAGGAGGCAAAATGAAAAGAACGACCATGAGGAGACTGCTTACGCTTGTTGGGCTGTTTGCCGCTTTGGCGGTCACGGGGGATGCGGCCGCGCAGGCCGCACCTGTGAAAAAAAAGCCAGCGAAGCCACCAGTGGCGCTCACGGAGGTGCCGATCACGAAGGCGGAGCCGGTCGCGGGACGCGCGGCCAGCCTGCTGCCGGCGGGCAAGACGTGGAAGCTGGTCTGGAACGACGAGTTCGACGGCGCGAAGCTCGACGACACCAAGTGGAATTACCGCCTGCACTACTGGGGCTACCGGTCGCCCACGTTCACGAAAGAAGGCGTCGAACTCGACGGTGAGGGCCATCTGAAGATGCACCTCATTCGTAAAGGCGATGATTTTTATTCAGGGCATTTGCAGACAGGCGGCAATACGTTTGATTTGCCGCGCGAAGAGAATGCCGCGGGCCCCTGGCTCTTCGGCGAGAAACTGCCGGCGAAGTTTATGCACAAGTTCGGCTACTACGAGATCCGCTGCAAGCTGCCGAAGAACGACGGCTGGCACGCCGCGTTCTGGCTCCAGTCGCCTTCGATCGGCGCGCACCCCGATCCGAAGTACGCGGGGGTCGAGTGCGACATCATGGAAAACTACCGCCAGCACACCGAGGGCACGATCGGCTGCGGCAACGGCTGGGGCGGCTACGGCAAAGAGAGCAAGTGGCACGGTCACTTCTGGTTCAACTATGAAGAGACGGAGGACGGCTGGCATTATTATGGCGTCGACTGGTCGCCCGAGGGCTACGTCTTCTACGCCGACGGCAAACTGGTGGGTAAGCAGATGCCACCCAAGTGTCCGGTCTCGGAAGTCGACCAGTTCATTCTCGTCTCGACCGAGTGCCACGGCTACCACCGCTCCGCCAACCGCGGCGGGCTAGAGTCGAAATCGCCGGCCGGATGGAACGGCAAACCCGTCCCCGCCCTGTTCGATGCCGTC
>JAQUEX010000330.1 GCA_028684935.1 Kiritimatiellia bacterium | reverse complement strand
TCGCTTGCCGCAGCGGCAGGTCGTCGGCCAGCGCCCCGGCCGCCGCGTCGCAGGCTCCTAGCGGACCGGCTGCGCACGCCGACTTTCCGTGTCCCCAGTGCGGCAGCCGCCGTCGTTCCGCGCCGAGCGCCTGCCGCCTTGCCGGGCGCGGGCGGCGGCAGCCGGGCCGTCGGGGCGCGGTCTTTGCGCGCGGCTACGCGCCCCAGCCCGCACGCCCGCCGTCCTGACCGTCAGCCGCCACACCGCGCCCGCAACCCGCGTCCCCATCGCGGGATTCCGCTTCGCGGCGGCCCTGCGGGGCGTGGCAGGTGTAGCAACCCCGCGCTTCACGCGAGTTTGCTACACCGTCCCCACAAGTCCGGACCCTTTACCGGCCTCCCGATCTGATGATGGCCCAGATGACGGCTGGCATCGCGAGCAACAGCCAGCCGCCGAAGGCGATCAGGGGTGGCGGTGTAGGCTTGGTGTGCTCGGAGGCCCGTGCGTAATCGCCGCCCGCGTAACCCCCGAGAGAATTGCTGAACCAGATGCAGGACAGCGACAGCAGCAAGAAAAGCGCGAGCGCGCATGCGCCGTCAAACCCGAAACGACAATACGCAAGTGGAAGATAGGCTGCGGCTATAAGTCCTGAAAGGAAACGGCTTTTCATTGTGTCCAATGTAACAGCCTCGGTTCTTCAAGTCGAGTGGCCACGTGATCCGTGCATTATTCAAGACGTTGATTTGTCAACCGCGTGTGGCGTGTGGCAGCTGCGCCGGGGGACCTTTGGGGGGGGGGGCGTTGCGCAGCATGGGGGGGGGGGCCCCAGGGGGGGGGGGGGAAGGGGGGGGGGCCTCTGGCGGGGGACACTGTTTTTGAAAATCCGCAAAAAAAATCAACCGGAATTTTTGCACGGACACCGGCTCAAAAACGGTTAGGGTTCGCTGTATGCGCGCAAATTCATGGCAGCGCGTTCCGCGCCCACCGTGTCGCAGGTTTGAGTGCCAAACCTCAAGGTCGCAAGTTCCACAAGCTGCGTTTTATGCCGAGAACTATGCGAGGCACAACAAAGTACACCCAATTACGTAAATGATGGCAGCAGGATAGGCTTTCTTGAAATGCACAAACAAAAAGACGAATTGCATGGGTTGCAGCAGAAGTGCGCAAATTCCCCACGCGAAGCTCACGCGAAATGCGGCAACGGTCATTGTGATATAACCGATGGCCACAGTTATAAAGCCGAGATTTTCAAGACCGGTATTCATCAGCACCTTTCCACGTTAGCGTAAGCGCATGCGGCGCTCAGGTCAATGCTGATTTCCGCCCGGCGCGACATCGACCGGCTTCGCCGCCTCGCGCTCGCCGGCCGCGCGGACCGCCTCCATGATGCGGGCGAACTCCGCCGCGTTCTCGATCTTGACCACGCCCGCCATGCCGGACAGGTTCACGTTGGTGTTCTGCTCCACCGCGATCTTCACGGGCTCGGTCAGCCCGAGGCTCCGTTCCAGATCCTCCAGCGCCCGCAGCCGGTCGGCCGCGTTGCGCGAGTGCTCCGCGATGTGCTTGCGCTTTTCGAGGATCCACAGCCGGTCGACGCCCATGCGCTCGACCGACTCGTCGCGCAGGAACGCGATCCGGGCCCGGACCGTCGCGTCGCGCATCAGCCGCGCCGCCGACGCGCCAGCCGCGTCGCGGTCGGTCGCGCCGAACGCCCTGCAGTACGCCTCGGTGTTGTTGCCCCAGCACTCGCCCGCCACCTCCTGGCAGAACGACTCGCGCTTGCGCGAGCGCAGGGCTTGCGCCGCAGGGGCGAAGTTCTTGTCGCGGTCGAAGAGGTCGGGCACGGGCGTTTTCATGGCTCAGGTGTACCAAACCGACGCCGCGCCCTGCAAGGCGAATCGTAAGACGACTTGACACGACCAAACAGACAGTGTTACGTTACGCGGAAAAGCAGCAATGTGCAGAAAGGGGAAACATGACTCAGCCAACACCTCACGAACCCGCAGCCGGCCACGCCCGGCTGCTGACGCGCGGCGAAGTCGCCGCGATCATGCGCGTCACGCCGCGCTCGGTCAACAACTGGGTGGCCCAGGGCATCCTCCGGCCGGTCCGCCTGCCCGGCCGGCAACGCGCCCGCGGCTACCTCGCGAGCGACGTCGGGCGCATCCTCGAATCCCGGGTGTGAGAGCATGCCGCATGCCCCCTTCAACAGCCGCTGGATGCCGCTGCCGATTCAGGCGAGGCTCGACCTGCTCAGGGCGAAGCGCTACGCCGCGCTCATCGTGTGGGAGACCCTCCTGTGCGACGCGCTGCGCAACGGCACCTGGCGGACCTCGCTGCCGGCCTCGGCCGTCCAGAGGGAGACGCGGCTGTCGCACCCCACCATCCGCAAGGCGCAGAAGGACCTGCTCGACGCCGGCTACATCCGGATCATATCGGGCGGCGGCGGCACGCGGAAGAAGATCACCTTCGGCCTCACGCCGATCGAGAACTTCGGCGGCAGGCCCGCCGCGCCGCCGGACCAGAAGGAACCCAAACCCACGGGAGACTGGAAACTATGACAACCGCCACTAAACCGCCCCGCGCGTTCACGCCGCCGACCGAGGCCGAGGTCGCCGACTACGCGGCCGGCCTCGGCATGGACGACCCGCCCGCGCTCGCGCGGCAGTTCGTCGCCTGCTACGCGCCCGCCTGGCGCGACACACTCAACCGCCTGGTCCGCAACTGGAAGCTGAAGTTCCGGCAGGTCTGGGCCAGACGCGTCAAACGCCCCGCCGCCGCCCGGTCGACGGACGCCCGCGTGGGTAACTGGGAGCTCTAGCCATGCAGACAGACATCGAGACCGACATCGAGGCCGCACTGATCGGCTGCCTCATGCTCGACTACCCCGGCACCGTGTCCGAAACCGCCGACTTCTCCATCACGCCCGAGATGTTCGTCTCGGGCCTCGCCCGCCAGACGTTCGAGGCCATCCAGTCGCTCGCCGCAGACAAATCGCCGATAGACCCGCTCACCGTGCGGCAGAAGCTGGGCCGCTACGGCGAAGGCGGCGAGGCCATCGCCGCCTTCCTCTGCGGCGCGATCGACATCACGCCCACCGCCGCGCACGCGGGCTACTACGGCCAGCTTCTCCGGCAGCGCCACGAGACCCGCCGCCTGCGCCAGATCCTGCACGCGTCGGCACGCCGCCTCGACGACGAGCCGGCCGACATGGTCCAGGCCGACCTCATGCGGCAGCTCGAACGCAACGATCCCGACCCCGCCCAGGACGGCATCACCTTCGCGCAAGCCACCGACCAGGCGGTCGAGACCTTCAGGCAGATCGCCGCCGGAACCGGCGGCGTCAAGACCGGTCTCGCGTTCCTCGACTCCGCGGGCGGCATCCAGGAGGGCGAGCTGATCATCATCTCCGGCAAGGCCGGGAGCTGCAAGACCACGCTCGCCCGCCAGATCCTCGGCCACGTCTGCGGCAACGAGGGCATCCCGTCCGCGCT
>JAQUEX010000329.1 GCA_028684935.1 Kiritimatiellia bacterium | reverse complement strand
GGCAAAACCGCCACCGCCAGCAGCAATGGCGCTCTCGCCGCACACGCGGTAGACGGCAAGGCCGAGCACCGCTCACCCCCATGGCGCTCGGCCGACAGCCCCGGCCCGCATTGGATCGCCGTGGATCTCGGCCGTCCCGTGGCCGTCACCCGCTACGTGATCAAACATGCGAGCGTCACCGGCCTGGAGCCGACGGTCTTTAACACCCGCGATTTCTGTTTGCAAGGCAGCCTTGACGCGACGGCCTGGCGTGATCTCGACACCGTAACCGGCGCAGCCGAAGCCGTCACCACGCGCACGCTCGGCGCGCCCGCCACCGTCCGGCATGTCCGGCTCGCCATCACCCGCCCATCGCAATCCGACGAGCCTGTCGCGCGCATCCAAGAACTGGAACTCTACTGAGCGTCCTCAAGCCAGACCGGGAACGAACGTTTCACCCGGTACGGTGCCACCGCGGGATCTTTGTCCGGAACCGTGTAGCCGCCCATGCCCACCGGCCAGAGGTCATACGCCGAATCGCGAACGGGTGTCAGGACTCCCTGGTACGGCACCGACACCGCCTTGTGGGTCGGCCGGCCGGCCGCCGAAACGCCATCGGCGTACAGCTTGAACCGTCCCTTAAAGATGCCGGTCCGGGCGGAAAAAGATAGGCGAGCCTGCGCGCTGTTACCAGCCGGGTAACTATAGGTGCCGTCTTCCTGTTTGACCGGCTTCACGCCGCGTGCCATGACAAACGTAGAAGGCATCCGGGTCGTGACGCCGATCTCCTGCGGCACGGCACCAGAGACAAAATCCACAGGCCCGAACGAATCGTAATAGGACATGCCCAACGGCGGGTCGGCAGAGAAGAGGTACGCCTGCGCAAAGGTGACGCCGGGCGCGTCATTCCAACCGCACGCGCAGCTCAGGGCTCGGTAGTAGCCGCCACACAAATTCATCGTCAGTTGAAACCCGTCCGGTCCTGTTTCGGGATTGTCCCAACAAACCCTGTAAGGTGCCGTCATCACACCGTTGGAGGGGTCGATTGTCATGATGCCGCCCGCCCACCCTTTTCGGCCGTACAGCGGCACGAAAAACGGCACGTACCCAAACGGAATCCCTTCGAGAAAGATGAGCTGAGCGGTCTGGGAAACCCGCGTGCCGTCGGCAAGACGCCCCGCGATCTTCGCCTTGCCGCGCATACCGATCTTCATGGAGAGATACCCGATGCCCGTCGGCGCGGCTTGAGCGGCACCCTGCCAGAGCACGGCATTGTTCGGCAACGCCATCGTGTAGTAGCCTTTGAAGAGACGCAGCGTCTCCTGCGCCGACGCATCCCTTCGGTCCCAGAAAAGATTGCGGCCGCCGAACAGCCTCAAGACGGTGCCGCCTAGCGAGCCGTTGGACAAGGTCCCCTCCATGCTCACGCCGTTCGTCACCGACAGCCAGAGGGTTTCCCCGCTTCTGGCGTTCAAGACCACGCTGCTCGCCTGTCCGTTGTCACTGTCCCACGCCGATGACGTGAAGACCAGACGGCCACTTTGGAGAGTGACCTTCGCGGTTAGCCGGCCCGCTTCCGACACGATCCGGGCCGACACCGTGCCTTGCAACGTCGGCAGCAGGAAATTTCCAGAAGGGGACATGTTGAGAAAGAAACCGTCGAAGTTCCCGACCTCTCCGCCCCGCGCGCTGGACGCGCAGACGGCCACCAGAAGCGCAGTTCCTGCGGCCGCTCGGCGCAACCTGCGCAACGCACATACTTTCAGCAGGACAGAAGTGAGTGATAAACGTTTCATCTTTCGTTGTCTCCTTGATCAATCGGTTGCCGGTGCGTCCCTCAGAAGGTCACGCGAACACGGAAGAACATCATGGGGCCGAGGGCCGGCACGTCGAGCGTCACGTCGACGCGTTCGTACGCGCTGTCGATCGCGGTCGTCTGCTCACCTCGCACAAACACCGCCACATCACTCCACTCTGCCGGCGACAACCCGACGCTCCCCTGGACCGAATAGGTCAGGGACGGATCGTCCTTACGGCGCACATAGCTGACGGTCATATTGCCGTCCGCAGCCGGCGTCAACAGAATGACGCCGCAGGCAGCCTCTTCCACCGTCGGATTGCCACTAAACGCATATTCCTGGTCATTGTCGGCCGCGTCGCCGTCAGGGTTTGCGGAACCGCCCCACACGAGCGGTTCCAGTTCAGGGTTTGCCGCATCTTTGCCAAACCTGTCAAGATTCCAGAGGACGCGCGGCGTCGCAGCGAGCAGCGTTCCGTCAACCAACACGACGATGTTGAATGCATCGCTTTCCGCTGCCCCGCTCGCATCCGTCGCGGTTACCAGCACCGGGATCTCGCCAACCGTCGAGGGCGTCCCCGAGATCGTCATGCCCGTCAGCGCGAGCCCGTGTCCGGCCGTCAGCAGCGCAGGCTGCACCGTCAGCGTGTCACCCACATCAGGATCCACGAATATGGTATCGGGAATGACAAAGTCATACGGTTCATTCCACTCCGTGAACTGATCCTCCACAGGCACCGCGACCGCAGGCGCATTGTTGAACTTGAAGCGGTACATGTGGGCCTCGCCCGTATACCCGTACGGGCTCAGGATGTTGTCGGTCACGCCGATGATGGCGACATCCTGTTTGAAGCTCACCGCCGCGCTGGGCGGGAACAGAGATTGCGAGCCGACCGGGCAGGTGATGCGTTCAACCTGATGCCAGGCGGCAGGATCTTGCGGGGCGTGCCGGTACAAATAGGCGTACACCGCGTTGGTGTCGCCCCATCCCGGCGCGGCAACAAACACGAAATCCCTGTTCACAGAGACGCCGCACCCGAAATGGCCTCCCTGATCCGCACGCGCATCGAGGGTTGCCGCTTCCATCCACGCGCCGCCGCCTTCCGGTTTCTGATAGATGAAGACCTGACCCAATTCCGTCCCGTCGAGGTTGGCCTTCGGCACACCGACTGCCAGAACATTCCCAGCCACTGACACGCTGAAACCAAAATCGGCCTCTGCTGTCACAGTCGGCGCAACGATCCGCTGCACGAACCCCCACGCGCCGGCCGCTCCCGCATCGCGCGCAAAGCCGTATGCGGCGCCGAGCGGCGTTCCGGGCGGCAGCCCAGTCACGTTCCGCGGCGCGCCCACGACCAGGTTGTCGCCCGATACCGAGACCGAGGTCCCGAACGCCAGGCTGGTCTGACCGGCAGGCGACCAGCGCATCACTTCGCCCCATGTATCCGCGCCGCCCGCGTTCCGTTCGAAGAGCAGCACGGCGCCCGGTGCAGGCGACACGCCTGACAACGTGGCCCCCGGTGCGCCGACGGCCAAGATGTCTCCGTCCAGATCAACCGCATAGCCGAACTTGCTGGCGGCCGGGAGGTTGGGCGGGGCGATCCGCGTCAAGAAGCCCCAGTTTTCATCCCCCCCCAAGTCACGTTGGAAGAGATAGACGGCGCCAACCGCCAGCCCACCCACTTCGTCCTGGATGGCACCGAC
>JAQUEX010000328.1 GCA_028684935.1 Kiritimatiellia bacterium | reverse complement strand
GCGGAGCTGCAGCAAGCGCAGAAAATGGAGACGGTCGGCCGGCTGGCGGGCGGCGTGGCCCACGATTTCAACAACATGCTGGGCGTCATTCTGGGCAATGCGGAGCTGGCGCTGGAGTCGCTCGGCAGCGCCTCGCCGCTGCGGGCCGATCTGGAAGAGATCATCCATGCCGCCAAGCGGTCCTCAGAGATCACCCAGCAGCTTCTGGCCTTTGCGCGCAAGCAGATGGTGACGCCGCGCGTGCTCGATCTGAACCAGGCGGTCGACGGCATGCTCAAGATGCTGGGGCGGCTCGTCGGCGAGAACATCTCGCTGCACTGGGAACCCGGAGCCCCCGCGATCATCGTTGAAATCGACCCCTCTCAGCTCCACCAAATCTTGGCCAATCTGTGCGTGAATGCGCGCGACGCCATCACGGATGTCGGCGTGATCACGATCCGCACCGCGATTGCGCGCGTGGACGCGCCGTTGCCGGATGTCCAGAACCACGAGTCTGCGCCCGGCCTGTACGCCACCCTGTCGGTGAGCGACACCGGCTGCGGCATGGATCCCGAAACCATCGCCCACCTGTTCGAGCCCTTTTACACCACGAAAGGGGTGGGCAAGGGGACAGGCTTGGGCCTGGCGACCGTGCTGGGCATCGTCCAGCAGAACAATGGGTTCATCCGGGTCGGCAGCGAGCCGTGGAAGGGCACCGTGTTCACCGTGCATCTGCCGCTGCGCGACGACGCACCGGAAGAGATCGCGCCCGAGGATCGCGAAGCGTTGCCGGACGGGCGCGGCGAGACGGTGCTGATTGCGGAAGACGAGGAGGCGGTCTTGCGCCTCAGCCGGTCGATTCTGGAAAAACTCGGTTACACCGTGCTGGCCGCCTCCTCGCCCAAGGAGGCCTGGCAGCTTGCCGAGAACCACGCGGGGACGATCAGTCTGCTACTGACAGATGTCATCATGCCGGGCATGAACGGCCGCGATCTGGCCAAGCTGGTGAGGCAGAAGTATCCGGGCGTGCGCTGCCTGTTTATGTCCGGCTACACCGCCAACGTGATCGCCCATCACGGGGTGCTCGACGACGATGTCTTTTTCATTCAGAAGCCCTTCTCCACGCAGGAACTCGCGGCGTGCGTGAAGAAGGTGCTGGGACACGGTGACGATACGGGACAAACGCGCGAGCAAGAGGGACGGGAATCATGAAGCGAGTCTGGCTGGTTGCGGCGGTGTGTCTGGCGGGAGTTTCACGCGGCGCGGACTATTTCGCGGTGCGCGGCGGCATTCCCAACAGCCAGTATTTCTTCAAGAACGACCGAGTCGGCAACCAATATCTCTTCTTCATCGGCAACGAGGTCTTGTCGGGCGCGGGCCTCAAGGACCCGGGTCTGCGTTACTCGACGCAGATGACGCAAGCCTTCAAACGTCACTTCCCCGGCGCCAACCCGGTCGAGACGCGCCACATGCAGCCCGGCGGAAGCTGGTTCGGCCTCTACCGCTGCAGCCGCGGGCAGCCGGTCTTCGGCGAGGTGATCTGCAGCGGCCATCTGGCGATCCTTGACTTCGCGGCAGACGACCGGCAGACAGACCCCGGCCAGGCCGCGCTCGCGCTCGAAGGCCTGCTGCGCCAGATCACGCTCTACCGCGCCACCCACAGCCGCATCCTGGTCTACACCCTGACGCCCGAACTTCTGGCCGACTACCGCGCCGGCCGCGTTCCGGCGTACATCCGCGCCTGCGAGCAGCTCGCCGACCACTACGGCGTGCCCAGCCTGAACCTCGCGCGCTATGCCGCCGACAAGATCCTCGCCGGCCAGCTCAGCGCCGAGGCCTTCTCCGCCGACGGTATCCGCCCCACCGACGCCGGCGCGCGGCTCTATGCCGAGGCGGTCGCGGCGTTCGTCGATGCGCTGATCGCAGCCCAACCGGTTCCGGAAAAACCGGCCCCCGTCAAGCTGCCCGCGCCGCTCTTCGCGGAGAGCGACGACAACGGACGCATCGTGGCCTATGAGCACCCGGCGGTGCGGCGCGAAGGCGCGTGGCAGCCGGGCCAGGCCAGTCCGGTGCCGCCGTTCCGCCACGTGCTGGTCACGGACCGCGCGGGCGACACGCTGACGCTCGCCTTCAAAGGCTCGGAGATCGGCCTGATCGACGTGGCCGCGCCGGACGGGGCCGCCCTAGCCTACGCCGTGGACGGCGCGCCGTTTCAGACGCTCGCGCCGCCCCCCGGTGCGGCAACTCCCGCCATGCGCCCGGTCGCGCTGGCCCGCGGCCTCGACCGCGCCACCGAACACACGCTGGTGCTCAAGACCGCCTCGCCCGGCACCGCGCGCATCGGCGGCTTCCTGCTCAACGGCACGGTTCAGGACGCCTTCGCCGGCCTGACCGCGCTGCAGCGCATCGACGCCATCTACGCCGCGATGGATCCGCTCGCCTACACGCCGCCGCCGGAGCGCTTCGCGCATCTGCCCAAAACCCTCGCCGCCCTGCGCGGCGGCGGCACGCTGCGCATGGTGCTGCTCGGCGACAGCATCATGGGCAACACCTCCGCCTCTTCCTTCGAACTGCTGCTGATGCGCGACTACCCCGGCGCAAAAATCGTCAAGATCCCCTCGCTGCGCAGCTCCACCGGCTGCACCTACTACCGCGAAGAGAACCGCGTGCAGGAGTACGTGCTGCGGCACGAGCCCGACCTCGTGCTGATCGGCGGCATCTCCAACCGCAGCGACGCCGAGGCCGTGCGCGATGTGGTGCGGCAGGTCCGCGCCGTGCGCCCCGGCACCGAATTCCTGCTGCTGACGCCGGTCTTCGGCGCCGTGCGCGACGAGCACATCAAAAGCTTCACGCGGGAGATCGACACTTCCACCGGCAATTTCCGCCACACTCTGATGAAGGTGGCCGCCGAAGAGCGCTGCGCGTTCTTCGACATGACCGGTCCCTGGTGGAGCTACATCCAGGAAAGCGGCAAGTACTACGGCTGGTTCATGGGCGACGCGGTCCACGCCAACGAGCGCGGCTGCCAGATCATCGGCCGCTTGCTGCGCGAATGGTTCAAGAGTGAGGGCCGCGCGACGCCGTGAGGCGCCTTTACTCGCGCGTCTGACGGATGCGGAAAAAGGCGTTGGCGGGCGAGCCCAGCGCGGCGGGGTCAAGCGTGTAGCTGAGCACGGCGCCGGTGCCCGCGACCGGCGCGTCCGCGTTGAGCGCATGCCAGACGGGACAGGCCAGATCCGCGCACCACTCGATGGTGTAGAAGGTGTAGGGTTTGCTTGCCCACTTCAGCTCAAGTCCGCCGCCCGCCGCGGCAGCAGTCAGCGCGGCGGCGCTCAGGCTGTGCGTGTCGACCGACAGCCCGATCGTCGTGCTGAGCGCCGCGCCGGCGCCGTCGAACGCGCGCACGCGCAGGCTGAAGGATCCGGTCTGATCGACACGCGGCTGCCACTGCACCTGTCCGGTCGCGGGGTTGAGCGTCAAGCCGTCCGGACCCGACAGCAGCGAGTAGGTGAAGACGTTGGGCGGCAGGTCGGGATCGCTGTAACGCAG
>JAQUEX010000327.1 GCA_028684935.1 Kiritimatiellia bacterium | reverse complement strand
AGCCCTTGAACGAGAGTGTCAGCGCGGCCTCGCCGGGACCGTCCGCCTGAACCTGGACGGTCTCGGCGGTGGGGCCGGGCGGGAAGGCGACGGCGTTGCTCTCGCCGCCGCGCACGGTGACGTTACCGTACCGCGCCACGACGTTGGACGGGCCTGCGAGGGCGATCGTGTACACGCCGGGCAGCGCGACGTCGTTGAAGACCTTGAGCGGGAAGGCGTTGGTCCCCGCCGGGATCAGCCACTTCCTGTCCCACTCCGCAGCCAGCGCGGCGGCGTCTCCGGCGTCCACCGACCCGCTCAGGTCGACGTCGGGCTGGAGGTCGAGCGAGAGGACCGTGAAGCGGTCGACCTCATAGAAGGTGGTCGGCACCGACGGGATGTGCCGCGAGAAGTGCGCGGAACGGTCGTAGGGTGCCGCGCTGGGCGTGAGCCCGGTGACGGTGACCACGCCCGGGCCGGGCAGCGGTCCGGCCGCGAGCGGAACAGGCCCGTCGCCGTAGAAGGGCCTGAACGCGGCCGTCAGCCCCACCGCACCCTCGTAGACGACGGGTTCGAGACTCAGCGCCTCTCCGTCGACGGCGGGGTTGTGCTCGGGACAGGCGCAGCAGCCGCTGTGGTCGAGCAGTCCGAAGGTCTCCTCTTTGCGGTGCCAGTGGTCGACCGCCCATTCGCAGCCGGTGCAGCCCGCACCGTGGCCGCAGTCGTCGGGATCGGGCGGGGTCCCCATTGCGCCATGTCCTGACGGCCAGGGGCTGAGTGTGGCGTAATCGTCAGGCCACGCCGCGGGGCGGCGCGGCACCGGCAGCGTGAAAAACGTGTTGGTGCCGTTGGCAGGGGGGATATAGCCGCGTCCGGCGGCTGGGCAACGTCCTTCGTTCGTCGGTTTGCCGGTCAGGTCGCACCACCAGCGCGTGAGGCTGTTGGCCGTCACATGCCGCCGGCAGTAGCCGCAGCCGTTTCCCGCGCCCGCGGGCCAGCCGTCGGCGGCGGACCTCGCCCCTGCGCCGGCCGCCGCACGGGCGAAGACGCCCGCGTCCAGACCGTCGGGCATGAAGGTGACGGAGACCCCCCACGGCAGTCCGCCGAAATCGGGCAAAACCGTGAACTCGGGCGCGTTGGTCACGACAGTCGTGTTGCCATAGGTCCATTCATACAGCCCGGAAAGGCCCGCCGCGCAGCCGGCCGCGCGGAAGGTGACGGGCGCCCCGTGGAAACAGACGTCGGAGGGCTCCACCGCGAAAAACGGCACGGCGACTGTGCCTTCCAGCGTGTCCGTATGCGACAGCGGGGGCATGGCCGGTTCTGGCGGTGTCGGCTGGAAGAAGAAACCGTATTCGTCCGACGAGACCGTGTAATCAACCCCGACGCCGCGGGGGGCGCAGAGCCGCACGGCCTGGTTCGTGGTCTTGTCGAGCCACAGCGTCCAGGAGCCGGGCGCGCGCATGACGAGGGGGACCCCGCCGACCCACAGCACCGCTCCGGGAGCGGCGACGGGGGCATTCAGCGTGACCGTGACCGCGAACAGGTTGTGGTCGTGGGGGAACCCCGACGCCCCGCAGGTCGCGTTTGTGGGCAGCGCGTGGTGGACGTGGAAGAGCCAGGTGTTGGAGCAGCAGTTCAGTATCGCGCCGGGATCGCGGGGCGTCAGCGGGTCGGGATCGATGGAGTCTGCAGCAAAATCGCCGTCGCTGTCGGGGTTGAGCGGGGCTGCGCCGGCCGTCAGCTCGGCGGCGTCCTCCAGTCCGTCTCCGTCAGTGTCGGTCATCGACGGGCAGGTGCCGTGGAACACCACCTCTTCATACGTGGAGATCCCGTCGCCGTCGTGGTCGTCGATATCGGGGTCGAGCATTCCGAAGGCCCGCCAGCGCAGCTCAAGGCCGTTCGCGAGCTTGTCCGTGTCGTTGAGAGCATAGGTCTCACCGCCGCCGTTGTGCTGCGCCCCTACAGCGAAGTTCGTGAGCGCCGGGACGTTGGTGAAGGCGTACCGGTAAACGAAATCGCCGTTCGCGAACAGCTCCGCCTGAAACGTGACCGGCGAGTTCGTGTCGCGGCCCGCGCAGACGTCCTGCCAGGTGCAGAGCAGGCTGTTGGAGGGCGTGACGGCGTGCCAGAAACGGCCCTGCGGGGGGACGGTCCCGAGGCTGGCCTGAAGAGGCGCGAGGAAACTCAGCATATCGCCGTCCGGAAGTTCCGCCGCGCGGGGCGAGCCCTTGGGCGTGCCGAAGGACAGCGTGCCGCTGCTGGAAACGTGCGCGCCTTCGACGGCGTGCGTTCCGAGGACGAAGGACCAGTTGGTGGCGGGCAGCCAGAACGTGTCCTCCGCCACGCCGTAACGTGTCCACCGGGCGTGGGCCACCGCGTTCGACGGCACGTCCGGCCAAGGGGCCGTATTGGTGGCCACGCCCACCAGGGCGAACCCCGCGAGACACTGGTTTGTTGACAGGCGCTGCGGCTCCCCGCCCTCCAGTAAAGACAACTGGGTCCCGCCGCCGATCAGGACCTGTTCCTCATCGCTTGTCTCAGCGATCATGACCGGGTTCGTGAGGCCTCCGGACTGCGCCTGCGACTGCGTGTTCGTCGGCTTGGTGCCGCCGACGTAGACCGCGCAAAGGACGAGTGCGGCGATGACGGCCGCCTCGGCCTTGCCGCAGGCGGCGTACCGGCGCCAAAGCTCACGCAGCGTTCCGGCGAGGGGCGGCAGCAGCCAGGCGGCGAGGGTCAGCCCGCACAGAAACACGACAAGGATGGTTTGCGCTTTCAGGTTCATGGGGCTCGCTTATCTGATAAAGATGCTGGCCCCGCCGGGAGCAAACACGGCCTTGACGCTCTCCCCGGGGGCGTCCGCCCCCCTCGCGGTCACCCGCAGATGCGTCCACAGGCCAGGCTTCAGCCAGTCCGGGAAGGGTGTCAGGGAAAGGCCGGGGAAGGCGAAATCGGCGCCGCCGTCCCTGAAGACGGGCGGTTGCGGCACCCCCTGGGCGGACACGCGGATGATGGCTGTCAGCGTGCGGGTGCCGTTCGGGGCGGCGGGGGAGAATGCATAACGCTCACGCAGTCCACGCGGGCGCAGGAACCACTCGCCGCAGTCCCACCCGATGATGAAATCGGTCTCCCCGGCGGCGCGCAAGCCGTCGGCGGGCAGGCAGTCGCGGCCGAAGGCGGCCTCCACGTTGTTGGAGGGGGTTGCCTCGAAGGTCATCTCCAGCCGGAACGTGCGCAGGTCATTCGTCCGGCCCGCGGGCAGGGCCGCATCCGCCGAAACCTCGCCGTCAGCGAACACGGGGCCGGGCAGGCGGGCGACGTCAAGCGTCACGGCATGAGCGTAATGTGAAAGCAGCAGAACGGCGAAAACCCGGCATCGGCGCACGATCGTCTCCCTTTCGGTTTATATTCGCACCATACACTCGTCAGCGCGGAAGTGTCAACCTGAAAAGGCTGCGATTCGCATCAAACACGCGCCCGGCTCGCGCACCCTTGCCACCCACCGACCCGATTACTTACGGACTTCCCTCTTTTCTCCTGATCGTGTA
>JAQUEX010000326.1 GCA_028684935.1 Kiritimatiellia bacterium | reverse complement strand
ATGCACCCAGTGAGTGCCATGCAGTCGGCACTGCGGCATGGTTTTTGTGGCCCCTCGTCCCCGTACCCGTTCACGTACACGTACACGACGGCCTCATCGCCTTCCCGTGACCGTGTACGGTCCCGCGCCTAGCCGGAGCTTGCTCTCATCTTAATCCTCCCTTGCATCCCTTGGCGCGTTGATTCACAGACTCCCGACACAGGCAAAGTGGTCAATGCGCCGTAATCGTGGGTGAAAGGCCGTAAAGACAAAAAATTAGATGCGTCAGCCCTGTGCTGTCCCATGCGTGCGAACGCTTGGCGCATCCTGAAAAAAGTTTTATATCGATTCTTGACAATCGATATCCACTTATCGATAATCGCGCACCGTTTTTCCAGAAACCCCGGTTTGAACCGGACAACACAAGGAGACACCCCATGAAAAACGCAGACCCAACACCTGACGCAACGGAGACCCTCAAGCCGCTTGAAGCGCTGATTCAACATGTCAAGGCCGCGCAGGCCGTCTACGCCACCTTCTCGCAAGAGCAGGTTGACCGGATTTTCCGGGCCGCCGCGCTCGCGGCCAGCAGCGAGCGCATCCGCCTCGCAAAAATGGCCGTCGAGGAGACCGGCATGGGCATCGTCGAGGACAAGGTCATCAAAAACCACTTTGCGTCAGAGTACATTTATAACAAGTACAAAGACGAGAAAACCTGTGGCGAGTTAAGCTATGATGCCTCTTTCGGACTGCGCCGCGTCGCAGAACCGATCGGCATTATCGCCGGCATCGTCCCCACCACCAACCCGACCTCCACCGCGATCTTTAAAAGTCTGATCACGCTGAAGACGCGTAACGGCATCATCTTTTCCCCACACCCCCGCGCCAAACGGAGCACAGCCGAAGCGGCGCACGCGGTCGCCAGGGCTGCCGAGGCAGCCGGGGCACCGGCAGGCTTGATCGCCTGCATTGAAGAGCCGACCGTCGAAATGTCGAACTACCTCATGCGCCATCCCGACATCAGCCTGATTCTCGCGACGGGCGGACCGGGTATGGTGAAGGCGGCCTACAGTTCTGGCAAGCCGGCTCTCGGGGTCGGTGCCGGCAATACCCCCGCCGTGATTGATGAGACCGCAGAAATCCGCATGGCGGTCAGTTCGATCCTGATGTCCAAGACCTTTGACAACGGTGTGATCTGCGCGTCCGAACAGTCGGTCGTCGTTGTTGACGCGGCGTACGAAGGGGTCAAAGCCGAGTTCGCCGCGCGCGGCGCCCACATTCTCACGCCCGCTCAAAAGAAAAAGGTCGGCGCCGTGATCCTCAAAGATGGACGCATCAACGCGGACATTGTCGGCCAGCCCGCCGCCAAGATCGCGGCCATGGCCGGCGTGGAACTGCCCGGCGACGTGAAGGTGTTGATCGGCGAAGCGGACTCGATTGGAACAGATGAGCCTTTCGCTTATGAAAAACTCTCTCCGGTGCTGGCGCTCTACCGCGCCAAGGATTTCCCGGATGCGGTCGCAAAGGCTAAGGCTTTGGTCGAGTTCGGCGGTATCGGCCACACCTCGGCCCTTTACACCGATATGCGCAACACCGAGCGCGTCAAAACGTTCGGCGCCGCCATGAAAACGGGCCGCGTGCTGGTCAACATGCCCAGTTCCCAAGGTGCGATCGGCGACATCTACAACTTCAAACTGGAGCCTTCATTGACGCTCGGCTGCGGAAGTTGGGGCGGCAACTCCATCAGCGAGAATGTCGGAGTCAAACATCTCATGAATATCAAAAACATCGCGGAACGCCGCGAAAACATGCTCTGGTTCCGGGTCCCTCCGAAAGTCTACATCAAGTACGGTTGCCTGGCACTGGCGCTCAAAGAACTGAGTGACCGCAAGCGCGCGGTCGTGGTCACGGACAAGCCGCTCTATGACCTCGGGTACGCCGACAAGGTCACACAAGTGCTTGAAGAGATGAAACTGGAGTACGAGGTCTTTTTCGAGGTCAAGCCCGATCCCGACTTAACCACCATCCGCAAAGGCCTTGAACTCTGCCATGTCTTCAAGCCGGACGTGATCATCGCGCTCGGCGGCGGCTCGCCGATGGACGCTGCCAAAATGATGTGGCTGATGTATGAGAATCCGGAGGCCAAGTTCGAAGAAATGGCCATGCGCTTCATGGACATCGAGAAACGGATTTACGCCTTCCCGGACCTCGGCAAAAAAGCGCAGTTTGTCGCCATCCCGACCACCTCCGGCACCGGTTCCGAGGTGACACCTTTCGCTGTCGTCACCGATGACGCGACCGGCAAGAAATACCCGATCGCGGATTACGCGCTGACACCCGACATGGCGATTGTCGATCCGGAGCTGGTCGTCAACATGCCCAAACGCCTGACGGCGTACGGCGGCATTGACGCGCTGACGCACGCGCTGGAGGCAATGGTCTCGGTGCTGTCCACCGAGTTCACCAACAGTATGGCGCTGGAGGCCATCCGCATCCTGTTCAAATATCTGCCGGATAGCTATGCGAACGGCGCCGCAGACCTCAAGGCCAAAGAGAAGGTCCACTACGCCGCCACCCTGGCCGGCATGGCCTTCGCCAACGCCTTCTTGGGCATTTGCCACTCTATGGCGCACAAGCTGGGCGCTCGCTTCAACGTGCCGCACGGGCTCGCCAACGCATTGCTGATCGTGGATGTCATCCGGTACAACGCGACCGACATTCCGCTCAAGCAGACCGCCTTCCCGCAGTACACCTATCCCACGGCCAAAAGCCGGTACGCGCGGGTCGCGGACTACCTGCAACTCGGCGGAAAAACCGAGGACGAAAAGGTCGAGCGTCTCGTCAAAGCGGTCGAAGGTCTCAAGGCGAAATTGGACATCCCCGCCACCATTCGCGATGCGGGTGTGCCTGAACCGGCGTTCACTGCCGCGCTGGACACCTTGGCTGAGGACGCCTTCGATGATCAGTGCACCGGCGCGAATCCGCGTTACCCGCTGATTCGCGAAATCAAGGCCCTCTATCAGAAGGCCTATGCCGGCACGTAAATCATTCGAGTGGACGGGATACCGGCAGACGGACGGCGGAACACGCAGGTTAATGGTATATGAAACTGCGGAAATCTGCATAATCTGTGGACAGAAACTTGAAGGTACCGGCAAGCTGTCCGGCACCCGTGAAAAAGATGCGCAAGACTGGGGGTGCGGACGGCCCCGTCCGCGGGAAAGGCGGTCAGTACGGCGCGCCGGGCCCCCCGGCGAGACGCCAACCGCGCGTCTGCTTGGCCTAAGGTTTCACATCGCGGACGGGGCCGTCCGCGCCCCCGACTCTTCGTTCAAAGCACGCGCTCAACGCTGACGTTGGGAGTAGACATCGGGATCGCTATCGGGATCGCTATCGGGATCGGACATCTTGCGACCCCATCGCAAGAGGAGCCGCGCGGGACGGCTCAAAATGGACGATCCCGATCCCGATAGCGATTTGGATGAGAGCAAGCTCCGGCCAGTCGCGGGACCGTACGCGGTCACGGGAAGGCGATGAGGCCGTCGTGTACG
>JAQUEX010000325.1 GCA_028684935.1 Kiritimatiellia bacterium | reverse complement strand
GCGCAGCGCCCAGAACATCTGCACCGTTTCCTTCAGGCCCTCCGGCCCGATGAGCGGCGGGAAGTCGTTGTCGAACTGCGCTTTGATCTGGCTGCCGAAGTGCAGGAAGAAGAGCTTCTTCATGCTGGTCAGATAGCCGACCGTATGCACGGCGTTCAGCAGCGCCATACTCTCATGCTGCAAGAGTTCCGGATTCACGCCGTAGAATTCCGGGTGCTTCAGATGACCGTAGATGAAACCCACGGCGTGTCCCGCCGTCGGCAGGAACATGTGGCCGCGCGGCTCGTTCGGCTTGGGCTCGATCGTCGCGCCGATGTAGTTCGTGAACTTCATCTTCTGGATGTAGTCGTAGACGCCGTTCAAACCGTCCGCCAGCCATTTATAGACGTTCTTCCAGTCGACGTTCACCGGCACTTCGAAGCCGTCGCGGGCCACCCAGTAGGTGAAGTACTTGACCCCGAACAGAGCGCCGATGCGCAGCGTACGTTGCACCTTCTTTTTGGCCAGCGCGCGGAGCTTCGGATCGGGGTTAGTCAGGCCGCCTTTGCGAAAGAGCTTGTCGCCGTGCAGGCCGCAGGTGGCGATGTTGACCGTGAGGCCGGCCTTGTCCAGCACCTGTTTGATCGCCCGCAATTTCGCGTACGTTTCGCTCTTCGGGTCCAGATCGTCTTCGGGCTTCGCAGGATCCCACGGCACCAGGTCGTCGTCGTGAAATGACGTGGCCTCGATCAGCCCCTCGCCGGCCGCCGCCGCCAGCAGTTTCGCCACGTCCAAGGAATCGATCTTGGGCAGTACCGCGCCCCCGAACGGATCTCCCAGCGGATTGCCGACGCACCAGAACGGCATGGAACGCAGGGTCACGGGATCAATGTTATAACCTTTTTTCGCCATCGCACACCTCAATCCTTAGAAGTTCACCCAGCCAATTTGAGCGTGAACATACTCTGTCAGTCTTCCCCCGTCAAGCCGGAAGAGGCGTTTGACAGGCGCGGGCGAACCCGCTACCTTTTGCGGCACGAAAACCCCGTTGCTGTTATGCGAGTCCTCATCCTACGCATCTCCTCCCTGCGCGACACCGCCCGCTCCGCCACGCACCGCCTGCTGGCCGATCTGGTCCGCGACGCCTTGCCTGCGGCGATTGTCGACATGGCCTTTTTGCCGCCCCGGCGCGCCCCGCGCGTCACCGGCCTCTTGACCGGCTGCGGCCTTGCGGACGCCGACCTGGTCCTCGTGACGAACGCCTTCGTGCGCGAAGCCCTCAACCTGCCCTGGATGCTGCATGCCAACGGCCTCGCGCCGTGGGCCGGCGACCGTCCCGACTCCGTGCCGCCCATCCTGCTGGGCGGCTCCAACGCCTTTGCCGCGCAGTGTCTCGTGCAGCCCGACGGCCGCGCCGTGCCTGACGCCCTCTTTTTCGGCGAGGCGGAAGAGAGCCTGCCGCTCTTCTTAAGGCGCTGGTACGCCGACGCCGCCCCCGCCGCCAAACGCGAGCGCCTGCTGCACGCCGCCGACGGCTTGGACGGCTTCTGGATCACGGGCGCGCTCCCGCCCGCCCCGCTTCGGCAGGCCGCGGGACGCGCGCTGCCGCCGCCGGCGCGCGACCTGCCGCCGCTCGACACCGAGGCCGCCGGCACCGCGCGGCTGACCGTCGCGCTCGGCTGCGCCGCGTTCTGCTCCTTCTGCTTCGAAGGGTACGAGCGCAAGCCATACCGCGAATGGACGGCGGCCGAGCTGCTGACGCACGCCCGCGCGCTCAAACAGGCGTGCGGCGCCCGCACCGTGGAACTCGACGCCTTCAACCTCAACCATCACGCGCAGCTCGGCGAACTGGTCGAAGGGTGCGCCCGGCTTTTCGACCGGCTCGCCTTCAAGAGCCAGCGCGCCGACGGCGTGGCAGCCTGTCCGGCCGTCGTGGACCTGGAACGCGCCGCCGGCAAAAGCTCCTTCACGCTCGGCATCGAAGGCATCAGCGCGCGGCAGCGCGCCTTCCTCGCCAAAGCGCTGACCGACGACGAGATCGCCGCCGCCATCCAGGCGCTGCTCGGCCGCCGCATTCGCGAGCTGAAACTCTTCTTCATCCTGACCGGCCACGAGACCCCCGACGACCTCGCCGACTTTCACGATTTCTGCCTGCGGCTGAAGGGTTGGCTCAACCAGCCTGCGGCCTGCACGCGCACCATCCTGAGTTTCGGCCGCCTCGTGCGCATGCCGAACACCCCGTTGGCCTTTGACCGGCTCTTTCTGGATGAGGCCGAGTGGCGCTTCGCCGTGGACGGCGTGGCCGCCGTCTGCCGCCGCACGCAGCTTGAATGCCGGTTCGCCTTTGACTTTCCCGACTACCTGGGCACGCAGTTGCTGGCGGCATGCCGCCATGACCACGCGCAGGCCGTCGTGGCACTCGCCTGCGGTGGGCTCACCGCGCACGGCCCCTGGAGCCCGGCCGAAACCGCGCGCCTGCACGCCGCCATCACACTGGGCGCGACCGACACCGCGGCCGATGCCGCAGCCTTCCCCTTTGTGCAGCGCGCCGTCGCGCCCGCGTTTCTGCGCCGCCGCTGGGAGGAAGCGTCCCAAGCGCTCGACACCGGCTACTGCCTCGGTGCCGCCTGTCTCGGCTGCGGCGCCTGCCGGGACGCCGCGCAACGCGACGCGCTGACCGGCCGGCCGCGCCAGCCCGCGATCACCGCTGCGCGCGTCGCGGCGGTCGCCGGGATTGAAGCGGAGAAACGACGCCTGACGCCTGTTTACCGGTACGTGACACTGCCCGATGAGTTTGCCGGCCATTCCCCCGAGTGGAGTTCCGCGCGGCTGATGCAGCTTCTGCTGGCGGAACATCCCGACTGGACCGACCTGCTGCTGTCGGCCGAGGAGGCGCTCTTTGGCTGGGGCGACAACCGCGACCGGCTGGTGATCCCGGCCGGCAGCACCGTGATCGCGTTGCGCGCGTGGGAACCGCATCGTTTGGTCCGAGGGGAGGTGTACAGCGGCCTGTTGTGCCACGACGACGACGAGTCGGTGCCGGCTCCGTTCCATCCCGGCGTTTTTGCACGCGCGGAGCTGGTCCTGCACACGCGGCTGGAGCCGCGCGAGGCGTCCCACCAAGCCGGCGCCTGGCTGAACGCGCAGCGCCTGCCCCACACCTTGCGGCGCCTGCGCTCGCCTGAGGCCGGGCCGGACGGACAAGCTGAGAGCTGGCGGTTGGACCTCGCTCCGGCCGCGCTCAAGCGGCGCACCGTGTTCGCACTCGACGTGCTGCCCGGGCCGCACGGCGGCGCGAGCCTCACGCTGTGCGTGTCGCCGAAGGCGAATCTCGCCAACCTCGCCGACATCCTGCCGCCGCTCGTGACGCACCCGCATCTGGTCTGCACGCGCGTCGCCTTCTGATCACGTCATCGAGCCCGAACACGCATTCAGCAGAAAACGGGGCGCATGGCAGTTCTGTTGGGGTCCGTGATTCGTAATCGTAATCTTGCTCGTAATCATAATCTTGAATGTGGCACGCACGAGCTATTACACTGTCATCATGAACGGGCTATTCGACCATGAG
>JAQUEX010000069.1 GCA_028684935.1 Kiritimatiellia bacterium | reverse complement strand
GGATTTCGGCGCGCGCGACGCTGTAAACCAACATCAGGCCTGCGGGAAGAACACTCGAAATGCGAAATGCCAACATTGTGTCCGTGACTATACCTCGCACGACGCCCTGGGTAAACATCAAACGCCGATTACCAAACGCCTATTTGCAAACCAGCCCCAGCACGCTATGATACTCACATGCCTTCATTTACCGTCACCCATGCATGCCGTGTCATGATTCCGGCGGGTTGCCTTCTGGGGGGCTTTCACCTGACGTCACCCGTTCTATGGGCCGCGCCCGCGCCGCAGCTCGCAGCACCGGTCACCACCTACGCCTTCGGGTGGCGCGACGCGGCCGAGACGGTCACGAACCGTTTTGTGCTGCGCAATCGTGGCGACGCCGACCTGCATCTGACGGAGATCCGCACGTCGTGCGGATGTACGCGTGCTGAACCCGGCACGCGCGTGATTCCGCCCGGCGGCGAAACGTCACTCGACGTTCACCTCTCCCTGCGCGGGCTGCAGGGACACCAACGGAAATCGGTCTCTGTTCTCTCGAACGACCCCCATACGCCCAATTTGACATTGTGGATTGAGGGCGAAGCGCGCGCGGCTGTCGGACTCGAACCTCCCGCCTGCTCCTTTGGCCGGGTGAACCCGCATGAACCTCCCGCGCCAATCACAGTTCGCCTGAACGGCTATGAGACCGCAATCACCATCACTGAGGCTGCTTCTGACCATCCTGCATTCGCAGTCGCCGTCCAACCTGACGGACGTTCGCTGACTGTTCAGCCGCCGGTTCTGGCCGACCCCGGTGCCTATCGGGGGCGCGTGACGGTCACGCTTTCCACGCCGCAACGCGGTCCTCTCGTGCTGCCCGTGTATGCCTGGCGCGACGACCTGCTGCGCATTCATCCCGCCACCCTTGTCTACGGTGCCGATCACGGAAGTGCCACTGCTTTGCCGCGGCTCGTCATCGTGCGCAGCGGCACCGCGCCCCGGTTTCGCGTAACCGGCGTGCGGCTGGAAGGTGCCCGCGGCGACGCCACGTTCCAAACGCGGCCCGATGGCAGCGTCCACATCCGCGTTCAGGGTGTTGAAACCGCGCCGTTCGCGCCGGATGCCGCTCTCATCATCGACACCGACCTTCCGGAAAAATCCGCGTGGCGCGTTCCGTTGAAGCGGGAATCCGCCCGTTCTCGTCAGCCGTGAACGCCGCGCCCCCTCATGTGGAAATTCTGCCGATCAACCGCAGCAGACCGTCGAGGATCGTGAGTGGATGCGGCGGACAACCCGGAATATAAAGATCCACCGGCACGACGGAAGAGGCTCCGTCACCGACCTCCGGGCTTCCAGCGAAAACACCGCCCGAAATCGCGCAAGCGCCGACCGCGATCACGATGCGCGGCTCTGAAAGCGCATCATACGTCTTCTTTAACGCCAGCGCCATGTTCTGCGAGACTGGCCCGGTCACCAGCAGACCGTCCGCGTGCCGGGGCGAAGCCACAAACTGAATGCCGAAGCGGCTCAGATCCCAGCCCACTGTGGTCAGAACGTTGCTGTCAGCCTCGCAGGCGTTGCAGCCGCCCGCACTGACCTGACGCAGCTTCAGCGAGCGTCCCAACAGCTTTCGCAGCGCACCGTCCAACGCGGCTCGCTTGATGTCGATCGCCTCGCGCTCACGCGGCACTACGAGGTCCGCGCGTTCGCGTGCCGCGAGCTGGTAGTTGGCAGACCAGGAGATGGCCTGATGCGGACACGCCGCCGCGCACGCCGGACAAAACAGGCATTTGCCTAGATCGAAAACTCCCGGCGATGCCGCGCTGAGCGCGCCGGTCGGGCACGCCGCCTCGCAGGCATGGCAGCCCGTGACGCACCGAGCCGGGTCCACGACCGGCCGTCCGCGAAACCGGTCCGGCAGCGGCGGCGGCGCACCGTCGGGATAACGCATCGTCCTGTGCTTTTGCTGAAAGCGAGCAACGATTTCTTGAATCATAACAGCGTCCTCGGCCTATAAATCGTGTCCGCAATAGGACAGATTGAAACTCTTGTTACAGATCGGGAAATCGGAGATCTCCTGATCGCGCAGCGCATAGGCCAATCCCGCCCAATTGTGGAACGAGGGATCCATTACTTTGTACCGCGCGAAGCGGCCTTGCGCATCGGTGATCGCCACGTGGCAGACTTCGCCGCGCAGGCCTTCGGTCAGCGCCACCGCGAACTGATCGGGTGCGAACACGCCGACCGGCAGCCGCGCCGCGCCGCCCGGCAAGGCATGGAGCTGATCGCGGATGAACGCAATGGCGTATTGAATTTCCAACCACCGCACATACGCGCGCGCAAATACATCGCCCGACTCATACGTGGCCAGCGGAATCTGGGAAAAACAGAAGATGCCGCACGGTTGATCGCGCCGGATGTCGCGCTCCAGGCCGGCGGCGCGCGCGGCCGGGCCGACCAGCCCCAGCTCGACCGCAACCGCGCGCGGAACGGTGCCGACCTCCTCGAAACGCGCCATCACCGACGGCGTTTTCCACAGCAGTTCGATCGCCACGCGCGCATCTTTCTCGCAGGCGTCTAGGCGCCGCCCCAGTTCAGCCAGCCGTTCTGCGTCGACATCAAATCCCACACCCCCCGGCCGTACCAGTCCGCGGCCGAAACGGCTGCCGCACAGCAGCGCGGTCATGTTGAGCACGTCGCCGCGGATCCGTCCGCAAAAACTGGCGGTCGGCAGATACCCCACGTCGCCAGCCAGCGCGCCCAGGTCACCGATGTGCGTCGCCATGCGTTCCAACTCCAGCGCGATGCCGCGGAGGGCCTGGCCGCGTGCGCTCGCGGCGCGGCCGGCCAGCGCCTCGCTGACTTGACAGTACGCCGTGGCATGCGCCACCGTCGCGTCGCCTGAAAGCGTTTCCGCCAGGTGGATCGTGCGCGCATCGGGGCCGCCCAGCAGCATTTCTTCAATTCCGCGATGCTGATAACCCAGCGCGATTTCCAGATGAAACACCTGTTCGCCGTGGCATTGGAATCTGAAGTGCCCCGGCTCGATCACGCCCGCATGCACCGGTCCCACCGCCACTTCATGCACCTGCTCGCCTTCCACGCGGTAGAAATCGCCGACCGCCGGCAGGATCGCCTCGCCCGCCGGCCGTTGCCATACATCGCGGCCGGTCCATGACCGTCGGTAGCGCACCGGCTTGAGCCAAGGATGCCCTTCCGGCCGCACACCGAACTGTTCGGCGATCTCGCGTTCAAAGAGATGCACCTGCGCGCACTGCGGCGTGAGCGACGGGTAGGCATCTCCCACGGCATCCGCCGCAGCCGCCAAGAGAAGGTTCTGTTCGTCATCGGCAAGCACCACGTACAGACGCGTATTCCCTTGCTGCGGCGAAACCGCACCGAACAACGCGCTGACACGGCAGCCAGCGTGTACGCACGCTGCGATGGACGCCTGCAAGCGTGTCAGATCGAGCACCGGAATACGGTCAAGAGCAACCGCTTGGCCATTGGTCAGACGGGCGAAGTCAGTCAAGGATGCGTTCACGGACGGCCCTCCAGATAGCGAACAGCGTCTGTAATCAATGCGGCGAGCGGTGCCGGCAGCACCACGCCGATCACCACGACGAGAACCAAAAGGCCGAGCATCGGCGCTCCGGTCAACACCGAGTCGCGGTACGGCGTGGAACGTGCCGCGAAGGCCGGGCGACCCTGCACGATCTTCAACACGGTGGCACCCATGCCGATGAAGACGACCAGCAGCAGCACAAGAAAAAGTGCGCCGATCGCCGTACGGCCGGTTGTGAACGCACCGTTAAGAATCATAAACTCACTGATGAAGGGGCCAAACGGCGGCGAGCCGGTAATGGCAAGAAAACCGACGAGAAAGAGCGTGCCGGAGAGAGGAAGCCGCCGCATCGCGCCGCTCACCTGTTCGGTGCTCTTGCTGTTGTAGGCGCGATGGATGTTGCCGGCCGACAAAAACAGGATCCCTTTGGTCAGACCGTTATTCACGACATGCAGCAGCGTACCGAACAACGCCGGCGCGCCAAGGCCGAGGCCCAGCACCAGAATGCCCATGTGCTCCACGCTGGAATAAGCGAGCATCCGCTTCATGTCGCGCTGACCGACCATAAACAGGCTGGCGACCGCCATCGAGAGCAGGCCCATGAGCAGCAGCAGGCGAGAGACATAGACCGACTCGCCGGCGGCCACACAGATGTGGTAGGCACGTAAGAGGGCC
The DNA here is from genome assembly GCA_028684935.1 of Kiritimatiellia bacterium. Lineage (GTDB taxonomy): Bacteria > Verrucomicrobiota > Kiritimatiellia > RFP12 > UBA1067 > DUPH01. The sequence goes on along the minus strand of JAQUEX010000069.1, from coordinate 10,795 downwards.
AGAAAGGCGCAACTGGTCACACCGCCCGCCAGGATCGCGCCGACCACGCCGGGCGCCTCGCCGTACGCGTCGGGTTTCCAGGTGTGCATCGGGGCCAGTCCCATTTTTGTACCGTAGCCGACCAGCAGCAGCACGAAAGCGGCGTGGAGCCACGGCTTAGAAAGGTCCGGCGCGTGCTGAACCAGATCATGAACCATCAGCGACGTCTCATGCCCCGCATGCAGCGCGGCATAAGCGAGAAAGAACGTCCCCAGCAAGGCCAGCGCAATGCCGACAGAGCCGACCACCATGTATTTCCAGGTCGCCTCAATGCTGCGCTGCGTGTGATTGAAAAAGATGAGCGGCGCGGTGACCAGCGTCGTGCCTTCGATCGCCACCCACAGCAAGCCCAAGTGGCGTGACCACGCCACCAAGCTGGCGATGCCGAGAAAGGCCAGCAGACAGACACAGAAGACGCGGTTGGGCCGTTCGCCGCGATTGCGCAAATAGCCGGCGGCATAATACGAACAAAACAGAAAGAGCAGGCTGACCACCAGCAGGATCACCTTGCCCAGCGGATCCAGCGCGAGCCAAGCCGTCGGGGACAGCGGCGCATGCCGCGCCAGCGCCACGCCGGTCAGTGCGGCATGCAGGGTGCCGGCCGCCGGCAGCAGCCACGGGCGCCACCGGTCGGAGGGAATCAGCACCGCGAGTGCCGCCATCACCACGGGAAAGAATATGAAAAGAAACGCCATGGATGACTACTCCTTGAGCGATGCCAATCGGCGCGTGTCGAGCGAGGAAAAGGCTTGGTTGATATGATTGACAATGATGCAGGTCACAAAAATCGCAACGAACAGATCCAGCAGGACCCCCAATTCCACCACAAGCGGCATGGCCTGCACGAGCAACATTCCAAAGATAAAAATGCCGTTTTCAAGCACGAGATAGCCCATGACCTGAGTCAGCGCTTTGAAGCGCGTAATCAGCAGGATAAAACCGGTCAAGACCGTTGCGATCGCGGTCGGCACCACCAAGGTGCCGGCATGCGCGGCGGCGAGCGGTAGTCGGCCGGCGAACAGCAGTGCGCAGACGGTTGCCAGCGCCCCGAGGATCACCGATGCTTGAAAGCCGATCAAAGGCTCGACCTCGCGTTTGATCTTCACGTCGCGCAGCGCGCGGTTCATCATGCCGGGAATCACCACGCCTTTGAGAGTGATCGTCAGCGCGGCAATCAGGAGTGCGCCGCCAGACAGATGCCCGTGCAGCACCAGCGGCAGTGTGCCCAGCAACGCCCCCTGCATCGCAACCGTACGGATCACCGAGGCAATCCGACTGGTGCCCAGCGCGAAAAGGTTCAGCATTAGAACCATCACCAACAGTGAATTGAGTAAGTTCGACATGACGTCACCTGATCAAAAGAATGAACCCGAAACCGCAGAAGAGAAGTGCGCCGACCAGCAGATAAGGCACATGCCGCATTTTTAGGCGAGCCATGACCGATTCCACCACGCCGATCACTCCCGCCAAGGCCACCAGCAGGACCAGGAAGAGCGGTCCCCGCAGCACCTCGCGCCCCGGCAAAAAAGGCACCAGCACTTGCAGCACCAGCGTGCCGAGCACCAGCATTTTCATCGCGGCGGCGTAGAGGATGATGCCGAACAGCGGGCCGCTATGATCGAGAACCATCGCCTCGTGGATCATCGTCAGTTCCAGATGCGTGTTGGGATCGTCGACCGGGATGCGGCAGGTTTCAGCCAACAGCACAATGAACAGGCCGATGAGGATTAAAATCAGCGGTGCGGCGATGCCGGCAGAAAATGCGGCAGCCGGGGCGTGCAGCATCGGCGTCAGCGAGAATGCCCCCGAGATCTTGGCCAGCACCAGAAAGGCAAAGAACAGCGCCGGCTCGGAAAGGCAGGCGAAGGTCACCTCGCGCGCGGCCCCCATCCCTTCGAACGCCGAGCCGGTGTCCAACGCGGCCGACGTGGTGAAGAACCGGGCCAAACCGAAGAGATAGGCAAAGAGGATCAGATCGCCGGTAAATGCGATCGGCGCATCCGCCCGGCCCAACGGCACCATCAACCCCGCCAGCAGAGTCGCCGCCAGCGTGATGATCGGCCCGGCCAAAAAGATCCAGGTGGTGGTTTCGCTGACCACCCAGCCGCGCCGCAGACACTTGGCGATGTCATAGTATGGCTGAAGCAGCGGCGGTCCGTCGCGTCCTGCGAACCACGCCTTGGTTTTGGCGATCACGCCCGGCAGAAGCGGCGGCACCACCAGCAGCACCGCAATGTGAATCAAGGTATCGAGCATGGGTCAGTGACTCCCCGCGCCGCCCCACAGGAGCAGCACGATCATGATGGCCAGAATATAAAAGACGTAAACGTGTGTACGCCCCTGCTGCATGACGCGCAGACGCGGCAAAAAGCGGTCGGCCGCACGGAAGGCGGGCAGAACCAGCCGGTCCAGGATCGTGTCCGGCACAAGGCCTTTAAACGACGATGCACGCGGAAACAAACCGCGCAGAGCGGTCCGGCAACGGCGCGGCCACAGCAGAAACGAAGCTAAGCCCACGACGCCGTCCCCGAACGAGGACGCGCTGTATTGCATACGCGCGGTCGGCCGCGCATAGCCGCAATCCCAGGTTGGACCGACACGCACGCCGCGCGCGCGTCTCGTCCTGTTCAGCAGAAACGCGAGTGCCGCAGTCAGTGCGGCAAGCGCGAAGCATGCCGTGGACAACCGGCTGAACGGCACGGCGCGCATCATGCCGGACAACACCATGCCGTCACTCCCCCACTGTGCGGCCGCGGCCTCCAGCGGCATCATCACCGCTGCGGGGAAGAGACCCACCCCGACGCATCCGCCGGCCAGCAGCACCATCGGCCAGAGCATCAGCGCTTCAGGGTCATGCGCATGCCGGCACGTTTCGCTGCGCGGCGTACCCAGATAGACTCTGGCCAACATATTGACGAAGCAGGCCACCGCGAGCGCGCCGGTCATTGCCAGCGCAACGGCCGCCAGCGACACCGCAGGCAATTCCCCTGCCCCCTTTACGCCGACCGCGCAGAAAAAACCGGCGTAAAGCAGCCACTCGCTGACAAATCCGTTGAACGGCGGCAACGCGCAGATCGCGACGGCCCCGACCGCAAAGAGCATCATCATGCGCGGAGCCCGTTTGGCGAGGCCACCCATGACTTCCATGTCGCGCGTTCCGGTGGCATGGATCAAGGCGCCGGCGTTCAAAAATAGCAATCCCTTGAACAGCCCGTGATTCCACACATGCAACAGGGCGCCACACAGGCCCAACACCACCCAATCGTCACGCCCTGACGCGCGCCCCGTCAGGGCCAACCCCAGACCCAGCGCGATGATACCGACGTTTTCAATGCTACTGTAGGCCAGCAGGCGTTTGATATCGCGCTGACCGATCGCAAAGGCAATGCCGCCCACGCAAGAGACCGCCCCGACCGCCAGCAGCAAACCGCCCCACCACACCTCGCCGACCGGCAGCAACGAGACGGCGCGCACGATGCCGTAGATCCCCATCTTCAACATCACGCCGGACATCACTGCGGACACATGACTCGGCGCGTTGGCATGTGCCCCCGGCAACCACACGTGCGCGGGCATCAGCCCGGCCTTGAATCCGAACCCGACCAGAGCCAGCAGGAACAAAGGGGCGGCTGCGGCCACCGGCATGCCCGGTGCGGCTTCCAGCATAAAGCTGCCGGTTGCGTGGCGCCAACCTGCGAAAAAAGCGAGCAAGCACAATGTGCCCGCATGCGTCGCCACCAGATAAATCCAACCCGCGCGCCGCACCTCCTTGCGGTCGTCCTCCACCGTGGCCGCAAAATAGGCCGCGAGCGCCATCGCCTCCCATGCGATCAGAAAAAGCACGCCGTCACGCGCGATCACAACCAGCGCCATCGCTCCGGCCAGGGCGCCGTAGGCTGCGCCCAGGCGGCGGGCGTTCGCAGGATGTGACGCGGCACGCCAATAGGCCAACCCGTACCAGGCGCCAAGGGCGGGCAGGACGAACACCGGCAAGAGAAAGACCGCAGAGAGCGCATCCAAGCCAACCGCAAACCGGCATCCAGGGATCGACCACGCGTGATTCAGCGCGCTAGGCAACGCCCAGCAGCCCGTCAACGACAGCAGGCATCCCGACAGCCCAACCGCGCTGCCACACGTCAACAGCACAGCGACCACGCACTGCCCGAGGGCGGAGCGAGACGGGAACAAATAGCCCGCACCACCGCTCACGCCCATGAGCAGGGCTGCGACGCAAACAGCAGACAAACCATTCATCAAATGAAAATACCCTTTCCACTCACTGCTTCAGCCAGACCGAAACCATGTGTCTAAACGGAAACAGCGTGCACAAGAAAACCAGCAGCACCGCCAGCACATACAGGACATAGTGCTGCGTCAGGCCGCGGTGAAAGCGGTGAAACCAGGCAAAGGCTCCCTCGATTTTTCGTCCGGCAGGCACCAAGACCCGGTCCAGCACGGCTTCATCAACATGGCTGTGCGCGTGCGTCGGACCGGGGAAGAGCGTCTCTACCTGCGGACGGTGTTCGGCTGGCCTTAGTACCCCGCGGAAAAGCAGGACCAGCGTGCGCGCGAACGAACCCGCCGTGTACTGCATGCGTGCATCCGGCCGCGCATAGCCGCAATCCCAGGTGAGGCTGCGGCGCGGTGCTGCAACCGCTGTCCGGCACCGCAGTCGCCAGACGATCAGCGCCACGCAGGCGACCAGCATCAGGGCGAGCAGCGGAATCACGCCCAGCGGCACTGCGCGCGCGAGGGGCATCGCGTCAAGGCCCGTGCCCTGCAGCCAGCAGCCAGTCGCGGCATCCAGTGCGGGCGCCACGACGGATGGCCACACGCCGACCCCCACACACCCGACAGCTAGCACGGCCATCGGCACGCGCTCGCAGAGCGCCACCTCGCGTGCGGTGCCTGCAGACCGCGTGCGCGGTGCGCCGAGAAAGACCGCGCCGGCGACCTTCACAAAGCACGCCAGCGCCAGTGCGCCGATCATGGCCAGCGCCGGAACGCCGATCAAGGCGGCAAAGGCACCTCCCGCTGTGTCGGTCGCGCCCTTCAGCAGGCCGAGATACAGCAGCCATTCACTCACGAAGCCATTGAGGGGCGGCAGCCCGCAGATCGCTACGGCACCGACCAGAAAAAAAACGGCGGTCCACGGCATCCGTGTGGCGAGTCCGCCCAGCCGGTCCATCTGGCGCGTACGGGCAGCTTGCGTCACCGCGCCGGCGCAAAAGAAGAGCAGCGGTTTGAACATGCTGTGGTTCCAAACATGAAACAGGCAGGCACCGAAGCCCAGCGTCACCCATTCCGGACGCTGCATCGCCCGCCCCAGCAACGCGACACCGAGCCCCATCAAAATGATGCCGATGTTCTCGACGCTGTGATAGGCCAGCAGCCGCTTGAGGTCATGCTGTCCAATGGCGAACACCACACCGAGCACGCCGCTCAGCACGCCCAGCAACAACACCAGCGCACCCCACGCGGGCGCGGCATCGGGCAACAAGGCAAACCACCGGACCATGCCGTAAATGCCTGTCTTGATCACGACGCCCGACATGATCGCCGAGACATGGCTGGGAGCATTAGCATGTGCGCCGGGCAGCCAGAAATGCAGCGGCATCACACCGGCCTTCACGCCAAACCCCACCCAGGCCAGCCCCATGCAAAGATTCGTCACGCCCTGCCCCAATGCCTGCGGCGCAGCCGGTTCCATCGCAAACGTGCCGGTGACATGACGCCACACCGCGAACAGCGCAAACAGCACCAGCGTGCTGACATGGGTTGCAATCAAATAGATCCAGCCCGCCTGGCGGCTCGCGGGGTGATGATCTTCGGTGGATACCAGAAAAAAGGCGGAAAGCGCCATGAGCTCCCAGCCTAACAGAAAGATCATCGCATGACGGGCGATCACCAACAGCGCCATGCCGGCCACCAGCATTCCCCAAAAAAACCGCAGGCGACGACCGTTCGCGGGATGGCGGCGGTGCGGCCAGTAGCCGAGCCCATAGATCGGCCCCAGCCCGCCGATCAGAAAAATCGGCACCAGAAAGAACGCGCTCAGCGCATCGAGGCCCACACTTCCGCCGCCGATGGCCGGCCACCTGAACGCAAGCGCGTCACGACCAAGCCCCAGCATGCCCCCTGCTGCACCCGCCAGCCCTGCACATGCGGCACCCACCATGCCTGCGGCGGCGAGCCGTTCGCAACCGCCGGCCGACCGCCGCAGCACAAAACCGGGCAAGCCGCTCACGGCCGCCATGGCAATGGCCAGCAAGATGAGGAACAGAAACACCGGCGCTCCTTTCGCGCCAATCCCGTTAGTGACCGATTACGGCTTCCGCCGCCGCCAGCCGCGTCATCAGCTCTTCGCAGGGGGCCTGTCGTTTGACCGCCTCTTTGAAAGCAGGATTTCGCAGCGCGTAACTCAACCATGACAACAGGTGGAGATGCGTTTTCACTGTGGGACTGATCAACGTGAAAAGGGTATTCACCGGATGGCCGTCCAGCGCATGGAAGTCAATCGGTGAAGCAAGAAAGCAAAGCGTGATGGACGGCTGCGTCACATGCAGAACCAACGGGTTGCGCACATGCGGGATCGCAATGCCGTCGCCGATGCCGGTTGAGCCCAAACCTTCGCGTGCCAGTAGGACCTGATAGAGGTAATCACGGTCCACCTCAGCAGGCAGTTTCATGAGACCGACGACCTTGTGCAACACCTCAGCCTGACTGCCGCCCGGAACGCCATAGGCGATGCCGCCGGCCGTCAGCGCTTGGGATACCGTCGGCAGGGAGGCTGACGGTACGGATTCATGCTGTGCAAACAGGTCGGGAGAGACTTCCAGATTGCGGGCGGTCGCCCACTCCAGCAGCTCGGCACGGTTAAAGCGGAGCTGATCGTTGACCGTGTGGTACGGAATCTCCTCCTGCTTGACCCAGCGGTATACCGTCTCGGGCGAGACGCTCAAGAAGAGAGCGGCATCTTTAACTGATAGTTTCATGTAATACGCAAAAAGACCGCCGGGATCGGCGGCCTTTTCTTTCATTCATGGTGGAGCGAAGGAGATTCGAACTCCTGACCCCCACGTTGCGAACGTGATGCTCTACCAACTGAGCTACCGCCCCATGAATCCCAAAAGTGTGTTGGACTATATCAAAAGCCCGGGGCCCCTGACAAGCGCGATTTTTTGAATTTCACTTCCCGTTCAATTCCCGGAGCGAAATCCGGCGATACCAGGCTTCATCCTGATGGTCGGTCAACATGATATGCCCCGGGCATTTGCTGCCGAAATCCGGATATTTTTTGAACTTGCTGTCGGCCACGCCGGCCTTGACCGCCTCGCTGCCAAAGGTGTATTCGAGCACGTTACGTCCGTTCAGCCAATGTTCCACGCGCTCACCGCGCACGACCACACGCGACAGGTTCCATTCGCCGGCCGGCTTCAGCGGTTTGTCCGCCGCGGGTGCGAGCACCTCGTAAAATGAGGCCGTCAGGGATTTGGCCGGCAGGTTTTGAAAGCGCGGGGAGGAATCGTCCAGCATCTGGTACTCATACCCCGGAGCCCCGGGCCTCTTTTCCGTCACACAATATTTCACGCCGTTGTTGGCGTCTTTGGCGAGACGCCACTCCCATTCGAGTTCGAAATCGTTGAAGATCCGTTCCGTGATGATATCGCCGCCCCTGATGCCGGGCCGCTTATGCAGCAGCCCGCCTTCGACCTGCCACCCCTCCCCGGCCGGCGTGCCGGACGGCTTGCCATACGGGCGCCACCCGGCCAGCGAGCGTCCATCGAACAGCTCAATCCAACCTGCCTTCAAAGCAACCTCGACCGCCTTCACGACCTCACCGGCCAGCGCGCGGGAACCGGCGTCGGTGTAATGCACATCCTTGGGCCGGCCCCCCATCGCAAGCCGCTTGTCCGGCGGGCCGACAAAAGACCAGAGATCGTTGACCGCCACCTTCTCATCCCGCATCACGCGCAAAGCGGCGGCGTTATAGGCAACTTCACCGCCGGGCGTGCGCCCGACCGCGCCCTCCGGCACCGGTGTCGTCGCGCACCACACCAGCGCGGCTCCGCTCTTCTTTAACCGCCGCACCAAAAGACGCAGATTGGCTTCATATTGATCAAGCGGCACCCACGGTCTGCCTTTTCCGACCGGCACCAATTTCGCCATGTCCGAGTCGGTCGTGGCCGGATCGATCGTCTTCATGTCATGAAGACCGAAATTGAAATGGATGACCTGCCACGGCGTGCTGCCGATCCACTGCTCCAGACGCTTGAGCCCTGTCACCGTCGCCGCGCTGTTGCCGGGCGCATGCACCACCTCCATCCGGTTGGAAAGGGCGGCCTTGACATGCGGCGTATACCCGATCGAGATCGAATCCCCGATGATCAGCACACGCGGCAGATCGGCCGCGAACACGGCGGTCGCGATCCCACACGCCGCTGCCCAGACAACCCTTTTTTTCAAGCCCTGTCTCATCGCCGCCCCCTTTCACCGCCGCACACCGCGCACGATCGCCTCCATCGCCACCGCCTGCTCTTCCATGCTGCGCACCATTTGGAACTGGACGCGACAACGGTCCAGATTCTGTCCGGGACGATGCGTGCGGAAATAAACATCGCCCGCAAGATAATCCGTCAAGAACCGGATGCCGATCGTCAGCGTGATCAACGGTCCGGAAAAGACCAGCTCCTCGCGCTCGGCCGGCAACAGAAAATCCGCGCCTTCGAGATACCCGCGCGCCAGCGCTTCGAACATCCCGATTCGGCTGCCGACCTTCGAGAGATCGCGCTCGTCCTCGCGCGACGCGGCGGTCGCGGAACGCACCATGTCGCCGAAATCATAGAGCGCGAGTCCCGGCATCACCGTATCAAGGTCGATCACGCAGACACCTTCGCCGGTCGCGTCATCAAGCATCACGTTGTTGATCTTGGTGTCGTTGTGCGTGATGCGTTCGGGGATGTCGCCGCAGGCGTGGCGTTCGAGCAGATGTCCGCACCGCGCGCGCCTCGCCTCGACAAACGCGATCTCCGCAGCGACTTCGGCTTTGCGGCCAAAGGCGTCCGCCGCCATCGCGGCATCCAGTGCATCCAGGCGCGAAAGCGTGTTGTGAAAGGCCGGAATGGTTTCGTGCAGCCGTGGCGCGGGCAGATCCGCGAGTAAACTTTGGAAACGCGCGAAAGCCCGCGCGGCCTCAAACGCCTGGCCCTCGTGCGCAATGACGTCATAGGTGTGCGCCTGCTCGATGAAGAGATAGAGCCGCCACCAGTTGCCAGACGGATCGCGCACCCAGGGGCGTCCATCCGCTCGCGCCGGAATGACGGTCAAGGTCCTGCGCGAAGCATCCGCCGCACCGGCCAACTTGGCCCGCAGATGCCCGGTAACGCGCACGATGTTGTCCATCACGCCGTCGGGCTGCTTGAAAATGTCATGGTTGATGCGTTGCAGCAGATAGTGCGCGGGCGTGCCGGCCAGACTGACCCGGACACGGTAGGTGTCATTGATGTGACCGGACCCGTACGGTTCGGCACACCCAAAATCCCCCCAGGCTTGAAACCCTTCAAACACGCTCCGCAAATCATCCTGAGCCATTGTCGCAGTCGACATACCCCCCCCGTTCCGCTCCGTCCTCTCAGGCACGCGGCACGCCGCCTGAGCCCTCACCGCCTTACGTCCTCACCGCCTTGCAGCCATCTCCCCCTCCCCAAGCCGTTGCACGACATCCGCTTTCATGGCGTCGATCAGCGAAACAGTGTAGGCGGCGATGGAAAGCGTATCGTCCTGCGCCAGCGGGGTCAAGTCCATGGCGAAGGTCAGCAGCGTGGCGGAATCCACGGCATGCGACTCGAAAAAGGTGGCGTGTGCCTTACGGCGTCCCATGACCGCGTCGTCATAACGCTTGCCGCCGGAGATCTGCGAGTCGAAAACCCCGGAGAGCGCCGCCGAGATGTTCGCGCGGTCGCTGACGTCCAGCACAACCTTGCGTGCGTCCGGCAGCCAGTCAAGGTCGCGCCAGATCTCGCAGCCGTACACCTGCCGCGGGCGATCGGACAGCGGCATGCGACGGATCGCCGCGATCGTGGCGCGTGTCACCCCGACATGGGTGTCGTGCTTGTCAGACGGCGCATGCGTATAGACGGTCTGCGGACGGGCCGCCATCAGAATCGCATAGAGATCGTCCACCAGCGGCGTGTTGTCCTGCGCCTTGACCTGCTTGCTGGTAAAGTCAAGCTGCAGAACGGCGCCGTAACGCCCTACCATCGCCGCCGTGCGCTGCTCGAGACGTCGCACCGCCTTCATCTGCTCATCGGTGTACGCGGCGTAGACCCCGCTGCGCGAACTGCCGGCCCCATCGGTGCAGGTCACCCCGCAGTAAGATTTGTCCGGCTGGCCGAAACAGGCCAAGATGCCGTGTACCGTCATGAATTCTAGATCATCCTGATGCGCGCCGATCCCCAGATGCGTCGTGCGCGCCAAAGCCGTTTCGACCGGCGTGCCGTCAGGCACAAAAATATCCGCCGTTGCATTCGTCAACGTCATGGTCGTCTCATCCTTTCCTTCCGCCGTTTTCGCAGATCACAACATGGGCAACGTGGCGGCCGCCACCGACTGGCCGACTCGACGCGCCTTTTCGTCAGGCATGAACACTTCCACCGCCTCGGCGAGTTCGGGGAACTGATCCGCGAGAATCAGCCGCGCCGTTTCAAGGATCATGACGCCACCCGGCCCGGATGTCACTCGGCCGAGAATCATCATG
>JAQUEX010000324.1 GCA_028684935.1 Kiritimatiellia bacterium | reverse complement strand
CCGACCGCGTTCTTGACCGGCGAAAACTCGTCATCGCGGTCGAACGCCAGATTGACCACTGTCTTGGCATCGGGCAGCACGTCGAAAATGAACTTTTCGAATTTGTAGCCGTTCGGCGCGTCCGGCGTTACGGAGCGCCCCGCGTCGTCCACGCAGGCGATCTTCTTGTGCGCCAGATGCAGCGGCATGTCTTTGCGCGCCTCGCGTTTGAGAAAAGCCAACGAAAAGACATGGATCGCCGGGCTGCCGTATTTGAAACGCGCGGCCTGCTTCGGCGTCAGCTCGGAGTACTCGATCATGCCAGTGCGTCCGTTATCGAGCAGCGACACGGCACCCATCTTTTCTGTCGGCGAATTCTTGAGGCAAAGTTTCAGCGACAGCTCGGCGCCGCAGAGCGCGTGGAGGCCGATAAAAGCGGGATCGGCGATATCAACCAGCGGGTTGTCCACCTGAAAATAGAAGACGCTGCGGATGCCTCGTGCGGTCATGTCAGCCAGGCAACCGTTCTTGGCGAGAGCGGTCAACGTGCCGCCATGCCCGTCCGGGCTGACAAATATCCGTCCCGGCGCCTCGAGGATCAGCCGCCCCTCGGCATCCAGTGCGGGCCACACCCCCTGCTTGAAGAAGATCACATCGGCAGGATTCAGCCCGAAATAGTCGTGGTCCTCGAAACAGGCTCGCGTCGCGGCATCGTTCACGTCGCTCGTCATGATGTAGAACGGCACGGGCTTGCCGTATAGGCGGGCCAGCCGCACGATTTTGCGCGCGTGGAAATAAAAGAGCGGCATGCCCGAGACCGGACCGATCCCGTACGCGCCCTTTGGCCCCTCGTACCCCAGCCGCGAACCCTGGCCGCCCGCCACCAGCAGGACCGCCACACGTCCCTTGCGCAACTGCTCCTCTCCAGCCGCAAAAGCCTCCCCGTACGTGCGGCGGGTCCACTTCACGACCGGTGCCGGACGCGGCGTCACGGCGGCCGCCATGTTCTTGCCGGCCAGCACATGCCGCATGCGGGCGACTTCACCGAAATCAATGTCGTCGATCTGCGCCAGCAGTGCGCCGCGCTCCGCAGCACTGAGTGTGTCCCAAAAACGCAACACGTGCGCCTGCCCGGCTTTCGCCAACTCTTTTTTTGCCTGTTCAACTGTCACTCGCGCATCACCTTTCCATCATGCCGCCATTATGCCCTCAAGGCATTCTGCCTGAGATACGCCTCGATGAACGGTTGGATGTGCCCGTCCATCACCCCCTGCACGTTTGATGTCTGTTCGTCCGTGCGGTGGTCCTTCACCATCGTGTAAGGCTGGAACACGTAGGAGCGGATCTGGCTGCCCCATGCGATCTCTCCCTTTTCACCGTAAAAGCGCTCCATCTCCTTGCGCTTCTTGTCCTCGTAATATTCGTAAAGCTTAGCCTTCAGCATGCTCATGGCTTTGGACTTGTTCTTGTGCTGCGAACGCTCCGACTGGACGGCGACCACGATGCCGGTCTCTAAATGGGTCAACCTTACCGCCGAATCGGTCTTGTTCACATGCTGCCCCCCCGCGCCGCCTGACCGGTAGGTGTCGATCCGCAGATCCTCGTCCTTGATCTCCACCTCGATCTCGTCCGTCAGTTCGGCGACCACATCCAGGGAAGAGAAGGAGGTGTGGCGCCGCTTGTTGGCATCGAACGGGCTGATGCGCACCAGGCGGTGCACGCCGCGCTCAGCCTTCAGATAACCGTAGGCATACGGCCCTGTGACCAGAAACGTGACCGACTTGAGCCCCGCCTCTTCCCCCGGTTGTGAGTCGAGCACCTCGATTTCGAAACCGTTGTCCTCGCAGTACATCCGATACATCCGGAAGAGCATGTCGGCCCAATCGCAGGATTCCGTGCCGCCCGCACCGGAATGGAGCGTGAGGAAGGCGTTGCAGGCATCCAGCTTGCCGCCGAGCAGCGACTGCAACCGCAACTTCGACATCATCACGTCGGCCCGGTCGAACATGTGCACCAATTCAGCCAAGGCCTGCTGACGCTGGTCGCCTTCATCTTCAGCCGCTGCCAGTTCGAGCATCACCTCGCCGTCTTCAATGAGGCGGATCAACTCGTCGAACGGCTTCACAAACGCGCGCTGGGCATTGGTCTTGCCGATGACCTCCTTGGCGGCGCCTGAATCATTCCAAAAGTCAGGCCGGGCCGCGCACTCTTCGAGCTCTTCGAGTATCACGCGACGGTTCGCGATGTCCAAGTACCCGCGCATCTCCGCAAGTCCTTCACGCATCATCGCCAGACGTTCTTTCACAACATCGAATTCAATCACAACAGCCTACCTTGCTCAAAAAAAATGGGTGACGGCAACTATATCTTTTTTAGTGCACGCTCGCAAGCACGCTTACCGACCGCACCAGGGCTTGGGTGCGATTTTTGTGTTGAAGTTGAGCGGCAAGAAAGCGGTTGGGGTGCGGTTTGGAGCGGTGGCAACCGAAGGGCATCCTGTGGATCTCCGCGGTCGTCGTTCCGAAATGTGCGACGTCGTGCCCGCCGTCGTCGCGCTGCGGCAATATCTCTAAAAACGCAGTCGAAGATTGATGCCACCCCACACGATCTCGTCCGGCCCGCAGGCGCTGCGGTCGAGCCCCCAGGCCCCGCCGATCAGGCCGGTATAGGCCAGCGTGGCACCGGCCGAGAAGTGCTCGGTGACGGCATACGATAAAAAGACCGACGCCTGATAATCGGCCAACCCCTCGCCGGTCGACCGGTAACGGACTGCGTTATAATGGCTAGTGCCGGCGCCAACCAGGACACATCCGCCGGCGCGCAGCCGGTCACCAAGCGGCACCGATTTATCCAGCGCGGCTCGGATATAGAGGTCTTTGAGCGGATTGTCGGCGAGAAACCCTTGCCCCACGTCGCGGTAGTCGTAGTAGACGCTGAGCGAGGGCGTCACGACCGGGTTTTTGTAAGCCACCGTCGTGAAGAGTTCATACGTGCTGTTGCTGTGCTTCGGATAGCCGCTGCCCGGAAACGTGTAAAAGATGTTGCCGATGGTGACATCCACGGGGCCAACCGCCCTAGCATACGACGGCGTGAAATTGAACACGTTGATTCCGCCGCCCGTGCGCGTCGCTTTGGCTTTGGTGGACCGCTGGGATAAGTCCCAGTTCACCCAGAACTTCGCGGAAAACGCACCGTATTCGTGCGCGTCGTAGGTCGCGATCGCGCTGGGCTGCGCCACGGCGTGTCGGTCCAGCACCTTGCCGCGCCAGACATAGGCCGAATAGAAGTCGGTGCGCGCGTCGAGCGACAGCGGCGACTTTTCCAACGCGAGCGCCGGAAGGACGGTTACAAACAGCAACAGGCCGGCCGCGCATACGCGAGCGATGACAGTCTCGGCGGTGCGCCCAAGCGGCCGCCGCAAGCAGTACGGTTCAAGCATCAAAGGGACCACCCCTCGCGATACGTTGTTTTTACATGCGTGTTCAATTCCGGCAGGTTCGTGCAGCGCATCGCGGCAGCGTCCCACTCGACGCGGCGCTTGAGGCCCGCGATCATCGCGATGTTGCCGAGCAGGGCGATTTCCGCCA
>JAQUEX010000068.1 GCA_028684935.1 Kiritimatiellia bacterium | reverse complement strand
CCGAGCGGTTGGTTGCAGGTTCACTCAATTCCGGCAAAACGGACTGCACGTCGAACCCGACCGGCTCGCTCAGCCGATAGGCCGTGCTGACGCGCAACGCGCGCATGCCCGGCGCGGCCTCCTTGTCGATCACGACCCGGAAACGCAGACGGTCCGGCAACACCGTTGCGACTGGCCGCCCTTTTTTGTTCAGCACCGTCGTGCGGACCGGACCGAGATAGGTCAACGTCACCCCTTCGCCACTGGCGACCGCCTGTATGACTCCGCTGAACCGGTCGCCGCCGACTTCAACTTCAAAATCGCTGCCCGCCCGTCCTCCTGCCGGATAGACATAATCAAGCACCGGCCCTGCCGCGCGCACGACCATCCCCCACACGATACATCCCGCCAGAATCGTCCATCGCATCACGTCGACTCCCCCTCCCACGATTGTTGACCGGCGTTCAAAATAACATAGGCCTCCGCCCGGCGGCAAGTGAGCCGTATCCCGGTCGGGATCCGGCGTTGACTCCATCGGAAGCCGGTTCTTGATAAGTGGTTGACGCTGCTCGGCACCGATCACGGCTCGATCGCGCTCCGCGTCGGCTCCGGCATCTGCCGCTTCACCGCCCGATGAGCCGCTATGCGCCAGTGTTCAATCCATCGTTTCCAGCCGCTGTTTCCACTGCCTCCAATTCGGGCACAGTCGGTTCAGTGAGGCCGTCGTGTACGTGAACGGGTACGGGGACGAGGGGCCACAAAAACCATGCCGCAGTGCCGACTGCATGGCACTCACTGGGTGCATGTCACACCCGCAGTTCTGACGTGATGAGTCAAATTTAAGATGCGTCGACCCTGAGGCTTTGGCGGTTGTGTCTTTTCCAGAATGACAATCCATGCTATTTTACCCTCTTCAAAAAAGGGGAAACATGACTTTCGGGGCGCGCGCAACGTGTTTGGCATGGGCAGTTCTTTTTGCGAGTGAGGGGGCCGGGGCCGTTGACCCTGCGCTACGGATCATGCGCTTCGAGCCGGAGGCCAACGTGTGCCGCGCGGGCCGGCCCGAGACCGTGCATGCCGTCATCCGCAACGCGGGCGCCGCGGCGGCAGGCGGCACGCTGAGGTTGGGCGTGACGGAGGGTGTCACCGTCTCCGGCCCGCAGACATCCGGCGTGCTCGCGCTGGCGCCGGGCGCGCAAACGAACGTGGCGTGGACCGTGACCGCGGCGGCCGCTTGCGACAGCGTGCTGTCGGTCGCGCTGGAGGACGGCGCGCGGACAGTGGCGCGCACTGAGATCCGGGTGCGCTTTCTGCCCCCGATGGCGAAACGCCGGCTCAACTCCATTCCCGACCCGGTGCCGGTCAAGACCGAGGTGCTGGTCGGCGCGCACCACTGTCCGCTCTGGGAGGCAGACAAATTCAACCTCTGGGCCAATGTGCTGAAGCATCCCGAACGCACGCCCGCGCTGGGTTTCTACGCACAGGAGAATCCCGAAGTCTCGGACTGGGAGACGAAGTGGGCGGTCGAACACGGC
Source organism: Kiritimatiellia bacterium (assembly GCA_028684935.1). Taxonomy (GTDB): domain Bacteria; phylum Verrucomicrobiota; class Kiritimatiellia; order RFP12; family UBA1067; genus DUPH01. The sequence goes on along the minus strand of JAQUEX010000068.1, from coordinate 13,531 downwards.
ATCTCCTTTTTCATCTACTGCTGGTACCGCGCCAGCCAAGGCGGAGCGGTCAAGATGCGCTTCGGCTCGGCGATCCACGACGCGCTCTTCAAGTCGCGCTTCGCCGACAAGATGACGTTCACCATCATGTGGGAGAACCAGTCGAAAGGCATCGCCGGCGTAGCCGACGAGAGCGATCTGTTCGAAAATCTGATGCCGTATTGGATCGATAACTACTTCAAGCACCCCGGCTATCTCAAGATCGGCAACCGGCCGTTGCTCTTCATCTACCGCCCGGAGTTTCTGGTCAAGGATCTGGGCAGCGTGGAGAACGTCCGCGCCGCCTTCGGCAAGATGCGGCAGGCGTGCCGCGACGCGGGTTTTGACGGCTTGATTCTGCTCGGTGAATACCGCGGGCTGGACCCGAACCATCTCGCGCGGATGAAAGAGCTGGGGCTCGACTACACCTTCGCTTACTGCTGGGGTATTCCGGGCAGCCCCGCGCCGCAGCAGGCGATCCAGGCCCAGATGGCGTCCATCCGCAAGACGCAGGAACTGGGCATCCTGCCTCAGGTGGTGACCGTCTCGCAGGCTTGGAGCGGCTGGCGCGACGAAGGCAGCATCTGGAAGATCCCGCCTGCCGACTTCGAAGGGCTGCTGCGCGAGGCCAAGGCCTTCATCGCCACACTGCCGTCCGATCAGCTCGGCAGCCGCATGCTGCTGCTCGACAATTGGAATGAATGGGGCGAGGGCCACTACCTCGCGCCCTACCGCGAGTACGGCTTCGGCTATCTCGACGCGGTGCGCAACGTCTTCGCGCCGGACGCGGGGCCGCACGAAGACCTGCTGCCGGAGGACATCGGGCTGGGACCGTACGACGCGGCCTACCGGCGTCACGCGGCGGAGCAAGCGGGGCTGGAGGCGCACCGGACGCGTCGGGTTACGAAACCCGGCGCGGACGAGCCGGGGTTGATCGGCTGGTGGGCGTTTGATGAAACATCGGAGGAGACCCTCACGCTAGACTATTCAGGGCACGGGTTGGGCGGCACACTGGAGAACGCCGGACGCGCGCCGGGCATCGACGGCAGCGCGCTCGTCTGCAACGGCGGCAGCGCGATGATCGCGCCCGACACGGCCCTTTCGCCATCAAACGCTTTTTCGGTCGCATGCTGGGTAAAGACGGAACGCGCGGGGCAAAAGCACGTCTGGTTCATCAACCGCATTTTCGGCGGCAGCACCTCGTCGGGCTTCCGCCTCGGCCTGCAGGACGGACGCCCCTGCTTCGGCGTTCCGGTGACGTCGTTCAGCCATCACCTGACGGGTAAGGCACCGTTGCCGGTCGGGCGCTGGGTGCATCTGGCGGGGACGTTCGACGGCCAGACGATGCGCCTCTATATGGATGGCGCGGAACAGGGCGCGCTGGCTCGGCCGGGCCCGCTTCCGCCGAACGGCAGGCCGCTATGCCTGGGCAACTATGACGCCGGCCACGCGGCGCATTTCACGGGCCTGCTCGACGAGGTGAAACTTTACGGCCGGGCACTGTCGGCGGACGAAGTCCGGGGAGCTGCTCGTCGCGACAGGTAGGACGGCACGCCTGCGCCGCCGCACCTCTCCACACCACCGGCCGCCGTCATTTCGTTTGTTGCCGGGCGAGAACGGGATCGAACTCGCCGCCGCAGCCCCAGGCCGAGGGCGTGTCGCCCATGACAAAGGCCAGCGTGCCGCCGGCCGTGATGTCGCGGTGACGGATGACCGGCACATCGAGCGGGCGGCCGTTGAGCGTGGCCGACTGGATGTAGATGCGGGTGCCGCCTGCGTGTTGGGCCGTGACAGTGAAGGTGTTGCCGTTCGGCTGATGGAACTCGAAGCGCGGCGCACGCGGGCCGTGAAGGTAGTAGGTGTCCTGACCGGCAAAGGGGAAAAACCCCGCGTTCAAAAAGACATAGAGCGAGCCCATCGCGCCTGAATCGTCGTCCCCAGGCGGCCCATCCTGATTAAAGAGGCCGCGCAGCTTGTCGGCCCAATACGAGGCCAGATAAGGGCGTTGCACATGGCAGAAGAGCCAGACAGTCATGAAGGAGGGTTCGTTGCCGAAATCGATCAATCCGTTCTCAAGCGCGAACTGGAGGCGCTCGATGAAGCGCGGCCGGCCGCCCATCTTTTCGATCATGCCCGGCACATCGTGCGGGATCACGTAGCTGTACTGCCAGCAGGTGCCTTCGTAAAAATCGGTGTTGTAGCCTTTGCGGGCCGGCGTGTTGCAGAACGTGCCGTCCGCATTGCGGGCGCGGATGAAGCCGGTGAACCCGCTGTCCGCCAGCGAGTCGTCCCAGACGTTGCGCCAGTTGCGCGAGCGCGCGAGCAGCCTGCCGGCCTCGTCGGCCTTGCCGAGTCCGGCGGCGACCTGCGCGGCGCACCAGTCGTTGTAGGCGAAGCCCAGCGTGCCGGAGCCGGATTTCATGCGCCAGCAGTAATCGTGTTTGCCCTTGTGCGCGACCCAGCCCAGCGCGCGGTAGTCTTCGGTGCGGCGGCCCGCGTTGGCGGCGAGCACCTCCCATGCGGCGTTCCAGTCGATGCCGGGGATCTGCTTGGCGTACGCGTCGCCGATCACATTGTCGGCCTCGTCGCCCCCCTGCCCCACGCGGTATTCTTTGCCTTGGATGAAGGCGGCCGCGCACTGCCCGTTGCGGCGCAGACGCTCCGTGAACGAGCAGACGTTGCCGGCGATCACATCAGGCCGCATGATGGCCATCAGCGGGAAGAGGGTTTTCCAGGTGTCCCAGAGCGTGTAGTGGTCGTCCCAACAGGGCGCGTCCACCGGCCAACCGTCCGCGTCGCCGGTGCGGTCACGCGGCTGTACCAAGGTGTGGAAGAGGTGGCTATAAAAGAGGCGTTGCTCTTCATCGGACATCCCATCGAGCGTCACGGCGGCGAGCGCCTCATCCCAGGCGCGCTCGGCCGTCGCCTGCAACGCGCCAAGATCCCATGCCGGAATCTCGTGGTCGAGCCACTGGCGCGCGCGCTCGACCGAGGTAAACGAAACCGCGATTTTCAGATGGACCACGCGCGCCGCGCGGGAGTCGAAACGTAACCAGGCGCCGAGCCCTTCACGTTTGTCGATGCGGGCTGAAGCGACACCGTCCGAGGTCTCGTCGCCCCGCCATGTTCCGAAACCCGCCGGCGAAACATCGACCCTGGCCGCGAAGAAGAGCCGGTAGGGAGCGGGATTCCAATTGCCGTCGAAGGTGCCGCCGCCCGTGATCGTGCCGCTGACGGGATCGATCATGACGGCCCCATTCGTGAGCGCTGCGGCCTTGCCGATCTTACGCGCGACATTCAAGACGATCCGGGCGTCTTCGTTAGCCGGAAATTCGAAACGGTAGAGCGCGCTGTGGGCCGCAGGCACGACGGTACAGCGCGTGTCCCAGCGCGTCAGGCGGGCACGGTAGGCAAAGGGGGCGGCGACCACATCCGCCAGCGCCGAAGCGTGATCCTTCTCGGCGATGCCGGGGCCGAGGCGCGGCGAGACCAGGAAGTTGCCGTAGGTCGGCGTGCCGCCCGTGCCCTGGGTGTGCAGTTGGGAGAAGCCCACCACATCGTCACCGAAAACAAATCCAGAAGTCTTGGGCTTGAACGTGTCGGGGCTGGGATAAACCGAAGCGTGGGGCAGGCACGGCCCCGGCATGCAGGAGCCATGTCCCTTAACGCCGACCATCATGTCCACCCGGTGCGACAGTCCGCCTGCGCCCGCCTGCGCGGCGACCAGCGCCGCCACTGCGTATGCGGCAGCGGAAATCCGTGTAAAGCCCCATAGCGTGTGTGCCGTGTGAGTCATCGCCCCCTCCCTGTCATCCGCTCCGAACAAACGGTCCTGCCTGCCCGAAGAAGACATGTGATGGACGGCACCTTAGCACGCGGGGGCGTACGCGTCAACGGCGAGGCACACAGCCGACGTCATCGGTTGGCGGCAGGGGGTGAGGAAGGAGGAGGAGGGAGGAAGGAGGAAGGAAGAGGGAGGATTTAGGAGTTAGCCCGCCGCGCGGCTGCGCCGCGAATGATCAAGGGGCAACTTTCAACCTTAGTCTCCTGGACCGGGCGAGCGTGCGCTTGCACCGCGCGGCGGCGCCCGGTATGATACGCGCAGATGACACGTTACGCCAAGGTATGGGAATCGGCCGCAAGGTTCAGCGCCGTGCTGATGCTGGCGTCCGGATGCGCGCGCGAACGACGGCAGGCGGACGATGCGTTCGCCGGCTCAGAAAGTTGCCGCGCTTGCCATGAGCGGTTTTATGAACTCTGGGCGACCTCGCACCACGGTCTCGCTATGCAGCCGGCCGACGAGGCCTTCAGCCGCCGCGCGCTCACGCCTCTGACGAATGCGATCGCCATCGGCGCCAGCCGTTACCGCACCGACGCGGCGGCGCGCGCCGTCATCGAAGAGCAGCCGGACGGCACCCGCACGTCCTATCCGATTATGCACGCGATGGGCGGCAAAAACATCTACTACCTGCTAACCCCGCTGCAGCGCGGCCGCCTGCAAGTGCTGCCGGTCGCCTACGATGTGCACAGCAACGGCTGGTTCGACGCGGCCGGCAGCATGATCCGCCACTTCAACGACGGCACGATCGACGAGGCCCTGCACTGGCGTGATCCGCAACTCACCTTCAACACCGCCTGCTTCGGCTGCCACGTCAGCCAGATCGCCAAGAATTACGACGCCGCGACCGACACCTACCGTACGGTCTGGCGCGAGCCCGGCATCAGTTGCGAGTCGTGCCACGGCCCCGGCGGCGAACACATCCGCGTCTGCCGCGCGGCCCCCACCAACCAGCCGCCCGCCGACATCAAGCTCATCAGCATGCGCAACATGACGCGCGTACAAAGCGATGAGACCTGCGCCACCTGCCACGCCAAGCTGAGGCCGCTCACCGACGCCTTCACGCCGCGTGACCGCTTCTTTGACCACTACGACCTGATCGCCTTTGAAAGCCCCGACTTCCATCCTGACGGCCGCGACCTCGGCGAAAATTACACCTACACGCTCTGGCTCACCAGTCCCTGCGTCAAAGCCGGCAAGCTCGATTGCACCCACTGCCACACCTCCAGCGGACGGTACCGGTTCGCCGGCGAGCGGACCAATGAATCCTGCCTGCCGTGCCACCAGTCGCGCGTCGAGAACGCCACGGCGCATACCCGCCATCCGGCCGGCAGCACCGGAAACCAGTGCGTCTCCTGCCACATGCCGATGACCACTTTCGCGCGCATGCGCCGATCCGACCATTCGATGCGTCCGCCCACCCCGGCGACCACGCTCGCCTATGGCTCGCCCAACGCCTGCAACCTGTGCCACACCGACAAAGACGCGCGCTGGGCAGACACCCGCGTGCGCGCCTGGCGATCACGCGATTATCAGGCACCGGTCCTGCAGCGAGCCGGCCTCATCGACGCGGCCCGCAAGCGGGATTGGTCGCGGCTCGACGATCTGCTGGCCGCGATCGGCGATCCGGCCAGCGACCCTATATTTGCGGCCTCGCTGCTGCGCCTGCTGGCACCCTGCGCAGACCCGCGAAAAGGACCTGCGCTCCGCCAAGCCTTGACCCATCCCCATCCGTTGCTCCGCGCCTCGGCGGCCGCGCTGCTGGCGGACGATGTCTCGCAGCAGAACTTCAGCGTTCTGGTGACCGCCGCGAAAGACGATTACCGCGTCGTCCGCATCGCCGCCGCCACCGCGCTGGCCCGCTATCCGCAAGGCCTGCTTGATCTGCCATCGGCCCGCGCGGCGTGCGAAGCGGCTTTCCGCGAACTGGAGGCAAGCCATCGCTGCATGCCGGATTCGTGGGCCTCCCACTACAATCTCGGTAATTACTTCGAGGCGCGCGGCCTGACCGAACAGGCGCTTGCCTCCTACGCGCAGGCCACGCGGCTGCGCCCCGACATGGTGCCGCCGCTGGTCAACGCCTCCATGATGCAGGCGCGGCGCGGCGACCTGCACGCCTCCATCGCGCTGCTGCGCAGGGCCGAGGCGGCGGACCCGCGCAACCCGGCCGTGCATCTCAACCTCGGCATGGCGCTGGCCGAGCAACACGACATGCCGGGCGCGGAGCGCCACTTCCGTGCGGCGCTTGCCGCCGATCCGTCGCTGGCGCAAGCCGCCTACAACCTCGGCGTGCTGCTCAACCGCGCCGCCCCCACGGATGAGGGCGTCGCCTTGTGTCGGCGCGCCGCCGAGCTGGCACCGCAGCATGCGGGCTATGTCTACACATACGCCTATTACCTCATGATGCGGGGGCACGCGGACGAGGTTGCCCGGGTGCTGCGCGACGCGCTTCAGCGCGGCGTGACCTCACCCGAAATCACGTCGCTGCTGGATCGGCTGACGCGCGGGCAGCCGTGAGGGTGGCAAGGCGGCTGAGGGCCCGTCCGGCCCATTACTGCGCCACCAGCTCCAGCCGGTCGATGCCCTGCATGAAGCTGTCTTTCTTGGCCTTGGGGTTCGAGCCGGTCAGCGTCACGGTCAGCACATTCTCGCCTTGCGCCAGTTCCACACTGCCCGCCTGAACCGCATGGGTCTCGACCTTCTCCGCAAAGGCATCGTGCGCCGTGATCAGGCGCCTGCCGTTCAGCGCGACATCTGCGACACCGTAATCGTTCGCGTGCGTCAGGCCCAGCGTCAGCGCATAGCGTCCCGCGCGGGCCATACCGAAAGTCAGTGTCAGCACATCGCCCGGTCGGCCGTCGCGCCACCAGAGCTGTTTGCCGCCGCTCCACCCCGCATCCTTGTGCCCGTCCTGAACCGACACCTGACCGCGGCTCACCGCAACCTCCACATCCTCGCCCTCGATCACGCCCCCTGTATGCAGCTTGAGCGGAATGATGTCACGCCGCGTGCGCGCCACAGGACGTGCCGCGCGCTCCGGCTCCGGCCCCCGGTTGGCGCGGCCGCCCGGCTTCATGTACCAGCAGGCGCTCGGCGCGTAATCGATCACAGTATCCGCCCAATGCCACAGCTCCATGTCAAACCGGAGGCCGGAGCGAAAGGGAATCCGGTCCAAGTCCCGATAACGGACATTGACGGCCACCCCTTTGCTGTTGGCTCCTTCGCCGACCGGCTGCGCCAGGAATGGATGCGTAAAGACGTTCGGGTTGCTCCAGGCATAGCCGTAATAATCCTCCGACCCCGTACCGATGAATGAGGGGAAGGTCTCACCGTCCACAAAGATTTTTTCATCGCCCTCCCCCCACCAGGCCCGAGCCGTGTTGAACAAGGTTACGCCCGTACCCGCCAATACGCCCTCGCCTTCCAACGTCACATAGTTGAGGTCGTGATGCCCGTCCTGACCGACGCGCGTCGGCTCGTGCCGATATTCGGTCCAGCCCGCGCCGAAATACATGCTGCGGCGGTCCCAGCGCCACGGCGCGGCCATCAGCACACCCTGCGTCACCGTCACCGCATTCGTGCCCAGGTTATGCAGGGTCAACTCGCAGCGCCTGCGGAACGGCATCACCCAGGCCGACTCCATCAGACCGCCGCGCGACACCTGCGTGTACCAGGTCCGCGAAGGCGCGAGCCGGCGGCCCGTGCCGAAGAATTCCCCGGCCGGTACCCAGACCGTGCGCACGCCGTCAAAGGCCATCTCGATCACGGTCGAGCGCAACGCCTGATCGTCGCGCCCGCCGTTCAGCGCCATCGTCAGCAACCGCACCGCGCGTGCGCCCTCAACCGTGTGTGTGACCGACGCTCCCGGCGCAAGAACGCCGTCCAGCCGGACCTCGCGTGTCGCGCGCCGGCCGACCCCCAGGCCGCCGCCCGCGAGCGTGCGCCGCACCTCCGAAAGCATCCTCACATCGCGGCGCACGGCTTCCAGCGAGAAGCTTTCGACCGCCGTTCCCGTGCGGTAGGTGCGGCATTCCGCGTTGTAGTAGAAGTTTTCGCCCTGGCCCAACGTCGCGCTCTCATACGTCACCACGCACCGCGCGGCATAGGGAATCGGCAGATACAGGTTGTGGCCGCGCTTAAGATAATCCGTGCGTTCCGAGACCGACGCCGCCAGCGGATAGCCGCACAGCATGCCGCCGCTGAGCACGTCCAACACGGGCCCTTCAATCTCCGGCGTGGTCTGTCCGTCGAGATAGACACGCAAGATGCCCGAGCCGTCGGTACCGGCCACCGTGACCCAGAAGCGCACCAGCGCCCCGGGGCCTGCGGCATCCACCATCACATGCTCGCGCCGCACGCCGTTGGTCGCCACGCGCAAAAAATGACTGCGGTCATCGTTCGCGTACCAGCCGGGCTGGTCCGGCGCGACTGACCCCCGGTCATAGCTGCTGAACTGCCGGCTCGTATAGGCCGGATCCGGAAACCGAGCCATCTCCTCGCGGTCTGTCATCTCCGCCAGCAACGAACGTACCGTGACCGGTCGCTCTGACGAAAACCATCCCGCCAGCGACGTTCCTGCAGCCAGCGCCAACACCATACCGATCATTTTCCGTCGCATCGTCATCCCCCTTTCGCAACCTTTCGCGTGACAGGCCGCGCCTCTATCCGCGCGTATTCACCGCGCGTCGATCACGACGCGGAAGCCGACATCGAACACGCCCTGCCACGACGCATACGGCCACGCTTCACGGAAGACCGCGCGCCGTGGCCGCGACCACCACGAGCCGCCGCGCGTGAGCCGCCGCGTGCCATCCGACGCCGCGTCGCGCGTCCACTCGGCCACATTGCCGTGCGCGTCGCACACGCCCCACGCGTTCGGCGCGAAGGATCCGACCGGCGCGCTCACGCGGAACCCGTCGATCACCGCTGCGGCGGCCGGCCGCCACGGCGGGATCGCCCCGTGCGGCAGGTCCCAAGGCGGGAATCGCTTCACCTGCCGGAAGGTCGCGTCCGCGAGATTCGCGACTTTCGCGAAATCCGTCTCCGCCGTCCCGTAGGCCAGTTCACCCGACGCGCCTGCGCGCGCCGCCCACTCCCATTGCGCGCCGCTGGGCAGCGCACAGTCCTCACCGCACGCTCCGGCGAGCCACTCGCAAAACGCTTTGGCCTGCTGCCATGATACGCGGCAAACCGGCTGCTCCGGACCGTTCACCGGATCGCCGCGCTCTTCCGCGCCGAACTGCATGAAATCGTCCGTCTCGATCCGGCTGTCGTGCCGCGGGTCGAACCGCGCGAACTGACGGTTGGAGACTTCGGTGCGGCCGATCCAGAACGGCCGCGGCACCTCCATGACACCACCGTCCGCAGCAATAAACTTACCGGCCGGAATCTTCACCAGCGCCAGCGTCACGCCGCCGCCCAGATCGACCGTACGGCGCGTCTCGCCTGCGGCTGCCTGCCTGCGGCGTGCCTCAGCCGCGTCAAACGGCCACCCCTCCACCGTTTGCCCGCCGCCCTCTGACCTCTGATCTCCGATCTCTGACCTCTGATCTCTGACCTCTGACCTCTGATCTCTGACCTCTGACCTTTGATCTCTGACCTCTGACCTCTGATCTCTGACCGCTTCGTCTTCCAGATCCACGTCCACCCCGCCGTAGCGCCGGTTGAGTTCGCGCTGCCGCGCCGCCATCTTGGCCACACGGTTGGTGCCGCAGATTTCGGTCCAGGTGCCATGCGCCGGCGTGTTCAGATCGATCCACGTCGTGATGCGCGCCCAGGCTTCGGCGGAGAGCGCGACCTTCTGATGGCCGCGTTCAAGCAGGCGGACCAGTTCGGTGGTTGAGGCATGGCACTCATACGGGTTGAGCAGATGCAGGTCGCCCTCCATCGTGTACCCGCGCACAAAGCGCTTCAGTGCGAGATAGGCCGGCGGGAAATGGGCGGGGTCGTCATATCCCTTGGCCGGACGCCCCGCGCGCACATCGGGCAGGCAGCGCAGATCGGGGCGTCCCGCCGTGCCGTCGTGGCAGCGCACGCACGACGCATCGAGCACCGGCTGCACCTCGCGGTTGAAGGAGAACCCGCGCGCCGGCCCAAGCCACGGCTGGATCTTGGCCGGCGGCTTCAGCAGCGCGAGGCGCTGCGACTCCTCGCCGATGCTGCTGTTCTGCGCTTCGTGGCAGCCGGCGCACGACTGCATCTCGCCGGGCATGGCGGTGAACCAGCTCCGCATCGTCTGCAGCGCGCGGCCGTCGGCATCCAGCGGCTGCAGCGCGATCGGCGTGTTGGCGGGAATCTCGAAAAAGGCCGAGCCGTCGGACTCGACCGGCACAGTGCCCAGAATGCGGCGCACGTCCCAGGGGCCGTCAAATCCCACGCTGTCCCACTGGGCCCCCATCCCGCGGTAGGAGAAGGCATAGGAAAAGACGCGCAGCCGCTTGACCGTGCCGCGCGGCACGCCCCGCAGTCCCGGGCCACTGTAGACATCCACGATCTTGGCCAGGCCGGTTTTCTTCGACGCTGCCACGCTGTCGGGAAACTGCGGCGGACGCGCGCGCGGCACAAGCGGAACCGGTTCGAGAACCGCCCACTGCGGATCTTCGTGGAGCAACAGCAGATTGCCGTGCAGATCGGCGTAATAGAGTCCCCACAGCGCGTTCGGGCCGGGCTGGGCCGCGACCAGGAAGGCGTCGCGCGTCATGGGCGTAGGATCCAAAAACTTCGGCCATGACGCATCGACCAGATTATCCAGAATCACCGGCTTGACCGCGCGATTCGGCGACCCCGCGCGCGCCACTGCGCCGTCAGCCTCGAAGCGGCCCCGTCCCGGATCGAACACCACCAGCTCGCCCATTCGCGGCACGCCGTGATGGCCGGAAACGATCCCCGCCACGCGCAACGGGTCGCCCGGCATCTGACACGGGAAGAAGACGCCGTTGGGCCAGTACGAATTGCTGCCATAGAAGGCGCGCTGCCCCGTGCCGTCCGGATTCATGGTAAACAGAAGGCGCGCCGCGTAGTGCGGGATGTCGCTGTATTCCCAACGCAGATAGAGCACCCGGCCGTCATCGAGCACCGTCGGATGCCAGTTGTGCTCCTGGTCAAAGGTCAAACGCCGGATCGTGCCGCTCGCCGGCCACCAGCGGTAAAGATGCGCGATCCAAGAGCTGCCGCGCACGCAGGGCACCCCGATGAAGGTCGCCGTCGACAGAAAGATCAGGGAGTCATCCGGCAGGTAACAGCCGGCATAATTGTCCACATCCGGATCGGGGATCAACGGCAGCTCGACCGCCCGCCCGTCCGCCAAAGTCAATTCCTTAACCCGTGAGGGGCGGCCGGGCGCCCGCTCGGTAAAGATCAAACGCCGCGCGTCCCAATGCAGGCCCATCTCGCCGGCAAACGTTTCTGGCGGAGGCTGATAGAGCGGCCGGACCGACGGCTCGCCGCGCAAGCCAGTCAACACCGCGATCTCGTTGGTGAGCCCCTTGAGGTTCAGCTCGCGGACGGCGGCCCAATTCGCGGGCTGCGCCAGGTTGCCGTGCGTCCGGCGTACCACCGCGACGTGCGCCACGCCAAAGGCCTCCGGGGCCAGCAGCCGCTGGCGGACCTCGCCCAGCCACGCGCGCGCCGCCGCCTCATCGAACCGTTCCAGCAGCGCCGCGCGCCGCGCGGCAAGGGTTCCGGCCCAATCCGGCGCGTCCCCCTGCGGAGCGCCGGTCTGCGCGCGCACCGCCGCGGCCACCTGCTCCGGAACGAGTCGCTCGACCTGTTCACGCAGCGTCGCCGGCCCGGCCATTGCGCAGCCGGCCACCGCCCACATGCTGATCGTTCCCCATTTCATGCCGCCCCTTATTCCTGACCTGCTTACTGAGACCCCTCATCGCCGCGATCCGGCATCAAGTCATACCAGTTCGGATCACGCGCAGGCCCGCGCAGCTTCCGCAACCACGCGCGCGCCGACACAGAGGCCTCCGGCGCGTCGCCGGCTTCAAAGGGATTGTCGGTGTCGAACACCTCGCTGAACTGCTCATCGATCCGTTCCGGGTCTTCGCCGGCCTCGATCCGCGCCATGGCTTCGCGCACCTCGGCATTGAAACGGAGCCCGCCCGCATCCGCCAGTTCACGCATGACGCGCACGGCATCGCGCGGGTCGGCATCGTCGTCATCCAAGGCCTGCAGACGCTCACCCAGCCGCCCGGCCGCCTGTTCAAGCCGGTCGGACATCGCATCGCCGGGCTCCGTGGCGTCCCCTGCGGCATCCGGCGCCTTCGACGCCCCGCGCACGATGTGGGCGAACACCGACACCTCGCGCTTCAACGGCCGTCCGCAGGCCGGACAGCCGGGCACGGTGGCTGTGTCAACCCTCGATGATCGAAACGTGAAAATCGTGTGGCAGGCTTCACAATAAAACTCATACAGCGGCATCGCGTGTGCTCCTCTCCCAAACGGTACGTGCCAAGTGTAGCAGACAACCTGCGGATTTCAATGGCCGAACACGCCTAAGAGGCAATCGGTTGGTCGCCGGGAGGCACGAAGATCATGCGTTTCCGATGAAAGCACGGCGCAAGGCTGGGAACGCGGACGGCCCCGTCCGCGGCCAAGCATGTTCGGCAGGAACGGATTGCCGCCCTGATTGTCCGCGGCGTCAGTCCCGGCAGATAGTTGCCCCCGCCCCAGTCGGCGGGAATGCTCTGCCCAATGACCGGGTCGAAAAGAAGATTCCCTTGGCCGTCCGCGATGTAGATGTCCTCCTGACCGCAGTCGTGAAGCACCTCGTGCGCGATGGTTCTGCTGCCCGCATCGCCTGCGATCGCGATCCCCTTCGGGCAGCGAACACCGAAAGGTCCCGTTTTCCCCGTCCAGCGTTTGCACGAAATATAGCTCCACCGCATTGCCCATGCTGTTCGTGCTGTCCATCATCGCATCCATCACAACATTGGTCTCCGCAAAGACGACCGTGTGGTTCAACCATGTGTCATTGTCCAGATAACGCAGCGTCCCGTTCTGGACCAACATTAACCCGCTCTGCCACAGAATCTTGTTGGCGTCAACAAGAAGGCCGGGAATCTCAGCGGCGTCGCGGGCGGCGATTATGCCCAAGTCGTCCCTCACGATCCACACCGTGACGGACACGTTGACGGCGGGAAAGACGGAGCCGGGAAGCGTGTCGGGCTGCGCGTAGGTGACCGTGAGGCCGTGCGGCCCCGTCGCGTCTGCCACGTATCGCACTTCGGCGGCGCGGCCCTGCCCGGCGTATGCCGACAGCCACCCGGCAGCCTCGTAGGAGCCCTGCAGCGGCTCGTACTGCCCGGCCAGGCGGTTCCTGGCTGCGACCGAGGCGGCGTTGTCGTGATCGCCCACGACGACCTCCGGTCCGGTGTTGCCGCTCTTTTTGTCACCCCGCTCCATGCGACCTTCTCCGCCGGAATACGAGCCACACTGCTGCGGCGCACGCCGCGAGCGCGGCGAATCCCACTACACTGGCGATCATGGCCTTCACGCGGTCCCCGTCCCCGGCGGACACATCTTCCGGCAGCGGCGGCAGGTCCGGGAAACGCTTACGCAGGTCGATACGCTGTTTGGGAGGAATTTTATCGAAGTGCGCCTTAATGGGGTTGAAGTTGTTCGTCATGTATTCATTGCCGGTGTTGGCGTACCGGACCAGCGTCGCCCGTT
>JAQUEX010000323.1 GCA_028684935.1 Kiritimatiellia bacterium | reverse complement strand
TTCGACGCCGCCCACACCAGCGGCATCTTCTCCGGCAGCGGCAATCTCGCCTGCGCCGCGCCCGGCAACGTGTACGCCTGGCAGGGCAGCGGCGCGTGGAGCGATGCCGCGCGCTGGCAGGACGGACTCATTCCGGCCGCAGGTGGCGGACAGAATCTGCTGACGCGCTTTCCCGCCGCAGCGGGCACCGCTTCCACCAACACCCTCGCAGGCACATTTCTGGCACGCGGACTCTGGGCCGCCGGACTCGGCGCGGCCGACACCGCCACGCTGGCCGGCAACGCCGTGGCGCTCACCAACAGCGCCGGCGGCACCGCGCCCCGGCTCATGCTGACCGCCCCCGGCACGTGGACGCTCGAGGCCCCGCTCCTCGCGCGCACTCCGCTGACCGTTGAGGCGGACGGCGACATCACCGTGACCGGGCAACCGCTGACGGTTCCCAACGGCCAGCCGCTTGCCAAGAGTGGTCCCGGCACCGTGACGCTTCCCACGCTCACAAACGCCCCGAATTTTCTGCTGGTTTATGAGGGCACGGTTCAGACGCCGCAACTGCCCGCGAGCATGACCGTCAACCTGCTCTCTCAAATCGGCCGGTCCGCCACACTGTGCCTGACCCAAGGAGATGTCTCCTTCAACAACCGCATCACCCTGCGCGGCACGGGCGTGCCGGTGTTCGCCACCCGCTGCGGCGGCGGACTCCTCACCGCCACGGAGTGGTCGCAGGCCCACGGCGACATCGCGCTGATCGATGTCGGCGCGGACGACACGCTTTCGTTGCGGCAGATCCTCTCGTTTTACGGCAGCGGCGGTGCGCGCATCAGCCAAACCGTGGTGATCAAAACAGGCCCCGGCACGCTGGAAATCCGTTCGGGCGGTGCCGATGCCGGCGAAAACCGCGCCTACCGCGGCAGCACCGTGCTGCGCAACGGCACGCTCATCCTCGCCGAAGACGATTGGGGCACGCTTTCCGGCTGGACCAATCCCTTCAACGGACGCACCTACGCCGGCACCGGCGGCTCGCTGGGATACACGCTGCTGACCAACGCCGTGCTGATCGGTGATAGCGGCACGGCCTCCTCCGACGCGCTCGCATTGATCGCGGCCGGCGACGGCCGCTGGATCGGCCACGACCTCGAGGTCGCCGACACGGGTGCCGACGTGATGCTCGGCATGACCACCGGCTCGGCCATGTTCGCCGGGACCCTGACCCTGCACCGCGGCATCGCGCTCGCCGGCCCGGCCGACGGCACCCTGGTCCTCAACACCGTCTTTTTTGCCGACGGTTTCACCGGCCCCGGCATCACCGCGGTCGGCAGCCTTGGGGCGCTGCGCATCGAAGGCGTGCTGCCGTCCTCGGACACGCTGGCCGTCGGCGCGTGCGCCTTGAGTTTCGGCACCCGCACGGTCAAGACCCAAACTCTCCAGGCGTTCACGCTCGGCACGCCGGATGCCGTCGGCGCTCTGGATGTCGACTTCGCACCGGGCGGCAACGACACGCTCACCGTGACCGCAGCCGGCGGCCTGACGCTCAGCAACGCGACCGTCAACCTGTTCTACGCCGGCTCCGACCTGCCCTTCGCCGAACCCGGCACCTACACGCTCTTCCATTATGCCGGCAGTCTCGGCGGCGACACGGCGCTGCTGTCGGTCGGCAACCCCCAGCCGGGTGCCGCGTATCTGTTTGCCGACGACGCGGCCAACAGCCGCGTGACGCTCACCATCACCGGGGCTGCTGGAGGCACCGCCGCAGTCTGGACGCATCCGGAAAGCGGCGCATGGGCCACCGGCGCGAACTGGGACAGCGGCACCGCACCCAACGGCGCGGGCCTCGTGCCGCTCTTCGGCCTCGCCATCACCAATCACGCGACCGTTGACACCGGCACCGGCTACACCGTCGGAGGCCTGCTCTTCAACAACAGCGCGCACGGCTACACCCTCGGCGGCAGCGGCGGATTGACCGTCACGACCAACGGCGCCGTACCCGTCGTCACGGTGCTGGCCGGCACACACGCGCTCGACACCGCAGTGAACGCCCCGGACGGGCTCGCCGTCGCCACCTCAGACGGTGCCGCGCTGGCCCTCGACAGCGACGCCGCGGTTATCGCAGATGTGACCCTCGCGCAAGGCACGCTCGAGGTGCGGGGCGACGCGACAGTCGCCGGCGCGGTCCATCTCGCGGCGGGCAGCCTGCTGCGCGCGTCCTCCACGGCCGGCGCAGCCATCGGCACGCTCAGCGGCGACGCGGGCGCGCAGATCGCGTGGACCGGCACCGCCCCGACGCTGCATGTCAATCAGGCATCCGACGCAACCTTCTCCGGCACGCTCAATGGCGCGTCCGACGCGACGCTCGCCAAACTCGGCAGCGGCACGCTGCACCTTGTACAGCCCTATTCGCCGTTCGCCGGAACGGCCTCCCTCGACGCCGGCACGCTCGCCTTACAATCCGTCGTCACGCCCGCCTCGCTCCAAGTGCCCGCGTCCGGCACGCTCGCGATCAACGCGCCGGTCACGAACGGACTCATGGGGTATTACTACAATGTCTCGCCCAACACCAATGCCTTCTGGACCCTGGCGGGCATGGAGAGCCACTTCGCCGCGCTGGTCCCGAACCTGGTGCTCCCGAGCGGCGCGTCCGGCGACCTGTTTGATTTCGGAGTCGGTTCCACCTATACCTTCCCGGCACCCTACAATAGCGGCGGCAGCCGAGCCACCTATTTCGAAGCGGTGTGGCGCGGCGTGATCACGCTGCCGGAGAACGGCACCTACACCTTCGGCGTGCAGTGCGACGACGGCGTCATGCTCGCCATCGACGGCCGACAGATTCTGGCCCGCAACTATTATTCAGGCGCCTGGCTCGAAGGATCGGTCACGCTCGATGCGGGCCGCCACGACCTCGTGCTCGGCTACTTCCAGCAGTCCGGCGGCGGCGGCATCCGCCTGCGCGCGCGCCGTCCCAGCCAAGGCACGGCGCAGCTCGTGCCCTCCTCGTGGCTCACGCCTTACGCGCAGGCCTCGCGCCTGTCCGGCAACGGCGCGCTCTCGTTGGCCACGCCGTACAGCGTGTGGCGCACGGCGCAAGCCGGCGGCTTCGAGGCATGGCGCGGCGTCTTCAGCGGCGCGAGCGGCAGTCTGTTCGCCAAAGCCGGCGCCGGGTGCTTCAGCTTGGCCGGCAGCGGTGCGCCCAACGCCTTTGCGGGCGGCCTCGACGTGCAGGCCGGCGTCCTGACTCTCGACGCGAACGACCAGATCGGCGACGGCTCACGCCTCAGCGTGTGCCCCGGCGCGACGCTCGCCCTCGCCGCCACCGAGACCGTCGGCGCGCTCTCGGGCGGCGGCACGCTTGCCATCGGCGGTGGTGCCTATCTGCTGCCCTTCAGCGGCGACGCGGACTGCGGCATCTCGACCGGCAGCACGTATACGCATCTGCTGGATTTCCCGCTCTCCACCGCCAATCCGACCGTCAACGGCGTGTTGTTCAACGATCTGGGTAACTACACCGGCAGCCTGCCGGGCGGGGCGTGGAACAGCGACCCGAACGACACCACGCGCAGCGGCATCGACAGCCTGCTGTGGGATTTCA
>JAQUEX010000322.1 GCA_028684935.1 Kiritimatiellia bacterium | reverse complement strand
ACGCCGCGCAACTACACCTTCCGCTCACGCGAATTCGAGCAGATGGAGCTGGAATTTTTCATCCGTCCCGACGAGGCGGTCGAACTGATCTGCGGACGCGTCACCACCATGGCCGACAAACCCGACCTCTCGGCGCCGCAGGATTCGTGGGGCTGGGAGGTGTGGCACACCTATTGGGTCGAGCAGCGCAAAGCCTGGATCGTGGCGTGCGGCCTGCCCAAGGCGTCGTTCGTCGAGTACTGGCAGAAGCCCGATGAGTTGGCCCACTACGCGCGCGCTTGCGTCGACATCGAATACAGCTTCCCCTTCGGCGTGCAGGAGCTGGAAGGCATCGCGGCGCGCTCGGACTTCGACCTCTCACAGCACCAGAAGCACAGCGGCAAAAGCATGGAGGTCTTCGACGAGCCGCTCAAGCTCGCAGCCGCGAAACTGGACGACGCCGCCAAGGCCGCGTTCGCCGACAAGGTCGCGTCCGAGTGGCGCGCGCGCGGCAAGGACGAGGTCGCCGCACGCGCCTTCACGGCCAAACTTTTCGAAGGCAAATACGTGCCGCACGTGATCGAACCGTCGGCCGGCGTGGACCGCATGATGCTTGCGTTGCTCTGCAACGCTTACGAAGAGCAGAAGCTGACCGACGACAAGGGCAAAGAGGACACCCGCATTGTGATGCACTTCAGCCCGCGCATCGCGCCGGTCAAAGTGGCCGTCTTCCCGCTGCTCAAGAACAAGCCCGAGGTCTACAACAAGGCGCGCGGCATCTTCGAGCACCTGCGCCGCCGCTACCCCGCGTTCTGGGACGAGAGCGGCGCGATCGGCCGCCGCTACCGCCGCCAGGACGAGATCGGCACGCCGTGGTGCGTGACCATCGACTTCCAGACGCTTGAGGACGACACAGTGACCGTCCGCGACCGCGACACCATGCAGCAGGAACGCCTCACGCTGGAGCAACTCAAGGCCAAACTCGACGAGGCGCTGATCGTATAATGGAGGCCGCATGACCGATGACCTGCATTTCGCGAAACCCGACTACGCCCGCCAACAGCGCTGCGGTGTGCCGGAGGTGATCTACGGCGCGGGCAAGACCGCGCCGCAGATCGTCGCGATCATGCGCGCGCTGAATGACGCCGGACAAAATGCCTTTGCCACGCGCGTGACGCCGGAGCAGGCCGCTGCCGTTCGCGCGGAGCTGTCTGACGCGGTCTACCGCGCGGAGGCGCGCATTCTGACCCGCGACGTCATCCCGCTGCCGCCGCGCACCGGAAAAATTGCCGTGCTTTGCGCCGGCACCTCGGATCTTCCGGTCGCGGAAGAGGCCGCCGTCACAGCCGAACGCCTGGGCGCGGCGGTCGAGCGCGTCTATGACGTGGGCGTGGCCGGGCTTCACCGCCTGCTCTCGCGCGTGGAGCGCTTCGCCGACGCGCGCGCTATCATTGTGGTCGCGGGCATGGAGGGCGCTCTGCCTTCGGTCGTTGGCGGACTCATCGACAAACCGGTGATCGCCGTGCCGACCAGCGTGGGATACGGCGCCAGCTTTAACGGGCTGGCCGCCCTGCTCGGCATGCTGAACACCTGCGCCGCAGGCGTCACCGTGGTCAACATCGACAACGGCTTCGGCGCGGGCGTCGCCGCCGCACGCATCAACCACGGCGCTACAGCGAATTGACGTACTCGGCGAGGTCATCGACCTCACGCGGCGACAGCCCCTTGGTGTGGCCGTGCCTGTTGTTCGTGTTGTCGGTGGTGATGACGTCTCGGATCGTCATCGCGCGGCCGTCATACATGTAGGGCGCGGTACGCCACACCTCGATCAAAATCGGCGTGGCGAATTCGCGGTCGCGTTCACTGTCCGACCCCAAACCGAACGCGAATTTCTTTTTGCTCCCGTAATAGGGCGGCGTATGGCATGTCGCACAGCCCGCCTTGCCCTCGAAAACCACCTTGCCACGCTTCGCCGCATCGGTCAACGAGCCGTCCGGCTTGAGATACGGGCTCGGCACCGGCTGCAGCGCCTTCAAATAGGCGTTGACACCGTCCAGTTGCGGTTCGGGCAGTTCATGGAACTGGATCAGCGCGAACCCCTTTGTGACCGCGACCTCGGCGGAAGCCCGCACGCCGGTGATCATGACCGGCGAGGTGCGGTGCGTATAGAGCAGGCTGCGCGATTGCTTGGGGTTGCCGATGCCGTCGTTCATCAGATCCCAGTTGGTGCCGTCGGACCGCGCCTCCGGATGGCAGCTCGCACAACTCAGCCAGTGCTGATAGCAGAGCGTCGCATCATGAAACGCCATCTCCCCCTGCCGCGCCAACTCCAGTTGCGGCCGGGTGTCCGCCAGCGGCAGCTCAACGGCTGCGCCCGGGCCATCGTCCCACAGTTCAACCATGTTCAGACTGTCGCCGAAATACATGGCGCTGAAGACCCGCTCGCCGCACACCGCCAGCGCGCGCGGCCCCTGCCCCTCCAACGCCACGCGGGTCTTGGCCCCGTACAGGAAGCCCAGATCATTGACCACCTCTTGCGGATGCTCCGCCGCGGCCAGGCGCTTCATCATTTCCACAACATCCACCACCACCAGTTCGTGCGTGCCGGACACGTTGACGCACAGCCAGCGCCCGTCAGCCGACACCGCGACGCCCCACGGGTTCGCCGCGCCCCTGACGGTATCGTCCAGCAGCACCGCATTCACGTAGGTGCGCGACGCCACATCAAACACCGACACCGCGCTGGTGTTGATCCAGCCGCGGTCGAGGTGTGTGGTCGGCACCGTGAACCGTCCGATGGAGTGGGTCACGTAACAATACCGCCCGTCCGGGCTCATCACGGCATCCCGCACCGCGAAGGCGCCGGCCGGCAGGTCGAGGGTCGCCACCGGCGCCAGTGTCGCGCTGTCAAACACGTTGAGCACGGCAAAGACATGCTGGCTGTTGGCGGGCATAATCGGCAGGTGATTGCCGACCCACAGCGTCTTGCCATCCTTGGAGAGGCAGAGCGCCGCAGGCTCGCGCACCGCTTTGGCTGAATGCGTGACGCGTCCGCTGGCCAGGTCGAGCGCGTGAATATCCTTTTGATCGTCACGCGCGAACCGGTTGCAATAGTAGAGCGTCTTTCCGTCCGGGCTCACCACCAGCGCCTCGGGCGTATGTCCGGCCGGCAGTGATCTCACGCGCGCGCCGGTCGCCGGGTTGATCTCATGGAGCAGGCCCTTCACCTCTCCCGCCGTCGCGAACAGCCGCTTACCGTCCGGCGAGAGCGCGATGCGCCGCACCTGTTCCAACGCATACCGGGCCACCACCTTCTCGTCGTCGGTGTCGAACACAAGGATAGCGCCGGCTGTCTCACACGCCACGTACAGCCGCTTACCCGCGCGGTCCGCCACCACGGAGCCCGGCGACAGATACGGTGACGGCGCACCTGAAACGCCGGCAACCGCCAGCGCCGCGCACGCGATCACCCTCACACGACTACACAAGCAACCCAGCATGCTATCACCATCCCCCTGCCGCCGCGCGCATCACGCTCATGCGTTAGGCAGCCTCAACTCGCGACTACTCCTCGACGACAATTCGGAATCCGACATTGAAGACG
>JAQUEX010000321.1 GCA_028684935.1 Kiritimatiellia bacterium | reverse complement strand
TTCATCATCGCCACATCCGGCTTGTTGATCACATGCACGTAATCGCTCGTTTCCGGCACACGATCCTGAAGCAGGTAGGTCACGTCCGGCCCATAGCGCGATTCGAGTTCATAGCGCAGCCCGTACACGCAGGTGTAGTTCACCATGACGCGGTCCATCATGGGGGTCGGCACACGCACGGTGCTCATCACTTCCGGAAAAACGGTGCGGAAGAGTTCCGGGAAGGGATCCGTGACCCGGCTGGCACGCAGACGCACCAGCATTTCAGATGAGGATGCGTAAAACATGCCCAACTCGCAGCCATGGAACAGCGAGACCGCATCCAGCGCGCAATCGTGCAGCCCCTCGGTCATCACAATGAACTCCGGATTGATCCGGCGCATGTGGTCGGCGATGCGCCGCAGAAAGAGCGGGCGCTCGACCTCGTGCACCATGCAGGGGACCGGGTGTCCGTGGCCCTCGCCATAGCAGGCCATCGGCGACATCATCGCCAACTGGTCGTAGAGGATGCCGTCCGCCCCTAACTCGTTGGCTTGCATGGCCAGTGCCAGCATACGGTCGTACCATGCCTGCGCGTAGAGGCACCCGAGGTCAAAACGGTATTTCGGGATATTGGTGTATTTATGGTAGGTATGCTGATAGGTCTGCCCGTCACGCTGGGTGATGGCGATGTCCTTGCCGACCGTGCGCCAGAACTCGGTGGCTTCGCGTTCCTGAAGCTGGCCGTTGGCATAGATAATCGTGCGCTTGCCGCGCCGCCTGGCTTCTTTCAGCCCCTTCTTCAGCGCTTCCGCGCCGCCCATCTCGGGGCAGGGATGATAGTCGGGATACAGGTGGTCGTGCCCGCCGTGCGCCCAGCCGAACAGGCCGAGGATGTCCAGCCCGCGGGCATCCGCCACATCGCACAGCTTATCCAGCGAGGTGTACGGCCACATGATCTCGCCGTTCTGCTGTTTCAGGATGCAGAGCAGCCAGCCCGATGCATTGCGCGCCCATTCTGGCACATCACGCAACTTATTGACCGAATCAAACCAAGCGCGGTAAAGGCGCGCCGCCGCGTGCCAGGAACCCGCATACGGCTGGATCACGACCGGCGGAAACGCCACATTTTCACTGCTGCGGCAGAAGAAATCATGACGCACCGCCATGCCGAAGCGCTTCGAGCTGGGATCATACCGCAGGCTCAGACGCTTGGCGCGGTGCAGCGGATCATGGCTGCCGACATAGAGGCCACCCTCACGCCCCGCGAGCGCGAACCACTGCATGGTGCCGCGCGCACCCGGGTAGACCACGCCTGTTTCATAGCCGTTGCCCAGCCGCTGCCACTCTTTCTGCTTTTCATCGGGAACCGGAACACGGTTGACCCGTTTGCCATAACCCTCGGGAATCAGTGCGGGACAATCGGCAAGATCCGCAACGATCCCGTTCAGCACCGGTCCCGTGAAGCCGGTGAGCAGCCAGCCGCGCGCCTCATTCGTAACCGATCCCGTCACCGTGAAGGCATCGCCGGACGCGCGGATCTCCAGCGTGAGTCCGATCTTAAACACGCGCTGGCCATCAGTCAGCGAGTCGTAGGTCAGCCGGACGCCGTCCGGCAACGTATCGCGGCGCGCCGCCCCCTGCTGCGTGTCGGTGATCACCACGCCCTGTCCATGGGTGGCCGGCCTCGCATCCGGTTCCAGCGTCAACGCCCAGAACGGCTCGCCGGTCGCCCGGCTCGCCGGACACGCCGCCACCGACGGCGTCAGGCTGAGCCCGTTGGTGCCCACCGACAACGTGCCCTTGCCCGCCGTGACGGAATACCCTCCATCCGCCAACAGGACGAACGCACACATCCCTGCCGACAATCCCGCAACTAATCTATGCATGGGCTACCCCTTCTTTTCGTTTTCAAAGCGTTTGCGATTCAAACGTGCTATATCGTCGTCTTCACTATAAGCTCGAACGTGCATCTCCTCAATCTCGATAATCCGAACTGAATGCTCGATTTTCCGAACCACAAGGATGTTTGGCGTTTACGGCCCATCGCAGTTTGTTTATACTGCCCCCATGATGAAGGAACGCTTACCCACCAAAAAGACCGCCCGGCGGAAGATCCCCCAGGTCGCGATCCTGCTGGAGTCGTCGCACGAAATCTCGCGCGGCATGATCCGCGGCATTCTTGCGTATGTGCGCCTCTACGGTCCATGGGCCCTGCATCTTGAATCCGGCGGCTGGAGCGACCAGAAACTGCCAGACCTGGATGTATGGCGCGGCAACGGCATCATCGCCCGTGTCCCGACTTCGAAGGTCGCCGCGGATGTGGTGGCGGCCCGGCTGCCGACGGTGCTGATCGACCCGGTCGACGCCTATCTGGATCCCACACATCCGCTCTCCCGCTGCAGCCGGATCGAGTGCGACTCGGCCGAAGTGGCCCGCCGCGCCGCCGATTACTATCTGGCCAACGACTTCACGCACTTCGCGTTTGTGGGCGCGCCGTCGGACTTGAACTGGTCACGCCGGCGCCAAGAGGCGTTTGTCCGGCGGCTCGGCGAAGCCGGATATCCCTGCGCGGTGTATCCGGCACCGAACAATGCCGAACGCGACAACTGGGAGATCGAGTGCCAGCGCATGAGCCGCTGGCTGCGCAAACTCGAGAAACCGCTCGCCGTCTTCGCGGCCAACGACGCGCGCGGCCGCCAAGTCCTGAACGCCTGCCTGGCCGCCGGTCTGCCGGTGCCGTATGAGGTCGCGGTGCTGGGCGTGAATAACGATGTCATGATCTGCGAGACCAGCCAGCCGCCGCTCTCCAGCGTGGCGGTCGACATGGAGCAGGCGGGCTACGCGGCGGCTGAGCTGCTGGATCATCTGATGCGCAAAACCCAGCGCGGCCAGCAGTGCGTGCTCTTCAAGCCGCAGGATGTGGTGGCGCGCGCCTCCACGCAGCGCCTGCAGGTCAACGACCGACTGGTGATCCGCGCGCTGGAATACATCCGCATCAACGCGGGGCTGAACATCCGCGTGTCCGACGTGGCCGGTCACGTCGGCGTGACGCCGCGCTGGCTGGAGAAACGGTTCGCGCAGACGCTGGCCCGCTCGGTGATGGACGAGATCCAGCGCGTGCGCATGGACACCGTCAGTTCGCTGGTCGCCAAATCCGGCCTCGCCTTCGCGGAGATCGCGCGCCGCTGCGGCTTCACCAGCGCCAACCACCTCGGCGTGCTCTTCCGCCAGACCTTCGGCACGACCATGAGCGCGTTCCGCCAGCAGAACATCCGCTAGGGCGGTCTTGTCGGTAACTTCAACGTTCGGCGTTCGATGTTCGATGTTCGGCGTTCGGCGTTTAATGTTCGGCGGTCTCGGCGAGTGTGAAAACAACCCGGCGTTGCTGATCAAAGGCAACTGAGTGTCTGTAGCCTGAATGTTCGCCGATTACTGCGCGTCGAACACGCGCACGAAGTCGACCTCGAAGCAGTCGGGCAGGACGGCATCGAACAGGGCGGGGACGGGTTTGCCGTTCCATCCGGCCGGCGATTTCGACTCTAGCCCGCCGCGGTTGGCGGAGCGGTGGTAGCCGTGGCACTCGGTCGAGACGAGAATGAACTGGTCG
>JAQUEX010000320.1 GCA_028684935.1 Kiritimatiellia bacterium | reverse complement strand
CCTTGTCCGAAACCACCAGCCCGTCGCGCTTCTCGTCCGCGCGATGCTTGCCGACCAGAACGCCGTCATCGCGGAACGACCAGTCGTCCGGCAGCACGAAGCGCGCGTGCCGCAGCGCGAACTTGCCGTCCGCGCCCTTGACGAAGAACGGCGTCCACTGGCTGGCGCCCAGCTCTTTGATGCGGATGTTGCGCCAGCGCGCGCAGACTTTGCCGTCCGGCTCCTTGACGGCGTGGACCTGCAGGCCGATGAAGCCGGAGAAGCTTTCGCTGTCAAAGAAATTCACGACCGGCACGTCATTCAGCCACGTGCGGATCGACGGGCCGACGCACTGGATCTCGAGGCGGTTCCAGTCGCCCTGTTTATAGGCGGCGGCTGAGCGCTCGATCACGGCCGGCTCGGTGTTATCCAGCCAGGTGCGCCCGAACTTGAAACCGCGCCGGCCTTCGTCGTAGATGCGCGCGGTCACCTTGGGATCGCCCGCGATCTCGGCCTGATAGCCGAAGACCGACTCGGTCTGATCCGCATGCTTGCGTGCGGCAGAGCGGAACTGCACGCCCGAGTTGCCGCCTTCCAGCTTGAACTCAAGCCGCAGGATGAAATCGCCGTACGGCCGTTTCGTGCAGAGGAAGGAGTTGCGGCGCGCGTCGTTGAACCTCCCGGCGATCGTGCCTTCTTCCACCGCATAAGTCGATTGTCCGCCGCGGCGTTCCCAGCCCTCCAGCGTCTTGCCGTCGAACAACGGCACAAAGCCCTCTTCAGCGCCCAGCGCGACCGCACCCGCCAGCATCAGCCCCCCCATCACCCATGCTCTCATCGTAATGCCTCCACGTCTTCTTTTAGTTTTGTTCTATGCGCCAGAGCGGTGCCGTCCATCCGGCGCGCGCCCTGGCGACACTCTTTTTTGTCCAAAGAGACTCTTGCACGACACCGTTATGCCCGCAGCTTGAAGCCGTCACGCTGCGCGCTGGCCAGCCAGCGGTTGGCCTCGGCGTGATTCGTGAAGCGCGCGTTGCGCGCGTCCCATTTCAGTTCCACGCCCGGGAAGCGCAATGCGATGCACCCCAGCAGCAGCACCTGGGTCATGGGCACCGAATACTCGAAATTGCTGCCCGGTTTTTTCAGGTCATGGGCCTTGCACGCCTCAACCCACTGCCCGTAGTGGTTACAGCCCTGCGTCTTTTTCAGCTCTTCGCGCCAGGCGCGCTCAGCCTCTTTGACCGCCGGGCTGTACGCCTCCTTGCCCAGCGCGATCGGCATCGGCGGCGAGGCGTGGGAGCCGCCCATGGCCGTCATCTTCGAGCCGACAACCAGGCAGCCGTTGCCGCCCAGATTGAGCTGCGGATGGGCGTTCTCGGGCCGTGCCGGCAGCTTTTTGCCGTCGTACCAGGTGACCTTGACGCCTTTGGGACAGACCGGCGTGGCGGGGAAGGTCAACTCGATGATCGACCATGCGGGATACGCGATGCCGGCCGGCGCCGAGGCTTCGGCCTTGATTGACGTCGGCATGCCGAGCTGAAGGATCCAGAAGGCGGGGTCCATGTTGTGGCAGGCCATGTCGCCGATGGCGCCGCAGCCGAAATCCCACCAGCCGCGCCACTTGAAGGGCGCGTATGCGCTGGAGAAGGGCCGCATCGCCGCCGGTCCGATCCAGCACTCCCAGTCGACCCCGTCCGGCGTCTGCTCGGGTGCCGGCGGCTGCGTCATGCCCTGCGGCCAGATCGGGCGGTCCGACCACGTGTGCACGTGTTCGATCTCGCCGAACGCGCCCGCGTCCATCATCTTCTTCCAGAGGATCAGGCCGGCGCCCGCATGTCCCTGGTTGCCCATCTGCGTGACGACCTTGTATTTGCGCGCGGCATCGAGCATCAGCCGGCACTCCTCGTAGGTGCGCGCCAGCGGCTTCTGGACATAGACGTGCTTGCCGCGCCGCATGGCGTCCAGCGCGATGCAGGCGTGCGTGTGGTCCGGCGTCGAGATGACCACGCCGTCGATCTCCTTCTCCAGCCGGTCAAGCATCTTGCGGTAGTCGGTGAACTTCGGCACGTCGGGATATTTCTTGTAGGCACCCTCGGCCTTTTTGGCGTCCGTGTCGCACAGGCCGACCACCACGCCGCCCGCGCCCGCCGTGCTGTTAAGGTCGCCGCCGCCCATGCCGCCGCAGCCGACCTTGGCAAAGCGGAACTGGCCGCTCGGCGGCGCGGCGACCGCCTGGCCCAACACGCGCGAAGCCGGAATCATAAAACCGGCCGCCGCGCCGGCGTTGAGGAATTGACGACGTGAAACATGATGCTGACCATTCATTCCGCGTATCCTTTCTTTCTGTTGATCCTGAACAAACAAACCGAGGGGTCACTCTTGGCCCATGCGCGCGCGCAGCGCCTTTTCGCGGTCCGCGCTCCAGTAGGCGCAATCCAATTCGATGAACACCGAGGAGTACGCCAGCGTGCTCTCCGTTTTGAGCACCACAACCGTGAACAGCTTCGAGGCCTGGTCCAATTTGGCAAAGACCGAGTCGTGCAGCAGCGTTTGGGTCGGGGCGCCCTCCAGCAGGCGGGCCATCTCGCGGCGGTAGGCCTCCGCACCCGGCGCGAGTGCATCATTGATGAAATCCAGTTCGCGGTCCAGATAGTAACACGGACGCACGTGCGGCGCCGCCGCGAGCGCGTCCTTCACATGCTCGAGCACAGCGGGCAGCGGCTCGCGCGTGTCGATCGTGATGATCCCGGGCGCGCTCTGGCTGGGATAGGCCTTGTCGACAACCAGAATCCAGTTGCGGTGGCCGAGAAGGGGCAGCGTGCGGTCGAATGTTTGTGTCCAGCTCATGGGTTCTCCTTGCTTACAGGGGTTGTGCGACGGGGTGACGCACCCCGCGACAAAAAAACACGCCAACGCAACGGCTGCGAGCGCAGGTCCTGATGTCATAACCGGCCTCCGATCAGTTCGACAATCTCCGTCCACGAATCCGAGCGCCGCATATTCGGGGTCTGCGCATAGCGCCGGTTCCATGGCCGGTCATAGACAATCACCAGGCAGTCGCGACGCGGGGCGAGCAGGTCCAGGGCGATCGGCGAATCATCGATCGCCACATCAAAGCGCTGCGCCGCAAAGGCATCGCGGTCCAGCGTCTGCGGCACGTCACCCTCGGTGCGCCGCGTGTCGGCGCGGCCGTACTTATCAACATGCATCAGCCCCAGATGCGCCAGCCCGTGCTTGCGCAGCCAGCCGCACGAGCCCGGGTGGCTGACCGCAGGACGTCCCGTGACGATCACCAGTTCGTGGCCGCGCGACTCCAGCGCGCGCACGCCTTCCACGCCGCCGGGCGTGGGCGTGAGGCCGGCGAGAAAGTCATCGCGGTGCGCGTGCTCCATCAACGCCGCGATCTCCGCTTCCGACAGGGAGAACGCCTGCTGAAGATCAAAACCGGAAATCGCCTCGTACGGCACCTGCCGGCCGAACAGTTCGCGCGCCAGGTCCGACAAGTGCCGCGCGGTTTCGCACAGCACGTCGTCGAAATCAATGTAGATCCGCATGGTGATACAGTATCACAATCACGCTTCGGCGCAAAGCCGGCTCGCGGGCGCTATCCAGGGCCG
>JAQUEX010000319.1 GCA_028684935.1 Kiritimatiellia bacterium | reverse complement strand
TGGGCATGGCGGCGCCCGGTTACGATCTGGATCTGGTGGATGCGGACGGGCGGTCGTGCGAGTGCGGCGAAGAGGGGCAGTTGGTGGTGCGAACCGACATCATGCGCCCGCTGGGCATGTTTGACGGGTACTACCGCGACGCCGACTTGACGCGCAAGGTCTGGCATGACGAGGTGTATTACACCGGCGACATGGCCTGGCGCGACGAGGACGGCTACTACTGGTTTGTCGGACGCGCCGACGATGTGATTAAGAGTTCCGGCTATCGCATCGGCCCGTTCGAAGTGGAAAGCGCCCTGCTGGAACATCCGGCTGTGCTGGAGTGCGCGATCACCGGCGTGCCTGATCCTGACCGCGGCCAGATCGTCAAGGCGACCGTCGTGTTGGCGAAAGGGTATGAGCCTTCGGACGAGCTGGCGAAGTCGCTGCAGGATCATGTCAAGCATGTGACGGCACCCTACAAGTATCCGCGTATCGTGGAGTTTGTGCGGGAGTTGCCCAAGACCATCAGCGGCAAGATCCGTCGCGTGGAGATCCGTGAAAACGACGGGGCTCGGGGATAGGATGCAACAATGACCGCCGACCGCCAGCAAGTCCGCGCTTCAGCGGCCGCTGTGTTCTGCGGCTCTGGCCTGCTGTTTTTGATTCAGCCGCTGCTGGGACGCACGCTGTTGCCGGTATTCGGCGGAAGCGCCGCTGTCTGGACCGTGTGTCTGGCGGCCTATCAACTCCTGCTTTTGGCGGGATACGCCTATGCGCACGGCGTCGCGCGCCGTCGCCCGTCGGCGCAGCGTGCGATTCATCTTACGGTTCTGTGCGCGGCGTCGGCGTGGACGGTTGCGTTTGCCGCGCTGCGCCCCGCACTGCGCGTGGTGGCAGGGGACACGGGACAGCCGGCGCTTGAGGTGCTGCTGTGCGTGCTGGTGTGCGCAGGCATTCCGTATGTGGCACTCGCTGCCGGATCGACGTTGGTGCAGGGGTGGCTGTCCGCGTGCGGCGTCGAAATCGCCGGCGGTGAAAAGGCGCATGCGTCGTCCGGTTCAGCCGCCTCTGTGTATCGACTGTACGCGGTTTCAAACCTTGGATCGTTCGCCGGATTACTGGTCTATCCGTTTGCGCTGGAGCCGTTCGTGTCGCTCTCGGTCCAGTGGTGGGCCGTGGCGCTCGGCCTTTGCGGGTATACCGGGTTGATGCTGCGTCTCGGCCGCATCGTACGGGAGAAAGTCGCAAACTGCGCGGCGGCTGACATCGTGCCTGAGGACGAACTGGCCGCGCGGCGCCCCGTGCGCGTCTGGACTTGGTTCGCGCTGCCGGGCGTCACGGCATTCCTGCTGAATGCCGTTGTCGCGCATCTGTTCACGGATGTGACGCCCCTGCCGCTGGTGTGGGTCGCGATGCTTTCGGCGTTCCTGCTGAGCTATGTCGCCGGCTTTTCCGCACAGCGGTGGTTGACGTCGTCTGCCGGGATCGCTCTTGCGGCTGTGTCGCTGTGCGGAGCGGCGGTCGCCCACGGCAGGTGGGGCACCGGCAGTTTCCTGCCGAACGCGGCCGCCGGACTGGGCGTGCTCTTCTTCGTCGGGAGTGTGCTGCACGGCTGGCTGTATGAGGAACGTCCTGAGACGGCGCGCCTGAGCCGCTACTATCTGGCGATCGCGGCGGGCGGTGCAGCGGGCGGGCTGCTGGCGTCGCTCGCGGCACCGCTCGTGTTTTCACGCGTGACCGAGTATCCGCTGGCCTTGTTCCTGTGTGCGCTGCTGTTGGCCCTGCGGGTGCCCTGGCCGCGGCGGCTTGGCCTTCTGAAGGCGGCGCACCCTGTTTTCGCGGCGGGTTGCGCCGCGATGTGGCTGATTCTGTTCGGTGCCCTGTCGCGGCATACGGCGTCGCGCACGCTCTTTCAGGCGCGCAACTTTTATGGAACCGTGCGGGTCACGCAGACGCTGGAGCCGTTCGGCCAGGCCGGCGTGCTGCCTGTGCACTACCTGTGGTGCGGACAAACCACACACGGCCTGCAGGTCAGGTCGCCGCTGTTCGCCGGACGCGGCACGTCTTACTATGGCGCCACAGGCGGCGGCATCGCGTTCTCTTCGCACGCCGCCTATCGGGAGGGGCGCGGTGTGAAGGTCGGCGTGGTGGGGCTCGGCGCGGGCTGTCTGGCCTGTTACGGGCGGCCCCGGGATCTGTTCCGTTTTTATGAGATCAATCCGCTGATGCTTCAGGTGGCCGGCGCGCCGCGGCTCTTTTCGTTTCTGGCCGACGCCCCGATGCGGATAGATCTGGTCCCCGGCGATGCGCGCAAGTTGCTCGAACGCGAGCAGGCGGCGGGTGATCCGCGCTACGACATCCTGATGATCGATGCATACAGCGGGGATGCGGTGCCCTATCATTTGGCGACACTGGAGGCGTTCCGCCTGTATTTCGAACGCCTTGAGGAGGACGGCATCCTGGCGGTGCATGTCAGCAACTGGCATGTGGACCTGCTGCCGTTGTGCAAGGCGGTGTCTGGGGCGCTCGGGGTTCATCCGTACGGCGTGGTGGGCGTGGCGGAGAACCGTGTGACGACCGATGCCATGTGGGTGTTCATGACGCGCCGCCCGCATCGCTACCACTTTCCAGGCCAAGCGTCTGCGCACGAGGTCGCGTGGGAACGTGTGCGCGATATCGCCGTGCCCGCCGACGACAAGGGCAGCCTGCTGCCGCTGCTGCGCCATTAATCCGGCCGGAGACGGGCGAGAAGTCATCCTGCGTCATGGCAGCCAGAGTAGCAAAGACAAAGGGGAAGGGTGAGGCATCAAAAAAACCTCTGTGCCTCCGTGTCTCTGTGGTTTAATCAATTTCACCACAGAGACACGGAGGCACAGAGAAAATGGTTAGGCATTAATAAACTTCGGCACTTCGTGGTGAGTATTTCGGGTTGCGGGTTTCGCCCGCGTTAGACAAGAGGCTGTTTGGGCACGAAGTGAAAGGCTTTTCGGCATGAGAGCGATACTTCGAATAGGTGAGGTTTTGTTTGAGGGTGGCGCAGGTCCCGCCGAGCCGGAACGGTAAAGGGGATCAATGTCCAATTACGACACTGCTTCCGACCCCGAGCTTACACCTTGCCGGTGCCGTACATTTTGGATACTATCGCCGTAAATTTTCCTCTAGGAGACTGCACATGCGAACAGCAAAAATGACCATCCGGCTGCCGGACAACGATCTGGCCTTTACCAAGCTGTATGCGAAGGAACAAGGGCGTTCCTTGACGGATCTGATCCTTCGTTATCTTGGACGGTTGTCGCTGACGACAAAAAGCGAGACCCCAGCCGAAGTCCGGGTCGTTGCAGGAGTGGTTCCTGCTCAGGTCGACGCAAAAAAACGGAAAATGACAACAGATAAGATCTCCGTTTGCATGTCGGCGCTGTTGGCGGTATGGGGTTGCTCTGTGGCTCCGGTGATCGCTGTCGCGGATGAGGCCTTGCCGCACAAAAGCAAGTCGGTCGCAATGGGGCAGGGCTTCGAGTATTTCGTGACGCGCGACGGCAACCGGCTGATGGACGGCGCGCGCGAGTTCCGGTTCATGGGCGCCAACATGCCGGGGCTGGTGGTGCCGTATGACTT
>JAQUEX010000067.1 GCA_028684935.1 Kiritimatiellia bacterium | reverse complement strand
TTCTGGACGCGGTCAAGCGTCGCACCGGCTGCCGCGTCCTGCTCGCGCTGAAAGCCTTCTCGATGTTCAGCGTCTTCCCGCGCATGCGGCGCGTGCTGGACGGCTGCTGCGCCAGTTCGGTGCACGAAGCGCGCCTCGGCCGTGAAACCTTCGGCGGCGAGGTCCACGCCTTTGCAGCCGCCTTCTCCGAAGCCGACATGCGCGAGATCGCGGCGCTGGCCGACCACGTGACGCTCAACTCCTTCGCGCAGCTCCGCCTGTTCCAGCGCATTGCGGCCGAAAGCGGGCGCGCCGTCACCTGCGGCCTGCGCATCAATCCGGAGCACTCAGAAGGCGCCGCCGAAATCTACGACCCCTGCGCCCCGCGCTCGCGCCTGGGCGTGCGCCGCGCGGCCTTCGCCGGCGAAGCGCTGCACGGCGTGACCGGCCTGCACGCGCACACCCTGTGCGAACAGGACGCCGCGCCGTTCGCGCGCACGCTGGCCGCGATCGAGCAGCGCTTCGGCGACCTGCTGCCGCGCCTCGCCTGGATCAATTTCGGCGGGGGCCACCACATCACGCGGCCCGGCTACGATCTTGACCTGCTGTGCGCCACGCTCACCGCGTTTCGCGCGCGCCATCCGAACATCGAGACCGTCTATCTCGAACCCGGCGAAGCCTGCGCCCTCAACGCCGGCACGCTCGCGGCGACCGTGCTGGACGTGGTGGAGAACGGCATGCCGATCGCCATCCTTGATGCGTCGTGTGCCTGCCACATGCCGGACGTGATGGAGATGCCTTACCGGCCGCGCGTTTTCCGCGACGCCGCCTGGCGCGGCCAGGCCGAACCCGGACCGGCTGCCGACCGCGGCTGCGACCCCGGCGTCAAGGCCCACACCGTGCGGCTCGCGGGCGCGACCTGCCTCGCGGGCGACATCATCGGCGACTGGTCGTTCGACACGCCGCTCCGGCCCGGCGACCGCGTGGTCTTCGAAGACATGGCGCACTACACGATGGTCAAGACCAACACCTTCAACGGCATCCGTCTGCCGGCGATCATGCTGCGCGGGCCGGACGGCGCGCTGCGCACGGTGCGCGCCTTCGGTTATCAAGACTTCAAGAGCCGCCTCTCATAGTACCAAGAATTGCAATCGCTGTACCGGCAAGGTATGATGCACGTTGATGTTTGGCATAAGAATCGATAGGAATGTCCGGAGTAAATGGGTGAGGCGGGCGGCGCGCGGCGCGGCCTTTGCGGCGGCGGCCGCATGCGCGTGGCCGCGGCATGAGCCGTCATGGCTGGCCGGCGTGGTGCCGGCCCTGAGCCCCTTCAACGCATGGGTGACGGCGGCAGCCGGCGCCGGCGGGCTCTTTCTGCTGGGGGCGCTTGTCCCCGCCGTGCTCAGCGTGGTCTGGCCGCGGGCCTTCTGCCGCTGGCTGTGCCCGGTCGGCACTTGTCAGGACGCAATGGCCGGCTGGGTGCCGCGGCGCGGCTGGGTCGGACGCGTGCCGCGCGTGGGGCTCGGAATCGTCGCGGTGGCGGTCGGCGCGGCGCTGGCGGGCTATCCGCTCTTCGGCTGGCTCGATCCGCTGGTGCTCTTCAATGCGGCGTTCGGCGCGGCGCGGCGTCAGCTTGAGCTGCGCGACTGGCTTGCGGCGGCCGGCCTGCCCGCTCTGCTGCTGCTCGCGTTTCTCGCGCCCGGACTCTGGTGCGGCCGGCTCTGCCCGCTGGGAGCGGTACAGGATCTGCTGCGTGTCCCGTTCCGCCTGCGCGCGCTGGACGCGGCGGCACGGCGCAGCGAAAGCGCCGCGCTGGGGCGGCGCGCGTTCCTGGGCCTCGGGCTGGGCGCCGGCTACCGGCTGGCCCTGTACCCCGCGCGCGCCGACGGTCCGCCGTCCGCCATCCGGCCGCCGGCCAGCGAAGGCGAGGCGCGGTTCACAAGGCTCTGCACGCGGTGCGGGGCGTGCGTGCGGAGCTGCCCCAGCGGCATCATCCGTTTCGGCGGCACCGGCGCCGGCTGGGCCGGCGTGCTGGCGCCGGAAATCGCTTTTGATAACGGCTATTGCCCGCCGTCCTGCACCCAGTGCGGCCAGGTCTGCCCGAGCGGCGCGATCCCGCGCTTCACGCAAAAGAACAAGCACCGGCGTCCGATGGGCGAGGCGCGCGTGGATGAGAACCACTGCCTGCTGAGTTTCAGCCGCGAGTGCGGCGCCTGTGTCGGAGCGTGCCCGTACGGCGCGCTTGACATGGCCTGGGATTCCGAAAACATGACGAGCCGGATTGTGGTCGATGCCGCGCGCTGCACCGGATGCGGCTGCTGCGAGTATGTCTGCCCGGCCTCGCCCAAAGCCATGAGGATTCACGCATGAAAATCGCAGCGTTGATGGCCGACTGCCGCACCTTTCTCGACCGGGGCGTGTGGGAGACCGACTGCCGCACCCTGCCGTGGCCTCGCAGGATAGGCATCTTTGCGGTCCGACTCGGCTCGCTGGTGCTCTCGGGCTTTAAAAGCGACCAGTGCTCGCTGCACGCCGCCTCGCTGACGTTCTTCACCCTGATGACGCTGATCCCGATCCTGGCGCTGACGCTGGCGATGGCGCGCGCATTCGGCGGCGCGGATCTGGCCAAAGCGCAGTTCGACAAGCACCTGAACGGCTGGATGGCTCAGATGGAGCAGTCGGTCGAGGCCAAGGTGCAGGCCGAGGGCATCGCGGAAGAGGCGGTGCCGGACGAGGTGGCGCAGGCCTTTTCCGAGCAGGTGCGTGAGATCGCCGACCAGCTCTTCGTGCAGCTCGATCAACTCAAGTTCGGCACGCTCGGCGGCATCGGCGCGGTGATGCTGCTCTGGACCGTGATCGGCATGCTGGGCAAGGTCGAGTCGAGCTTCAACCAAGTCTGGGGCGTGGAACAGCAGCGACCGCTGGTGCGGAAATGTTTCGACTACCTCGGCGTGTGCCTGATCCTGCCGTTCCTGGTGACTGCGGCTTCGAGCGTGCCGGTCGCCTCGATGGTCACCGGCTTCATGGACAAGACAGTGGGCGGCATGGTCTCGGACGCCACGCGCACGCTGCTGGACAGCGGGCTCTTCAAGCTTTCGGTCACGGTGCTGATCGGCACGCTGACCTTCGCCTTCCTGCTGGGTTTCATGCCGAACACGCGCGTCAAGCTGGTGCCGGCGCTGGCCGGCGGCTGCGTCACCGTGATCCTGTTCGGCGGCTGGCTCAAACTCTGCGCGATGTTGCAGATCGGGATCGCCAAGTACAGCACGCTTTACGGCAGTTTCGCGGTGCTGCCGATCCTGCTGCTCTGGGTGTACACAAGCTGGCAGATCATCCTGCTGGGCGCGGAGATCAGCTTCGCGGTGCAGCACCGCGACACCTATGTGCGCGAACAGCACGCGGCCGATGCCAGCCTGCGCGCGCGCCTGCTGCTGGCGCTGACGCTCTGCGCCGAGACCGCGCGCCAGGCCAAGGCCAGCGCGGGCGGACCTTTCGCGGCGGAGGCCTACGCTGAGAAACACGGGATCCCCGTCCGTTTCGTCAAGGACATCCTGGACGATCTCGTTC
Organism: Kiritimatiellia bacterium; assembly: GCA_028684935.1. Taxonomy (GTDB): domain Bacteria; phylum Verrucomicrobiota; class Kiritimatiellia; order RFP12; family UBA1067; genus DUPH01. Next base: position 11,684 of record JAQUEX010000067.1, on the reverse strand, counting down.
GCAACCGCATCCTGGCGGAGGTCGCGAACCGGCCCGGCGAGTACCTGCTCTACCGGTGCGGTGACACGCTGACGGTTGCCGACATCGCGAAGGTGATCCTGGATGACGGTGAGCCGATTGAGGCGCTGGGACTCAACGATCTGAACGACGCGGTGCTGGCTTTCAGCGCAGAGTTTGACGAGACCCTGGCCACACGTTTCGCGCGGCCCTTGGCCCAGATGTAAGGCTCAGTGAATGTCGTCGGTGTCGGGCGGGATATAGGCGCGTCCCTCGATCACGCGAATCGTTTTCCAGCGCCCCTGTTGCCAGCGCCACCAGAAACCGCCCGCCAGCACGCAGACATACACCGCGAGCCAGCTCCAGAGGCCGAGAATACCGGCGCCGGCCCACAGCAGCAGGAACGAGCCGGGGACCAGCAGGACCCACGAACCGACGACCATGTAGACCATCACGAAGCGCGTGTCGCCCGCGCCCTTCAGCGCACCGCTCAGGACGATGCTCACGGTGTCCAGCAGGCCCCAGACGGTCATCAGCAACAGCATGTTGCGTCCGAGGCCCAGCAACTCCTCCGCGGTGAACCCGGCATCCTCCGAGCGGAACAGCTCGAAATACTCGCGTGGAAACAGCACAAACGTCGCGCCGATCACGCACATGTAGATCATTCCCATCTTGAGGCCGGTGTATCCGGCACGCTGGGCGGCTTCGGAACGCCGCGCACCCTGGTGCTGCCCCACCACCGTCGAGGCGGCCAGCCCGAACCCAAGGAGCGGCGCAAAGGCGAGATTATTGATGCTGAACGCGATGTTGCTGGAGGCGAGCGCCAATTCGCCCATGCGTCCGGTCAGCATGATAAAGACCGCGAACGAGCCGACGTCCATCAGCAACTGCAGGCCGGACGGAGTGCCGAAGCGAATGATCCGGGCCAGCAGCGCGCCGTCCGGCTTCAGCACCTGCGGCAGGCCGGCCGCATGGAAGGCCGGATCGCGCCAGAACAGCGCAAGCTGGATCAGACAGGTGACGAAGCCCGACACGAGCGTCGCATAGGCCGCGCCCGCGATGCCCATTTCAGGGAAGCCCCAGTGGCCGAAAATCATCGCGTAGTTGAGCGCGATGTTCAGCGAGCAGCCGAGGGTGTTGGCGATCATGTTGACCGTCGTGCGGCCGATGCCCATGAAATAGCCGCCGATCGCCGAGTTGAGCGGCACCATGATGCCGCCCGCCATCAGGATCAGGAAGTAGACGCGCTCCGCCTCGATCACCGCCGGCGCGTGACCGCTCAGCGTGATCAGCCAGAGCCCGAGCGGAATCAGCACCAGGATCAACGGCCACGAGGCGAGCGCCAGCCAGAGCCCTTGCACAGTGGAGCGCACGCACTGTGCGGACTCTTTGGCCCCGTGGTAATGCGCGGTGAAGGTGCCCGCGTAACCGGTCAGCGCCTGGAAAAAGCAGATCAGCGTGTGCGCCAGAATGCCGGCCGGCAGCGCCGCCTGAATGGCCACGCTGCTGTAGCGCGACAGAAACACGCGGTCGCAGAACTGCATGATCGTGTACGACGCCATGCTGAGGATCAGCGGCGCGGCGATGCGCCACATTTCACGGTAGCCGCCCGGCAGCGGCGTATGGTCCGGCGGACGGTTCACGGGCGGGCTTCCAGATGCTGGCGCACGTAATCGGCCACTGCCTGTTCCAGCGGCTGGAAGGCGTGTCCGCAACCGGCCGCGCGCAGCTTGCGCGTGTCGGCCTCGGTGAAGTACTGGTATTTGTCGCGCAGGTGCGGCGGCATGTCCACGAAGTCGATCCTCGGCTCGCGCTCCATCGCGGCGTAGATCGCGCGCAGCAGGTCGAGCCAGGAGCGGGCCTGGCCGGTGCCGCAGTTATAGAGGCCGGAGACCTCCGGATGGTCATGAAAGAAGAGCGTGACCGCAACCGCGTCTTTGACATACACGAAATCGCGCACTTGGCCGCCATCGGCATACTCCGGCCGGTGCGAGCGGAACAGCGCGAATGCGCCGGTCTCGCAGATCTGGTGGTAGGCCTTGTGGATCACGGAGCGCATCTCGCCTTTATGCGCCTCGCCCGGCCCGAAGACATTGAAGTATTTGAGTCCGGCGATGCGGTCCAGCCAGCCTTCGCGCAGGGCGATCAGGTCGAATTTTTGTTTCGACCAGCCGTACAGGTTCAAGGGCTGAAGGCGCGGCGTGACCGCGTCGTCGTCCGAATAGCCCTGCTCGCCGTCGCCGTAGGTCGCGGCGCTCGAGGCGTAGATGAAGCGCGTGCCGCCGGCCAGGCACCACGCGCACAGCTCGCGGGTGGTGCCGGTGTTGTTGTCATCCAGGTAGGCCTGATCGGTCTCAGTGGTCGAGCTGCACGCGCCGAGATGGAAGAGCGTCCGGGCCGGCGCGAGCCGTCCGGCGCGCAGGGCCTCGCGGAACGCGTCGCGGTCGAGGTAACGGCGGTAGGCCAGCGCCGCCAGATTCCGTTCCTTGGCCGGATGGTTCAGATGGTCCACCACCAGGATGTCGTCGATCCCCCGCGCGTTCAGCGCCGCGACCAGATTGCTGCCGATCAGCCCCGCCCCGCCTGTGACAATAAACTGTTCCATTTCGGCTTCTTTCCTCATGACAGAAAAGAGTGTATCAATCCGCGCGGGGTTTAGGCGAGAGAGGAGTTCGGCGGCGAAAGTCCTTCCCATCGAAAACCCGGAGGCACGTCTTTCAACCCAGACCGACTCGCCAGCGGGATCACTTCGGCGGAAACAGCTCGAACTCCCAAACCGTCGGCGCGAACGTGGCCTCCAAGACGTTCAGCCGCACATAGCGCGCCGTCACGGGCTTGAACTCGGCGCCGAACTCGCGCAGGCGATTCACGTCCGGCTCCGCAAAACGGCCGCGCCGGTCAGGCGGCACGTTCAGCAGCAGCACCGAGTTGCGGCCGACCGACTTGAAGTAGATGTCCATCAGGTGCTCGATGCTCTTGACCTTGGCATCCTCTTTCTCATGGTAGAACCAGCCGGGCCGGATGGAGACATCACACTCGGCCGGATGCCAGACCGGCTTGCCGTCCCGCGTGCGCACGCTCGACTCGCCCTCGCGCGCGAAGCCCGACTCGTTGCTGACCCAGCGGATGTCCGGCCCCATGATGGCGATCAGCGCCTTGGGCTGCCGCCGGCGGATCACCGCATAGTAGCGCGTCCAATCGTAACCCTGCTTCTTGCCTTTCGACGGGTCTCGACGGGTGTCGACGGAACGACTGGAACGAGGAGTGTCGAGACCGGTCGATCCTGTCGAGTCCTGTCGCTCAATCTGGCGCACGCCCTTGCACGCCGGATAGCTGTCTTAATCTCAGCATCTACCCAAGCCTTGCCATGAGCGATGATATCTTCCCCAAAAGCATCGTAGAATACGTCATATTTCTTCTTAAAGGCGCTTCCTAAATCAGTAACAGCGCTCCCGCTTCCATGTTCCTTTATAGCACGCATGACGACGGCGTGAACGATGGTTCTGTGCGAATCATAGTACCCAAGGACTTTGCGGATAAACGCATAAACATTATCTGTCTTGTCTTGATCGCCATCTTCAGCGATGTTTTTTTAACCAGAGTAATAAAAGCATCAACCTTTTCGGACGAATCTGCTTCAAACAGGGAGATTGCCCAGGTTCCTGGAGTGCATGGAGCACTGAGCCAAAGAAGAAATTGAGTATTGTGTACATTGAGCCGTCCAGCAATACACTCTTCTATCCAATTTAATAGCGTCTTCCAAAGGGCTTCAGATCGGTTACGTAAGGGATTAGATGCCTTTGCAACGAATGATTTATTCTGTTCCGCAAGAACACAACCGTCAGTGTTTGTAACGCCGACATCATCGATTAATTCAAACGATACTGTACTTCCCGGTTCAGCCTTAAGTAGAAGCCACAAAAAAACACGATCAAGCTGTCGCATGAACCCATACGCCGATTCGGCAGCCGTTTTGTCGATTATAGCGCTTTTCAGGTCGTCTTTATTCTTCATTTTGCCCTCACACCTTGAACACCTTCATCACCTCGTCGCCGAGGTGGTTGATGACTTTGACGGCGATGCGGCCGGACAGGGGTTTGGAGAAGGGACGCGAGGTGTCGCTGTTGAGCGTGGCCCAGGCGTCTTCGTTGATCTCGGCCTTGAGGGTGGTCTTGAGGGCGCTGTAGGGATCGTTAGCCATAGGAAGAAGTGGTCAGTGGTGAATGGTCAGCGGCTAGTTCGACGGGTCTCGGCCGGTGTCGACGGAACGACTGGAACGAGGAGTGTCGAGACCGGTCGATCCTGTCGAGTCCTGTCGCTCGATCTTCCGCACGCCCTTGCACGCCGGATAGCCGGTGCAGCCCCAGAAATCGTGGCCCGCGTTCGAGCCGGCTTTGGCCGTGCGGCGTTTCATGGGCTTGCCGCATTCGGGGCAGACCGGCGCGCCTTCGGCCTGCGCTCGCGCTTCGATTCGGACGGCGCTCAGTTTCTCACGGAAGCCGCCTTCCTGAGCGAAGGTCTCGCCTTGCGCCTCCTTCTGGCGGATGAGCATATTGATGGTTCGGCTCAGGAGAATGAGCATGGCGTTGGCGAAAACCTCGTGCTCGTCGGACAGCAGCCAGCGCGCGAATTTCCGCTTCTGAGCGTGAATGTGGACGCAGGAGTCATGCACGACATCGTCGCCGTAGTTCGGCCGGTCCAGCCGCGTCGCATAGACCGCCTGAGCCTCGGGCGAATCCTTGCGCCACGGCACCATTTCGTGACGCAGCAGCCAGTCCTCGTAATCGCTGTGCAACTCGGCGAGGCTGGCGCGGGCGACATCGGTCAGCTTCATCTCGGTCTCTTTGGATGTGCTGGAGCGGGCCGAGCCCTCGACGATGTTCACCTTGCCGGAACGCGCGGCCTGGGTCATCTGGTCGTACTGGCGTCCGGTGGGGTCGAGCGCGCGCGTGACGAACTTCACGCAGAAACGGAAGTTCGCGAGTTGGACGATGCTGGCCATCACCCAGGAATCCAGCCGCCGGTAGCCGCCTGAGGGGTCGAATTTCATGGGACCTCCTGATTTTGCGACGGGTGAAGAGAAGCACCCGACAGGTCTCGACAGGATCGACCGGTTTCGACGGGTGTCGTGTCGCAGCCTCTCGTTCCCGTCGCCCGGTCGACGCCGGTCGGCACCCGTCGCGAGCACCATTTCATGGCCGCACCGCCTTTCCGATCATGTCGTCGAAGCGGGCGGCGACCTTGGCGGCGAAATCGGACTCGATTTCGTAAACATCGGTGAATTCGGCAAAGGCCCAACGGCCGTAGGTCTTGAGTTGGTTCACGCCGGGCATCCAATAGGTGTCCATGGTGGACTTCTTCTCTTTCGCGTCCTCGCGGCGTTCATGGATGATTTGCTGGGGCGGCTGACCGTCGCCGTCAAGCTCCCAGTGCCGCTGCTGACACTGGTAGGGCGAATTCAAAATCGGATGTTCAAAAAAAGGATTCGACATCATTTCCAACTTTCGCTAACCCCTATGTGGCCCATGCATGTCTCCACCCGCATGAGACAAAACATCGAACGCCACATGTATGCGTCTATGAAGAGAACAGGAGACAGGACACGCTTATCATTCTTCGCAATTTATCACCCTGTCAGGGCCAACGCCAGAGAAAAGGGTGTTGGGGTGCGATTCAACGTTGTTGAATCCGCGCCCGAAGGAGGAGTTAGGAGTTGGCGTAACAGGCGACCGGCTCAGGCGCATGGAACGTGAACGCGAGACGCGAAACCGGGCGGTCTCGCCGAGACCGCCGCCGGGACGAACGCCCGCCCGTTTCTCGCCTACCCGAAACGCAGAAGGTTGAACCGGTTGCCAGCCATTCCCGCGGACGGGGCCGTCCGCGCCCCCAGTCTTGAGTATCTTTTTAACTTGAAACGCGTGATCGCGGCCCGCCTCTGCGGCGGTCTCGGCGAGACCGCCCTACCGGCTGCAAGACCCTATCGGTTGAGAGACAGAAGCAGGAAGGAAGGATGCGTGACCTGAAACCTGAAACCCGAAACCATAAACCTCAACGGCCAGTGAATCGGGGATGCGCCCCCCCGGTCGTTGACGCGCCTTGTCGGACGGCGTGACAAACAGTATGCTTTCTGTATGCATATTCTCCAGATCCTGCCGGCGCTCGACGAGGGCGGCGTGGAGCGCGGTGCGGTCGAGCTTAATCGCGAGTTCGTCCGGCGCGGCCACGTCAGCACCGTGGTCTCGTGCGGCGGACGGCTCGTGCCGACCGTGGAACGCGAGGGCGGCCGGCATGTGAAGCTGGATGTCAAATCGAAGAATCCCCTCACCGCCCTGCCGCGCGCCGCAGCGCTGCGGAGCGCGCTCGCGGCGCTGCGCCCGGACCTGATCCATGTCCGCAGCCGCGTGCCGGGCTGGCTCGTGCGCCTGGCCAACCGCCCGATGCGCCTGCCGGTGGTCTCCACCGTGCACGGCTTCAACAGCGTCAGCGCCTACAGCCGCATCATGACCGCCGGCGAGCGCGTGATCTGTCCTAGCACCGCCGTGCTCGACTATGTCCGCTCGCATTACGGCACGCCGGACGAGCGGCTCCGCCTGATCCCGCGCGGCATCGATCCGCAGCGCTTCGACCCGGCGCTGACCGACGCGGCGTTCATGACCGACTTCCGACGCCGTTTCGCGCTGGAGGGCCGTTTCGTGGTGCTGGGTGTCGGCCGCATCACGCAGCTTAAGGGGTACGACGTGCTGATCGACGCCACGGCCGCGGCCCGCGACCGCCTGCCGGCCATCAAGACCGTGATTGTCGGCGGGGCCGAGTCCGCGCGCGCCGACTACGCCCAAACCTTGCGCGAACGGGTGCGCCGCCTGGGTCTCGACGACCATGTGGTCTTCGCCGGCAGCCAGAGCCGGGTCGCGGAGATCTATGCCTGCGGCCATGTGTTGGTGTCGGGCAACCGCGCCAAGCCCGAGGCTTTCGGCCGCTCGATGGCCGAGGCGCTGGCGATGGGCTGCCCGGTGATCGCCACCCGTTTCGGCGGCGCGCTCGACATCGTGTGCGAAGGGTTCAACGGCTGGCTGGTCGAGCCGGGCGACGCCGCCCAGCTCGCCGACCGTCTGGTCGACGCCTCGCGCCACACGCTGACCGGACTTCGCGAAGATGCGCTCGCGCGCTTTTCGCTCGACCAGATGGTGGATAAAACCCTGGCCGTCTACGAGGAGGTGCTGGCCGCGCGCCGCACCGAATGAAAAAGGAGAAAACCGATGAAGACGATGCCGTTGAGATCACGATTGCTGGCCGCCGCACTGGCCATGCTGGGTGCGGCCGCCGCGCAGGCCGCTGACATTCCGCTCGACCCGAACCTGGTGGCGCTCTTCGCCGACCTGCATGCCACGACGGCGAAGAACAATCCGCATCAGCGCGCAGGCCTGGAGCGCTGCACGCGCGAGGTGCTGGCGCTCAACCCGCGTCCCGCGAACGTGCTGTTCTACGGCGACCTCTCGTTCAACCATGGCGACACTAATGACTACCGCCTGCTCAGGACGCTGGTCAAGCCGCTCGAAGAGGCCGGCATCCGCTGGCACGCCGCCATGGGCAACCACGACCGGCGCGCGCCGTTTCTCGCCGCCTTCCCGGAACGCGCCGCCGCAGCGCCGCTCGTGCCGGAGCGTCTGGTGTCGCGGGTCGAAACGCCGCATGCTGATTTCATCCTGCTGGACACCTGCCTCGAAGGCCCGGTGAACGGCGGCCTGGACGACGCGCAGCGCGCCTGGCTGCGGACCGTGCTGAGCGGGCGCGGCAAACCGGTCTTCGTCGGTGCCCACCACCCGCTTGCCGAGACCGGCCTCGCCACGCTGCTCGCGGCTTCGCCGGCCTGCAAAGGATATGTGTTCGGCCACAACCACACTTGGCGGCAGCAGGCGACGGACGGCGTACAGACCTTGTGCCTGCCCTCCACCGGACACTGGGGCGATATCGGCTATGTGCTGGTGCGCCTCTCGGCCGACGAGGCGGTCTTCACGCTCAAACAGCACGATTACTATACGCCGCGCCCGGCCGCGACGCCCGAGCAGGCCAAGCCGGAGTGGGCCGAGCGCGTGAAGCGCAATGACGGCAGCCAGTGGCGCGTGCCGCTCAAAGGCGACGAGAGCGGCTTCGTGCCGCTCTTTAATGGGCGCGATCTCACCGGCTGGGTGCCGTGCAACGTCCCGGCGGAAACGTTTTTTGTACGCGACGGGATGATCGTCACATCCGGAGAGCCGATCGGCACCATGCGCACCGAAAAGATGTATGAAAACTTCATCATCGATTTCGAGTGGCGGCATATGAAAGCCGGCGGCAACTCCGGCCTCTTCATCTGGTCCGATGCCCTGCCGGTCGCCGGCTCGCCTTTTTCGCGCGGCATCGAAGTGCAGGTGCTTGATCCAGGATTCAACGTGAAGGGCAAGAACGAGTGGTACAGCACGCACGGCGACATCTTCGCGGTCAACGGCGCGCGGCTGACGGTGGCCGGACGCATCTCGCCGAACGGCCAGCGCAGCTTCCCGGCCGAGGAGCGTACCCGTCCCTCACCGGAATGGAACCATTACCGCGTGGCCGCGATCAACGGCGACATCAGCCTCAGCGTCAACGGCAAAGAGGTGACCATCGCCCGTGCGGCCGAGCCGCGCAAAGGCTACCTCATGCTGGAATCCGAAGGCTCGGAGTGCCACTTCCGCAACATCCGCATCAAAGAGCTTTGAACACCCGGCGCCACCAGGGACGGGCGGGGCCGCCCAGCCAGATGTAGTCGATGCGGCAGGTGCCGGTGACCGGCGTGCCGTCGGCGAGTTCGAGCCTGAGCTGTTTGAGCCGTCCCCGCCAGCCCTCGGCCGCGCGCATGTCCACCGTGTAGAGGCGCGGCGACGGATCGCGGGCGGCCACGTCGAAGCGCGTGCCGAGGTTCGCCTCCCACGACGGCTCGGCATCGGTCGTGAAGCGCAGGCGCATGCGCGTCGCGCCGGTGTGGTTCTGCATGCAGATGGTGAGCCGCGGCGCGGACACGAGCGGCACGCCGAGCGCGTCGGCCGAGAGCAGGTGCGCCTCGGCGCTCTGCTCGACCGCCACGATGTAGAAGCCGCCGGCCACGTGTTTGACCGGCCGCGAGATGCAGGCCCATTTCTGGTCGCGCCAATCTTGGTCGCGCGTGCCGAGATCCCAGTCACTCCACCCCTCCTTGTCGTGTGTCGCTTCGAAGGTCCACGCGCGCGCCACCTCGGTGCGCGGCGGCAAAACATGCACGGTGGTCAGGGCGCTGCGCCACAGCTCGCCGTCATCCGCCACCAGGCGGAGCTGATAATCTCCGGGCGCGGAGAAACGCGCCACGGTGTCGGCTGCGGACGGATCGTCGAACGCCGCCGTGCCGGGGCCGTGCAGCAGCTCCCAGCGCACCGCGAGCCGCGCGGTCGCGGGGCGCGCGTCGTCCGTGACCGTGCCGGCCAAGCGCACGCGCGGACGGTCGGTCCAGATCTCGCGGCCGGCCTCCACCTGAGGCGGATCATTGAGCGGCAGGGCGCGGTCCAGCTCTTCGCAGGTGGCGTACTGCGTGTTGTTCGTCACCGTCCAGCGGGTCAGCGACGGAGCCTGGTTGGTGAAGAACAGCACGCCGGGCTTAAGCACATAGCCGTTATCGCGGATGAGTCCCGTGCTGCAGCAGACTTCGGGGTCGCGGCTGCCGCCCCAGATGAAGATTTCGGAGGGGCCGAGTTTGTTGGCGACGTTGTTGCGGATGAAGCGAGAGTTCGCGATCTCGACATTGCGTGCCTGCGGGGATTTGAGTCCGAGCATTTCGATCGCCGCGCCGGCGTTGTTGCGGAAGGTGCAACGGTCGATCAAGCAGCCGTCGCCGCCCGCCTCGAAATCGATACCGCCCTCGTCGTGCGAGCCGGAATCCGGCTGGTTGAGGAAGTGGCAGTTGCGGATGATCAGGCCGTTCTGATGGGCCAGCATGATGCCCATGGTGCCGGCATAAGCATGCCAGCCCGCCGCGTCGAACACGCTGTTCTGCAGATACGCCCGCCAGACAGATGTCAGGAACGGATGCGGCGAGGTGTTGTGCGTGAAGTTGTCGTGGCAGAAGACGCGGTCGAGCGTCACGTCGTACCCGGAAAAGCGGAATCCGCTGGAGCACTGGAACATCTCGCAGTCGCGCAGCACCAGCATCGAGGCTGCCGAACCGCTGACACCGAATCCGGATGATCCCGAGCCGTCGCCGGGTGCGCCGCGCCGGTGCAGCCACTCGGGTATTCCGTGGCTGTTGTGGCGGTAGAGGCCCTCGATGTGGTGCGCCACGCAATCTTCGATCAGCAGGCCGCGATGTCCGCCGCGCGCATAATGCACCACGAGGCCTTTACCTGCAAAACAGACCGTCAAGCCGCGGACAAGCAGATAGTCGGGGCTCTCGATCAACGCGCAGCGCTCATCGATATCCCAGTTGCGGCGGATGACCGGCCGCGCGCCTTCGCCGTAGCTACCGATCTCCGCCCACGCTTCGGGCGTGCCGCGCGCCGAGAGCGTGAGTTCCTGATTGAACACGCTGCCGCGGCGCAGCAACAGCCGTTCGCCAGGGCCGAGCGTGCGCCCGTTAACCGGCGTGAAATCGCGCCAAGCGGCTGTGGGCGACGTGCCGCTGTTGGCATTGTCGCCGCATGCGCTGTCCACATAGTAGGTGGATGCTTGCATGCCGGCCGGACGCGGCGGCGGCACCCATGCGCCGGTCCCGCGCGCACTGTCAGCGACATCGAAAAAGGGCAGCGTCTTTGAGGCCTGATCCAGGATCTCGCCTTTTTCGGTCAGCCGGAATGCCGCCGTGGCGACCTGCCCGGTGTTCGCGCGCAGCACCCATTCCACGGCCTGCGGCTCGCCCTGTACGAGCGGCGCGAGCGGCACGGACACCGGCGTGTCACAGGTCACGCCGGCCGGCAGATCGACTGTCGCGACGCAGCCCGTGACCGTTTGGGCGTAGTTGATCACCTGGCCGCTCACCCGGACCGGCTGCCCGGCATGCAGCAGGACGGCGTGTGTCGTGAGGTCGCGCAGCCGCATCACGGTCGGCCGGGGATTCTCGATATGCAGGTTGTCGATCGCCCCGTTGAACCGTCCGAGCCTGAGCGGCGCCCGGCCGGGGCGCGGCACGCCTGCGCGCATCACCTCGCTGCGCTCGCCGTTCACCTCCAGCGTGAGCTCAAAGCCGTTCCAGCGTGCGGAAACATAGTGCCAGATGCCGGGCTTGACGCGCTGCGCGGCCCGCGCGCGCGGCTCCCAGTTTCCGTTGAGGTTGACAAAAAATGCGAGCTGACCGCCTTCCGACTGCGCGTCAAGGCGCAGCATATACTCACCCTCTTTCACCACGATCGGCGTGATGGTGGCCGGCACCTCATTGAACAGCACCGCGCAATCGAGCCGGAAGCCCGGCGCAAGCTGAAGGTCGGCGTGGCTGGGCAGCTCGGGCGCGGCGGAGGCCGCGTTCAGCGCCCGGCCGCCCCGATCCGCAGGCACGAAAGAGGCGCCGGCGGCGCGCCAGTCGCGCCCGTGGCCGGTACGGTCGCGCAGGTCGCCCTCGAACGGCCAGAGGCCGACCCCTTGCAGGCCGTCGCCCGCATGCCGCACGCGCAGGGCGTCGATTTCGCCGTGAAACGGCCCGACGCGCAACGGCT
>JAQUEX010000318.1 GCA_028684935.1 Kiritimatiellia bacterium | reverse complement strand
AGATTATGATTACGAGCAAGATTACGATTACGAATCACGGACCCCAACAGAACTGCCATGCGCCCATTCAACAAAGTTGAATCGCACCCCCGGGCACGCCCGCCGCGCGCACGACAAATACCTTGTCGCTGACGCGCACGCGCTGCGGACAGGCGACCGTGACCCACGTGCCGCGTTCGGCGCGTTCGCACGTCTCGTGGTCGCGACGCAGCGTAGTGACGGTCAAGTCCACTACGCCGCTGGTCGGCCCATGGATCGAAAGGGTGTCGCCCGGCACGATCGGCTGATCCTGCACCTGAATCTGCACCATGCCGGCTTTGGCATAGTAGTTTAGCACCACGCCCACGTACAGCTTGCGGGTGGTCGCTTGATTCTCGTCGGTGTCCGTGAATTGATTCGACCCGGGGCGCCCGTGATAAAGGCCGCAGCCGAATTCGCGGTGATACACTCGCGCGCACGCCGCACACCAGTGCGCGGCGCGTTCCGCAGTGAAGGTCCCGTCGCGCACCGCGTCGATCGCCGCGCGATAGGCCGAAACCACGGTCTTGACGTACTCGGGATTGCGCGCCCGCCCTTCGATCTTGAAGGCGGCGATCCCCGCCGCCACCAACCGGTCGACAAACGGCAGCGAGCAGAGGTCACGCGCCGAGAGCACCGTGTGTGGCGTCACACGGAAAACCGCATCGGCATCCTCGCCCTCGCGCACTTCGCGAATCAGAAACTCGCGGCGGCACGGCTGACGGCACTCCCCGCGGTTGCTGGAGCAGCCATAGGCGTCGTGCGAGAGCAGGCAGCGACCCGAAACCGCCACGCAGACGGCTCCGTGCACAAAGGTTTCGACCTCGATCCCGGCGGTCGCGGTGATCGCGGCGACCTCGTCCAACGTGCATTCGCGCGCCAGCACCACCCGTTCCGCGCCTTGCCGCTTCAGAAAGCGGGCCGCTTCAGAATTGGCGCAGGACATCTGCGTCGACACGTGGAAGGGGACACCCAGCCGCTGGCAGAGGGCGATCGCCCCCAAGTCCGCCACGATCACGGCATCGACATACGGTTTCACAAACTGCAAGACCGCTTCGGCCACCGCCAATTCGCCTTCATACAGCAGCGTGTTTAACGTGAGATAGAGACGCGTGCCGCGCGCACGGCAACGATCAGACGCCTCGGGCAGCGTTTCGCGCGTGAAATTGCGCGTGGCCATTCGGCGCATGTTGAACGCATCCAAACCGAGATAGACCGCGTCCGCGCCCGCATCCAGCGCGGCCTGCAGACTGGTCATATCCCCGGCCGGCGCCAGGAGTTCAGGAATCCTTTTCATTGGCCCGAGTATACTCCAGCTCCGTGTCTCCTGACCAGCCGCGCACCCGTCGATTTTCCGAGTCGTCCGTGTTATACTGGACACCCTGACAAAGGAAACGCCACATGCCTGAATTGCCGGAAGTCGAAACCGTCGTGCGCGATCTCCGCGCACACAGCCTGCCGGGCTGCGTGATCCGGCGCGTCATCGTGCGCTGGCCGCGCACCGTGGCCGCGCACGCGCCTGACGCCTTTTGCCGCGCACTCGCAGGCCGCGCCGTCACGGCTGTCGCGCGCCGCGCGAAATACATTGTTCTTTCGCTTGATACGGGCGACCGCCTGCTGATCCACCTGCGCATGACCGGCAAGTTGCGGTTCGCGGCGGCCGGTGAGCGCCCGGGACCGCACGACCACGTCACGCTGTGCCTGGCCGACGGCCGGCAGCTCGTCTTCAACGACACGCGCAAATTCGGCCGCTTCCGACTGGTGTCGCCTGGACATGATCCGTTAGCCGGCCTCGGCCCGGAACCGCTGGAGGCGGCGTTCACCCTGGCCTGTTTCCGGCTGCGGCTCGCCGGCAAAACGCGACAGATCAAGCCGCTGCTGCTCGAACAGTCCACGGTGGCCGGTCTGGGCAACATCTATGTGGACGAGGCGCTGTGGCATGCGCGCATCCATCCCGAACGCCGGGCCAACACGTTGACCGCAGCCGAAAGCCGACGCCTGCACCGGGCGATCCGCGCGGTCTTGCAGCGCGCGGTCGACAACGCCGGCACCACGCTCGGCGACGGCGCTGCGAACTTCTACAGCGTGGCCGGACACCGGGGCCGCAACGCCGACGCGCTTCAGGTCTTTCGCCGTGACGGCCAGCCCTGCCCCCGCTGCGGCACCGTGATCGCGCGCAAAGTCGTCGGCCAGCGAGGCACGCACCTTTGCCCGCACTGCCAGACGCCGCCTACTTGACCACAAACGGCACGCTCTGCGTGACGGCCAGCGGCACCCGCCCGGCGTCGCCGCGCTTGATGCAGCCCAACACGAGTTGCCCGGTCGCACCGGGCTTCATGGCACGCGAATCGCATGTCAAAAGCACGGCCGCCCGTTCCTGTTTGTTCGTGCGCTGCACGCCTTCCACCGAGAAGCCGCTCGGCGGATAGAGCACGACCGGCTCATACAATCCGCCCAGATGAGCGGCAAGGCTGGAACTGAACAGCGTCAGGCGCACCGGCGTGTCAGCCGACACCGTTAACGGCGTTTTCGGCGCGATGTTGATGCGCAGCGGATCCATGCCGGCATTCGCACGCGCCGCCGGCTCGGTAAAGACCTGTTCACGCGCGTTGCCGGCCACCTGATAACGGCGGACAGGGGCCACCGCGCGTTTCGCCGGCTGTCCGGCCAGCTCGGCCGTGGCGGTCATCGCCAACCCGAACACCGTGCGCGGATAGCGAACGCCGTCCGTCGAGACCGTCAGCACGCCTCCGGTCGCACCGGACGGAATCACCCCGCCCTCACTCGCGATACTGAGCGGCGGAAAATCGAGCGCGACGCGGATCTCACCCTCGAATCCATTGAGCCGCTGCACGTGCAGGTTTACCAACGTGCTGCCTTCCGCCGGGATGTTCAGCGAGGCTGGCGTCATCGTCACCCGGTAGTCAGGCGCCGCCGACTCGGCGTCCAGTTCGAACGTCAGCCCCGGCAACACCCAGGCCCCTTCGGTGATGGCCTGCAGACAGAGCGCACTGTCCTTGCCGCCCGTGAACAGACGGACCCGTCGTTGCCGCAGGTTCACGCCTTCCAGCCGCACGTTGAGGCTCTCACCCTCCCGAGCACCCGACGGCGTAAACCCCGTAATCAACGGCAACTCCCCCACCTGCACCCGGTAGACATGCGCATCGTCGGTCTGCGCCGTTGCGGCAGAACCGATCTGCAACGCGTAGGCCCCATCCTGCGGCACCTCGAACACCGCGACCGGCGCGTGCTCCGCATCATGCAGGGTCACGCCCTCACAGGGGTTGCCCGATGGATCGCAAAACGCCAGCGTCGGAAGAAACCCGTTGGGCGGCAAGGTCGCAGCCTGCGTGCAGGCGACAATCCGCATGCCCTGCCGCGCTTCGAACCGGTAGCAGTCCGGTTCTTTGTGCGAGACCCGTCCGTTCACCCAGAGCGGCATCTGCTCCAGCGTGCAAACCGCAGCCCCCGAGCGGTTGGTTGCAGGTTCACTCAATTCCGGCAAAACGGACTGCACGTCGAACCCGACCGGCTCGCTCAGCCGATAGGCCGTGCTGACGCGCAACGCGCGCATGCCCGGCGCGGCCTCCTTGTC
>JAQUEX010000066.1 GCA_028684935.1 Kiritimatiellia bacterium | reverse complement strand
TCCGCCAATGTCGCCGACATCAGCGTCAGCACCGGCACGGGCATCCCCGCCGGCAACATCGAGTTCTGGCCGAACAATTACGGGACGAGCAACGCCCAAGGCATCCCGGGCGCAAGCGGCAGCCATTATGATTGGGGCGACAGTATCGACATTGTCACGACGGTCGGCCACGGCTCCATGCAGGTTCACAACTTCGCTCAGAGCCAGACGATCTTCTCGATGATCAGCTTCGGCTCAAACGGCCGGACGCCCGGGCTCGGCATCGGCAACAAGCCGGGGACCGGAACTGATCCCGACTGGACCTTCACGTACAACGCGCGCGACTTCACCACAAAGGACATCTATATCCTGGCCCGCCGCGGGGTGCCGACCGCTCCGACCGGAACGCGCCCGGATATCTGGAACCAGCCGCGCTCCGCAAGAATCCGCGCGGGCGACACCGTCATGTTCAGCATCTATTCCCCGAATGCCACGGCCTTCCAGTGGCGGCACAACGGCGAAGTCATTCCCGGCGCCACAGCGTCCTGGCTTCAGCTCGACGATGCCGGAAACGATGCCGCCGGCAGCTATGACGTGGTGGTCTACGGCACCGGCACGCAAACCATCCTCAGCCAAAGCGCCACACTGACCGTCATCCAGGGCGGTACGGTCATGCTGCTCAAGTAGTCGCAGCCCTTAGTCGTCAACACACCGTGACTGCCGCCGGGCAAGTGACACTTGCCCCTCCCGGCGCTCCGCAAAAAACTTATTACGGCTCTTACCTATTACTTATTACCTCGCTCCATGCGCGCCAGGCTGTCGGACAATCCGCCCTCGCGGTTGCGCAGGCGCCAAACCGACGCATGAGCCGCCATTAGCGCCTCCTGTTCCGACGCAAGCACCGTCCGCGCCACAGGCGCGTCAATCGTGCCATCCAGCAGCGCGACCCCGCGGTGACAGGCGGCGCGCAGCAGCCGGATCACGTGACGGACCTCCTGCCCGACAACCGATGCTTGCTCAGCAGGCAGCGCGCGCTCGATGTCGTCGGCCGCGCCGAGGACATCCCGCAGCGTGTCCGCCGTGATCCCGGCGGGCAAAGCGCGCCCACGCGGCTTGGCGAGCAGCAGGAACAGCTCGCTGGCATTGCCGCGCAACGCGCCGCAACGCAGGTAGAGGTCGCCCAGCCGCAGCAGCGCGTCGCCGTGTCCCTGAGCGCCGCCGAAACGGTCCATCGCCTGCGCGAGACCCAGATCCCGGTTGCGCGTGGCCCCCCAGGCCAGCGCCGCGCCATACACATATCCCGCGAGACTCACCGCCAGCGGCTGCCAGTGGCCGCCGTCGCCCCAGTCCGTGACCAGATAGCCGCAGGCGCCGTGGCGCAACCCGTTCTCGGCCGCAGTCGCGAGATTCGCGCGCATGTTGGCCGTGCGGCCGGCCAGGCTATTCCACGACGACGTGCCGGGGCACACGTAAAAAGGCAGACCCGACGCGGCGAACAGCGCGCCGTGCGCGTCGAACGGATGATCGGCCTCATAGCCCCACTCCAGCGCCAGCGCGTCGCGCGGCACCTCGCGCACCAGCTCGGGGTGGCGGATGATAATGTCGCCCCAGAAAGCCATGCGCCGCCCGCGCGCCGTGACCCGCGCATGGATCTCCTTCAGAAAATCCAGATACACGCGCCCTTCTCCGCGCGCGCGCACCTGCGCCGCTGAACGGCCCTCGCCGCGCAGATCGAAGGTCTCGTCGCAGCCGACATTGAAAAGCCGCGACGTGAAGTTCGGCAGCAGTTGGTCGTAGAGATCCTCGAGCAGCGCAAGGCTGCGCGGATCGGTCGGGCAGAGCGAAGTCGGCCGCTCGTGCACGCCGCCCCACGGCAACGGCGCGCCGCCCTGCGGCAGTTCGGCCAGCGGCGCATAGCGCGGCAGCGCGAGCCAGCGTTCCAGATGCCCGAACGAATTCTGGTTCGGCACCAGCTCCACGCACCGCTCGCGGCAATAGGCATCCAGCTCGCGGATCTCTTCAGGCGTCATCGGACTCGCATCGCGCCAGACCGCCTCGTGGCCGCGGTAGGCGAAGGTGTGTTCGGTATAGAGCTGAAACTGGTTCACCTTCAATCCGGCCAGCATGTCCACCAGCCCGAAAAGGGTGCCCATCGTCGGCACCTTGTCACGGCTGATGTCCAGCATCACGCCGCGCGCCTCGAAATCCGGCGCGTCCTCGATCTCGCAGACCGGCAGCGCGCCCCCCGAGACGCCGATAAGCTGCGCCAACGTCACGGCGGCATAAAAAAGGCCCGCCCGGTCCTGCGCCTCGGCGCAGACGCCGCCCGCCGTGATACGGATGCGGTACGACTGCGGGCCGGCCACCTGCGGCACGATGCGGAACGCGAGGCCGGAGTCCCCGGCGGGCGGGGACGCCCGCGCTCCCGACTCCTGCCAGCCCGGCCCCAAGGCGCGCCGGAGCAGGCTCACTGCAGGGCGCAGATCGGCCGGCGCGCCGGCGACCGCGATGACACCCGCCTCGCCTAGTGTCAGCGCCCCCGCCCCCGACTCGATCCGGCGCGGCCTAGGAACCAGACTCTCTAATGGAGATCGCATGGTGTTGTGTTCGAAAGAATCGACAGAATCGAGAGATTCGATTGAATCGATTCCTTCGATTATCTCGATTCCCTCGATTCTATCGCGCCCTCTGCCTCACCACCTCGTAGAGCGCGATGGCGCCGGCGACGCCGGCGTTGAGCGAGGCGACACCGCCTTTCATCGGCAGGCTGGCGATGAAGTCGCAGGTCTCGCCCACGAGGCGCGAGAGGCCGCGCCCCTCGCTGCCGACCACCAGGCCCACCCGTCCCTTGAAATCGAGCGCGGTGTAGGGCTTGGCCTGCGGCCCCATGTCGAGCCCCGTGATCCAGACGCCCAGCTCTTTCAGCTCCTGCATGGCGCGCACCAGATTCACGACTTTGGCCACGCGCAGGTGCTCGGAGGCGCCGGCCGAGGCGCGAACCGCCGCGGGCGTGACGCCGGCCGCGCGGTCTTCCGGCAGCACGACCGCCGTCACGCCGGCCGCATCGGCCGTGCGGAGCAGCGAGCCGACATTCTGCGGGTCTTCGATGTGATCGAGAATCAGCACCACGGCGTCGGCATTCTCTTTGACGTCGTGCGCCACCTGATCGAACGAAATGTACGGATACCCACCGGTGCGAACCGCCACGCCCTGGTGGTGGCCGCCTTCGCAGCGCTCGTCCAGTTCGTCGCGCTCCGCCGCGCGGAACGGCACGCCCCGGGCCAGCAGCAGGGCGCGCAGCTCGGCCACCTCGGGCGCGTCGCGCCCGGGCAGCGGCAGCAGCGCCTCGTACAGGTGGCGCTTGCCGGCCTTCACCACCTCCAGCACCGGCCGGCGGCCGTAGATCCAGTCACCGCGTTCCGACGGCGCGCCGCGTTTCTGAGGATGACGAACCATCCGTTCTCGTTTCATCATTTCCAGTTCTGAGTTCGACGTTCTGCGTTGAGCGCGTACATGACAGGCCGAAGGGCTCACCAATACCCAGGGATCATCCCGTGAAAATAGAGAGGCTTGAGCGCATAGACCTTGAGCAGCCAAGCCAAACGGCTTTCCGTCGACATATCAAACAGCGAGAGCGGGAAGCTGATCCGGGGCTTCTTGTCGTAGTCGAACTCTGCCATCAGCACGTGGCCGTAATCCGTGACGATCGGACAGGCGGCGTAACCGTCGTAGACGGCTTCGGGCGCGCGGCCTTCCACGAGCGACACCAGATTGCGCACCGCGACGGGGATCTGCTTGCGCGCGGCAGCCGATGTCTTGCTGGTCGGAACCCCGGCCGCATCGCCCAGGCTCACGATATTGGCGAAGGTCTTGTGGACCAGCGTCTGCTTGTCGACCATCACCCAGGCGTCGGCGGCCAGCTTGCCTTCGGTCCAGCCGAGGCCGGCCTGGCGCACGAAATCCGGCGCGCTCTGCGGCGGGGCAAGATGCAGGAAATCATAGTCCTCAGCAAAGGGAGTCGTGACGGACTCCTCCACTGTTTTCATCCCGCCGGTCTGAGGATCAGGCACCTCTTTCTTCACGGTCTCGGTCCGGACGAAGTGCACTTTTTTGGCGGCGGTGTCCACCCCTTTGACCCGCGTATGCGTGGTCACACTGACGGACCGCTCTTTGTAGATCTGCTCCAGCCGCGGCGTGAAGAACGGCACGTCGTAAAGCGCTTTGGAGGCCGTAAAGTAATCAAACTTCAGGCTGTCGCGCGTACCGCGTTTGCGAGAGAGATGCTCGGTCAGCAGGCAAATTTTCTTGGGCGCACCGCCGCATTTATGTTTGGTGTAGGTATCCGCGAACACGCCGCGCCCGCCTTTTTCAACGAACGCCTGAATGGCCTGCCATGTTTTTTGGGCCCCCACGAAGTCGTAAATACTATGCACATTCCCCTCGCCCAGCGTCTTTTGCGAGAGCCCCTCGACGGCCTCCCAGTTGCACTGGATGCCGGGCGTGAGCACCAAAAAGTCGTAAGGGTACACCGTACCGTCAGCGGCGGTCACCTGATTCTTTGCCGGCTCCAGTGCCGTGACGGCCTGCTTGACCCACTTCAACCCCTTCGGAATACAGGCCGACTGCCAGCGCCACACCTGGTCCGGCCGGTACACGCCAGAGGCGATCAAAGTGAACCCAGGCTGGTAAAACTGTCGATCCGCCGGATCGATCAGCGTGATCTGTGCTTTTTTGAGCAGCCGCACCAACCGCGACGACACGCCGAGGCCCGCCGCGCCGCCGCCGATCACGACGATCTTGACCGCGCGATCACTCCCTTTCATCCCGCATCCGCCCGTGCCGGCCAGCGCCAGCGTTGCGGCGGCCGAAGACACCTGCACGAATCTACGACGTGTGATCCGTATATCCGTCATGTAAACACTCTTTCACTTTCACTATGGGATTGACGATACCGATACCGATTCCGATCCCGATCCCGATTTCGATTCCGATGCTCCAACCCGACTGCTCAGCGGATCCAACCGAAGCGCGGCGAGGTGAACGGCCAATACACGACTGTGGCCGGTCCCAGCAGGTTGCGCTCCGGCACGGGCCCCCAATAGCGGCTGTCGAAGCTGTTGAACGAATTGTCGCCCATGGCGTAATATTCGTCCGCCTTGAGCGTCACGCGGTCGCTTTCGCCGGCCAGAGACTGTCCCGGCTGATAAACCTGGCGCGTGCCGCTCGGATTGAAACCCGCATAGGCCGGGTGCCCCGGCCAGACCGTTTCGCGGCGCGCGATCTGCCCGATACGCAGCGGCCGGGTGACCGCCTCGCCGTTGACCAGCAGGTGCGGCGCTTTGATCTGAAGCGTTTCATTGGGCAGCCCGGTCATGCGCTTGATGTAATGCGTGCCCTGCATCAGCGCCTGAATGCCGGTCGTGGAGAAGACCATCACCTCGCCGCGCGTCGGGTGCGCGAAGTTCCATTTCCAGCGATTGACGAAGACGAAATCGCCGGAGATCACCACGCCGGACCACAGCACTTCGCCGGCTTTGACGCTGGCTCCATTGGCGACACCGCCCTTGAGCCGCACGGGGCGGCGATAGGCATCGGCCTCGACGGCATCATTCGGCACGTAATGCGGCACGCCGGCGACGACCACCGGCATGTATCCCGGCTTCTTGCTGCTGTCGCTCGGCATGAAGTTCACCGTGCCGGACGCCTTGGCGCGCACCGTCTTGAACGACTCGCCGGTGATCAGCCATTTGGCGAACTTCATCGGCTGACGGTCCAGCAAGGTGGCCTCCGACGGCGCGCGCGCCTCGGAATGGATACCGTAGAGGGTCGGCTGCATCGACCCCGTCGGGATTTTGAAGGGCTGATAGAAGTAGGCTCGGAAGGCCATCGCCACCGAGATCGCGACCACCAGCACGTCGAAATTTTCGCGCAGACCGGCGAACGGCTTGGGCGGGTTGAGGCGCCCGACGCAGCTCTCGAGCGCGCTGCCCGCCGCCTCCATCGCCTCGCCGTCGCGCGCGGCATACGCCTCGCGCGCCCGGGCGATGTGCTCGTCCAGATACGCCCGCTCGCCGTCATTCATGATGTCTTCACGGCTGCACCGTAGCGTGCGCGCGTGGTGCAACACCGTCTTGAGCTGCTTCCTGATCTTCCGTTTCTCAAAAAAATTCACGCTTGAACTCCTCACTCCCGCTGCCTGTGTGATCAATCGTCTTTGGCCGTCCCCTTGAGCACGGAGATGAAGGCGGACTGCGGCACATTGACCTGTCCGAACTCTTTCATGCGCGCCTTGCCGGCCTTCTGTTTCTTTAAAAGCTTCTGCTTGCGCGTCACATCGCCACCGTAGAGCTTGGCCAAGACATCCTTGCGGAACGCGCGGATATCCTCGCGCGCAATGATGGTGCGTCCGATCGTGGCCTGCACCGGGATCTTGAACATGTGCGGCGGAATGGTGTCGGCCAACGCCTTGCACATCTGCCGGCCGCGCGAGACCGCCTTGTCGCGGTGCACCAGCGTCGAGAAGGCGTCCACCAGCTCGCCGTTGAGCAGGATGTCCATCTTGACGATGTCGCTCACCTGATATCCGCACGGCTCGTAATCCATCGAAGCATAACCGTGACTCACACTCTTGAGCATGTCGTGAAAATCGATCAGGATCTCGTTGAGCGGGAGGGTGCAGGTCAGAATCACGCGCCGCGCGTCGAGGCTCTCGGTCGTTTTGACTTCGCCGCGCCGCTCCAACGCGATGCGCATGATATCGCCGATGCATTCACTCGGGCAGATGATCGTGGCCTTGATCATCGGCTCTTCGATCTGCTCGATGCGCGTCACGTCCGGCAACTGCACGGGATTGTCCAGCTCCAGCGTCACACCATCTTTGAGCTGCACGCGGTACACGACCGACGGATGCGTGTTGATGATGTCCAGATCGAACTCGCGGCGCAGCCGTTCCTGCACCACCTCCATGTGCAGCAGACCCAGGAATCCGCAGCGGAAGCCGAAGCCCAGCGCGACCGAACTCTCGGCATGGAACGTGAAGGCGGAATCGTTCAGGTGCAGTTTTTCCAATCCGGAACGCACCTTCTCAAACTCGTCGGTGCTGACCGGATAGATGCCGCTGAACACCATCGGCCGCACCTCTTTGAAGCCGGGCAGCAATTGGGTTGTCCCGTCCTTGGCCCAGGTCACCGTGTCCCCGATCTTGATGTCGGCCGGATCTTTGATCGTGCCGACCAAGTACCCCACCTGTCCCGCCTCGAGCACGCCGACCGGCTTTTGATCCGGGCTGAAGATGCCCACTTCGCGGAGCTGCGTGACTTGGCCGCTGCCGATGTAGCGGATTGCGTCGCCGGCCTTGATGCGGCCGTCCACCACGCGCACATAGGTGATCACGCCGCGGAACTCATCGAAAACGGAATCAAACACCAGCGCTCGCAGCGGCGCGTCTGCGCCGGCCGTTTCCGGGGGCGGGATGCGGGCGACGATCGCCTCCAGCACATCGGACACGCCCAGCCCGGTTTTGGCGCTGATGTAGAGCGGTTGATCCATCGGGATGCCCAGCACGTCCTCGATCTGGTGCGAGACCTCCTCGATATTCGCGCCGGGCAGATCCACCTTGTTGAGCACCGGCACGATCTCCAACTCATTGTCGATCGCCAGGTAGGCGTTCGCGACCGTCTGCGCCTCGACGCCCTGCGCGGCATCGACCACGAGCACCGCGCCTTCGCACGCGCCCATGCTGCGCGACACTTCATAGTTGAAGTCCACGTGGCCCGGCGTGTCGATCAGGTTGAACAGGTACGTTTTGCCGTCCTTGGCGATATAGGCCATGGAAACCGGGTGCGATTTGATGGTGATGCCGCGCTCGCGCTCCAGGTCCATCGCGTCCAGCGTCTGCGCGCGCAGGTTGCGCAGATCGATGGCTTTGGTAAGTTCCAAGATCCGGTCCGACAAGGTCGTCTTGCCGTGGTCGATATGGGCGATGATGCAGAAGTTGCGGATGTTATCGAGTCTTTGTGCCATATGCTCTCGTGCAGGTGTCGCGCATCTGCGCGATCATCGCGCCCATGTCGCTCTGTTTAAAAAGGAAACTGCCGGCCACAAACTGGTTGGCCCCGTGCGCCGCGCAGAGAGCCGCGGTCTCAAGATTGATGCCGCCGTCCACCATGATGTCCAGCGCACTGAGGCCGCAGGCATCCGCATGGCGGCGCAGCTCGCCGATTTTCGGCAGCACTTCGCTCATGAACGCCTGGCCGCCGTAGCCGGGGTTCACGGTCATAAACAACACTTCGTCGCACAGCGGCAGATACGGGAAAAGTGCGGCCGCAGCGTTCTGCGGCCGCAGCACCAGCCCGGCCCGCACACCGCGCGCGCGGATCGCCCGGAGGCCGGCCCAGACATCGCAGTCGGCTTCGACATGAAACTGGAGCGTTTGTGCCCCAGCGTCGATGAAACGATCCGCATAGAGATCGGGCCGTGTCATCATCAGGTGTACATGGCGGTAGAGCCCGGGAGCAACCCGCCGCGCGAGCGCCGCCATATCCGGCCCGAAACTCAAATTGGGCACAAAGTGCGCATCCATGATATCGAGATGCAGCGCATCCGCCTGCGCCGCCTCGACCCGCCGGATCTCTTCGGCCAGGCATCCGTAATCCGCAGCGAGCAACGATGGAAGAATCTGAACCTTCATAGGCGCTCCAGTATACCCGAAGCGCACGTGCGATGCAATTGCGCGGAGTCATCGTGTCGGACGCCACTCATCCTTCTTTCTTCCGGCTCACACGATGCGAACGGCCGCAACACCCCGCGACAGCGCGGCGACGCGCTTCACATCGAGATCGGCCGGCGTCAGGCTTTCAACATTCGCGCTGCCGCAAGCGAGCCCGAAGGCGACCGCCCGCGGCAACGTTTTTCCGGAGAGCAGCGCGTGCGCGATACCGGCCGTGGTGCAGTCCCCGCTGCCGATCGGATTGACGCGCTGCGCGATCTCCGGCGGCGTGAAGCGCCATGCGCCGCGCGGCGTCAGCAGATACGCGCTCTTGCCGCCCTGTGTCACAAAGACGTTGCGCGCTCCGAGCGCAAGCACATCGCGCATGCCGCGCAAAATCCGCCGCTCGGACGTCAGTCGCTCCTCCAGCGTGATCTCAAGTTCGCGCACGTTGAGCTTGGCGAGCAGCGGACGCTCGAACAGCACGTTGACGAGCGCTGTCCGGTGTGAGTCGATCACCACCGGCACGCCCGCCTCGTTCGCGGCATGTACGAACGGCACGTAGAACGCGTCATCGGCGTACGGCGGCAGCGTGCCGCTGATGACCAGCATCGACGCCTCCGCCGTCCGGCACAGCGTGTCGCGCGTGAACCGGCGCAGGGCACTGGCCCCCGGCACCGGGGCCTCTTCGACCAGCTCGGTTACCGTGCCGCCCGCGCGGTCGATCAATGTCGTGCAGACGCGGGTCGGTGCCTTCATGGCGGTCAGCGTGCGCGCATCCACGCCGCAGGCGGCCAGACAGGCTGCCACCCGGCGTCCCGTATCGCCGCCGTTGAAACCGGCGGTCTGGGCCGGCGTGCCCAGCGCCACCAGCGCGCGCGCCGTGTTGAGCGCCTTGCCGGCGGCCGATTCCACGACCTGCCGCGCGCGATTGACCTCGTCGGTCTCCAACCGGTCAAACACCAGCGTCCGCTGCAAGACCGGCGTCAACCCTAAGCACAGCACTTTTTTCATAAAAATCCGTTCTCCGCCAACATGCGTTCAGTGATCCCGCCGCGCGCATCCTGCCCCAACAGACGCGCCACATACTTGCCCAGCAGGTCGCCTTCGAGATTAACCTCGTCGCCGGGCTTGCGGTCGCACAGGCTGGTCTCTTTGAGCGTGTGGGGGATGAGGTTGACCTCGAAGCCGTCGTCGCTGAGTCCTGAGACCGTGAGACTGACGCCGTCGATCGCGACCGAGCCCTTCAGCACCGTTTGGCGCGCCAGCGTCGCCGAGCAGGTAATCCACCACGCCACATCGCGCCCGCGGTCTTCGATCGCGCTCAACACACCGCGCTCGTCGACGTGACCGCTCACGATGTGGCCGCCGAGACGGTCGCCCAGCGCCAAGGCCCGTTCGAGATTGACCCGAGCCCCTTCGCCCAGCCGCCGCAACGCGGTGCGCTGCAACGTCTCATTCAGCACGTCGGCCGTGAACCAGCCCTCGCCATGCGCCGTCACCGTCAGGCACGCGCCCTGCACGGCGACACTTTCGCCGAGCACCAGCGCGTCCGGCCACGGCGCGTGCGTGAGGGTCAGCGACCACCCTTCGCCGGCCCGCGCCAGCCGTTTCAGCACCCCCACCCGCTGCACGAGTCCCGTAAACATACGCTCACGCCTTCCGTACGCGGATCCGGACATCCTCGCCGAACCGCTTCACATCGACACAGCGCCAACGCCGCACGTCCGCCAGCAGCGTGCCGTGGCCCTCCAGCGCGCCGACGGCCCGGCTGTCGCCCAACAGCGCCGGCGCGTAAAAAAGGTCATACGCATCCACCAGCCCCGCATCCTGCAAGGCGCCGGCCAGATGCCCGCCGCCTTCGCACAGCACATGCAGATAACCCGCCGCGCCCAGCCGCTTCAGCAACAGCTCGAGCGGAACCCGCCCATCGTCGGCGGCGCCCAAGGTCCAGACCTGCGCGCCATGCAGCGCCCAGGCCGCCGCCTTGCGGGCCGCCCCGACCTGCGTCGTCGCCACGACCGTGCGTGCCGCCGCGGCGTCGGTATACACCTGCGCATGGGCCGGCGTGCGCCCCGAAGCGTCCACCACCACGCGCAGCAGCCCGGCCGGGGGCGCGGACAACGGCCCGGCAGGGGGAACGACTGACGTTTCAGAATCTCGGACGGGATTGTTCGCGCCGCCGGCCCCGCGCAGCCGGCAGAGCAGCGAAGGATCGTCCGCGCAGACCGTGCCGGCTCCGACCAGCATCACATCCGCGCGCCGCCGCAGGCGCTGCACCTCGGCGCGCGCCGCCGCGCCGGTGATCCACTTCGCGCGGTGCTCGCGGTCCGCGATGCGCCCGTCGAGGGTCATTGCCAGCTTGACTGTCACATACGGCAGGCCCGTGGTGACGTGTTTGAAAAACGGACGCGTCAGATCGCGTGCCTCCGCTTCGCAAACACCGTAGACCACCTCAACGCCCCGCTTGGATAAAACGTCCAGGCCGCGTCCGCAGTGGCACCCGTTCTCGTCACGGCAACCGACCACCACGCGCGCGAGCCCCTCATGCAGGATGCGGTCGGTGCAGGGCGGCGTGCGCCCGTGCGTGCAACACGGCTCCAGCGTCACATACAGCGAGGCGCCGCGCGCCTGGCCGCGGCAGGCATCGAGCGCGACAACCTCGGCATGCGCATCGCCGGCCCGACGGTGGAACCCCTCGCCCAATTTGCTGCCGTCCCGCACGACCACGGCGCCGACTGGCGGATTGGGGCGCGTACGGCCTTCACCGCGCCGCGCCAGCGCGATCGCCCGCCGCATCCACTTCCTATCTTCAGCCGTTTGCGTCATCGCCAGCCTTCATAAAACCACGTTCCATCTCGACCCAACCACACCCTTCGCGTAACCGAGAGCGTCTCACCCTCACACTTTAACGTCGAACGTCCAACGTCCAACTCTGAACGTCGAAGTGAAATCCCTTCTCCCCGTTCGGCGTTCGGCGTTCAGCGTTCATGTTGCCTGCACGCCTGGCCGCGTTCCGCTCGCGACGGTCTTCCCGTGCAACTCTTTATTCAGCCGGTCAAGGATACCGTTGACAAAGCGCCCGGAATCGGTGTTGCTGAAATACTTGGCCAGATCGATCGCCTCGTTCAGCACCACGGCGGGCGGCACGTCGCTGCAATAGAGTAATTCGTAGAAGGCAAGACGCAGGACATTGCGCTCGACCGACCCCATGCGGTGCAGGGGCCAGTTCTGCGTGTACGCGACCAGCTTGGCGTCGATCTCTTCGAGATGCCCCCGAACGCCGCGCACCAACTTTTCCGTGAATTCGCGAATTTTCGGAGGTGCCACGCGGTCCTCCACCGGCTTGTTGGATTCTGGCAGCTCTTCGTCGCGTTTCTCGGCCTCCTCGACCTTGCAGGTATACTGCTGCCGCCAGAATTTCGGAATCGACATGTCGAGATCCAGCCCGGGGTTCATGTCCGCCTGGAAGAGCATCTGCAGCGCCCATTCGCGTCCCTGTCTGCGTGTCGCCATACAAACTCCTTACAGCGCCTTGAGCACGTTGACCGTCTCGATGGCGGCCGCAACCGCGTCCCAGCCCTTGTTGCCCTGCTTGGTGCCGGCGCGTTCGATCGCCTGCTCCAGATTCAGCGCGCAGACAATGCCGTTCAGAACCGGCACCCCCGTATCAAGCGCGATCTTCGCGAGCGCGCGCGCCACCGTGCCGTTGATCAGGTCGGCGTGCGGAGTCGCCCCTTGAATCACGGCACCCAGCGCGATCACGGCATCGACCTGCCCGGCGGCCGCCAGTCGCTGGGCCACTTGCGGCAACTCGTTGGCACCCGGCACGCGCACCAGCGTGAGGTTCTCCTCCTTGCCGCCGTGCCGCACGAAGCAGTCCGCCGCGCCCTTCACCAACTGCTCGGTGAAAAAGCTGTTGAAGCGGCTGACCACCAGCGCCATCTTCAGGCTCGTTGCATCCAAGTTTCCCACGATTTCTTTCATGACGTGTGCCTCCTCAGCGTTTCGTTCATTCTATCGGTCCATCCTTAAATCATGTGCCCCATGCGCGCTTTTTTGGTTTCCAGATAGCGCCGGTTGTGGTCACCGGGCTGGTCCACCAGCGGCACGCGCTCAGTGATCTCCAAGCCGTAGCCTTGCAGGCCGACCAGCTTCTTGGGGTTGTTCGTCAGCAGGCGGATGCGTTTCAGCCCGAGATCCGCCAAGATCTGCGCCCCCACGCCGTAATCGCGCAAATCCGCCGGGAAACCCAGCTTCAGGTTGGCGTCCACGGTGTCCAACCCCTTCTCTTGGAGCTTGTAGGCATGCAGTTTGTTGGCGAGACCGATGCCGCGTCCCTCCTGACGCATGTAGAGCACGACACCGCACCCTTCCTGCTCCACCATTTGCATCGCTGCATGGAGTTGGTTGCCGCAGTCGCAGCGTGCCGAGCCGAACACATCGCCGGTCAGACATTCGCTGTGCACGCGCACCAGGGGAGCATCGACGTTGGCGAGATCGCCTTTGATCAGCGCGAGATGCTCCCCGCCGTCCGGCGACGAGGTGTAGAGGCGCAGCTTGAACTGGCCGAGCGCGGTCGGCAGTTCCACCTCCTCGACAAAATCGATCAGTCGCTCGCGGCGGCGGCGGTACTGGATCAGATCGGCGATCGACAGCATGTTGAGCCCGTGCCGCGTGGCGAACTCGCGCAAATCCGGCAGGCGAGCCATGGCACCGTCCGGCAGCATGATCTCACAAATCACGCCAGCCGGCTTGAGCCCGGCCAGTTTGGCGAGGTCGACGGCTGCCTCGGTGTGGCCGGCGCGCACCAGCACGCCGCCTTCGCGCGCCTCCAGCGGAAAGATATGTCCGGGGCTCACGATCGACTCGGGACCGGCGGCCGGATCAATCAGCGCTTGGACCGTCCGTGCGCGGTCCGCCGCGCTGATGCCGGTCGTCACACCGGCTGCGGCATCCACCGAATAGGTGAAGGCGGTCGCGAATTTGTCGCCCCGGTTGCGGCTCGGCGCGCGCTCCACGCCCAACTCGCGCAGGCGAGCGCCGGTCATCGGCACGCAGACCAAGCCGCGGGCATTGACGACCATGAAGTTGATGGCTTCCGGCGTGACCTTTTCCGCCGCGATGATCAGGTCGCCCTCGTTCTCGCGGTTTTCATCATCGGCCACGATCACCATCTGGCCTTGCCGGAACGCCTCGACACACGCTTCGACTGTATCAAACACCGATTCGTTCTCCATACCCTCACTCCAAAACAAAAAACCCCGGCACGTCGTCAGCCGGGGCAAAGCCATTCACGCGGAATGTCTTCTTTTATCCAGACTTTAACTGTCGGCCACGGAATTGAACCGTGTCAGTGGCAGGCAGGAACAGCTTGCCAGTCGCGGGCTTTACCGCCGGTCAGGAATCCCCGGCTTCTCAGCCGGGTCACCTTGCCCCGAAGACACTCATTTGTCGGCTAGTTTAGACCTTTGGGGGCCGCTTGACAAGCGCGCATACTCCAATACGGCGATCAGCGCGATGCAGGCGGTGTCCGATCGAAGGATGCGCTCGCCCAGCGAAAAAAGCCGGAAACCACGCGCACGTAAGTGTTCGGTCTCGTAGTCGGTCCAGCCGCCTTCGGGACCGACGGCCAACACCGGACGCGAGCCGCGCGCACCGTCGCAGGGCGGTACGCCGGTGGGGGGTCCCGGATGCGCGAGCAACCGCACGGGTCCTGGAAAGAGCCGATCCAGTTCATCTTCGACAAACGGCTTGAAACGCGGTGCGACCGTCACCTCGGGCAGGCGTGTGAGGCCAGCCTGCATCAACCCTTCGATCAACAGGGGCCGATAGAAGCCCGGCTCCAGCCACTGGCTGCTGAAGTAGAACTTTTCGACTTTGGCGGCGTTCAGCAGCACCACGCGTCCGACACCCAGCGCAGCGAGTTGGGGCCAGAGGCGCTTCAACACCTTGGGACGCGGCACGGCCAGCAGCAGGTCGAGCCAGGGCTCCGGCAGCGCGGCATCGTGCGCGGGACATAGCCGGACGCCGGCTTCACCGGTCGCCAGCACGCGCGAGACCCCCGCAAGCCCGTTGACAGTGCCGGACGCGACCGTCTGGCCCGGCACGACGCGCAGCACGCGGCGGAGGTGCTCGGCGCGCGCATCGGTCAGCCACGCCGTCCCGTCCGCGAGCAGCTCGTCAGGCTCAAAGAGGATACGGTTCATGGTTGCCCCCCTGCGGCACTCACCCCAGATCGAGACAGGCGATCCAGTCCTCGTCGCTCACCGGGTGCGCGGTGGGCACAACCAGCGAGAGCGTCATGCGCGACGGCTCGAAGACATCCTCAGCCACGTGGCGTACATCTGCGGCAGTCACCGCCTGAATCGCCGCAATCGTCTCCTCCGGATGAATGAACCGCCCATAATTCTGCATACACTCGCCGAGGTAGGTCATCTGGCTGCCGGCCCCTTCGAGCCCCAGCCGAAACGCCCCCAGCAAATACTCTTTGGTGCGTTTCAACTCCGCCGCGCCGACGTTTGACGTGAGCACGCGGCGAATCTCCTTGGCCGTCAGCTTCAGGGCGGCGCGCGCGCGCTGCGTGTCGAAGCCGC
>JAQUEX010000317.1 GCA_028684935.1 Kiritimatiellia bacterium | reverse complement strand
CTCGCCGAGGCGCACCTTGAGGCCGCCCGCCGCGCGGTCGCCTGTCTCGCGGGCGTGACCGACCCTGAGGACGGCCTGACCTGGGCCAAGCCCGACCATCGCGTCAAGTATCTGATGGACAACATCGAGGTCCGGGCCGGCCTGCTGGCCGCCGGACGGCTCTTTGCGGCGGCCGGACGGGAGGCGGGAGCGCGCGACGCGCGCGAGCGGGCGGAGCGCCTCGGGCGCGCGCTGGCCGCATTCTGGCGGCCGGCGCGGCAGCGCTACAGTTGGGCACTGCTGTCCGGCGGGACACATGCCGAAGAGCGCGGCAAGCCCTATCCGGACGGCCTGGCGCAGCTCTACGGCCTGGCTTTTATCGAACCGCACGCCGCGTGCTGGGAGGCGGTCTGCCGCGATTTCACGCCCGAAACGGGTCCGACGGTCTCGTTCGGCGCCGAGTGGTGGCTGATGGCAGCCGCGCGTAGGGGCGATGAACCGAAACGCCTTTGGCGTACGCGCGCGGCGGAAGCCGCCGCAGCGTTCACGGAGCGAACCTATCTGCACCGGCACGCGCTCTCGGTCCTGGCGCTGCTGCAGGGGGCGTCCTGGCTTGCGCCGCAGGCGGCGCCGGCCGGCCAACCATAAAGGGAACATGATGCGGGCACTGAAAAGATGGTGGCGGCGCCGGCGCGCCTGGCGCGCGGCGCAACCGCGCCTGGAGGCCGACTACCGGGCGGCGGCGGAGCGGCTGTTCGGCGGGCCGGTCACCTGGCGCGCGGCCGGCGGGCGCGGGCGCGATGTGGTCTGCCAGATCCTGCGGGAGGGGCGGCCCGCCGGCTACCTGCGACTGGCCGATCCCGCGTGCGCGCCCTCGGCTCCGGCCGCGGCGGGCCTGCCGTTTGTGTCGCTGCCGCCTGCGGAGAAGCTGGCGCGCGAATGGCAGGCGTATGCGCGCGGCGCCCCGTCCGGGCTCACGCCGCCGCCGCTGTGGCGCGACGCGCACGGCATGATCAGCGGTTACCGCGACGCACGGCCGCTGGAGGATGAGGCCGCGCGCGGCGGGCGGTCGCGCCTCGCGCTCGCAGCCGAGGCGCTGCCGGCCATCGCCCGCCTGCACGCCGCCGGGGTGACGCACATGGACATGAGCCTCGCGAACATCCTGCGCGACCGCGCCTCGGGCGCGCTGCTCTTCGTCGATTTCGAATACGGGGCGGCGCCGGGTCTCTCCGCCGAGCAGCAGGCTCTCTACGACTATTTCAGACTGCTGGAAAGCATCTGGAAGTTCCTGCCGGCCGGCGAACGCGCGGCGGCCTGCGGCGTGTGGGGCGAGGCCTACAAACGCCACGCGCCCGCTGCGGTGCGCGCGGCGGAGCTGACGCCGCTGCGGCCCACGCTCGGGCGCGTGCTGGCGGCACCGGAACTGGCGCCGCTCTTTCAGCCGTGAACGGATGAATCGGTGTGGCGGGCGGGGACGCCCGCGCTCCCGACTCGCCTCAGGCGCGGCCTTTGGACTTGAGGAACTCGATGCAGCCGCGGATGTTGTTGAGCGTGTTCGGATCCGCCTCGCTCTCCACGATGTACCACTCGGTCACATCCGCCTCGGCGGCCGCGAAGACCTCGTCCCACTTCACGCCCTGCTTGCCTTCCGGCACCTGGCCCAAGATGCCGGGGCCGGGATAAATCTCCTTCGCATGCAGCGTGCGCGAGCGGTTCGGGAACTTCTTGAGCCAAGCGACCGGATCCTCGCCGGCTGAGACCACATGCCCGACGTCCATCTGCTGGCAGACGTCCGCCGTCGCGTTGCTGAAAAAGATCTCCCACTTGCAGCGGCCGTCGAACTTGTCTTTGAACTCGTGCTGGTGGTTGTGGTAGCCGACAAACATGCCGGCCGCCTTGGCGGTCACTGCGGCGTCGGAGAAAATCTTCGCGAAATCGATCCAGCCCTGGGCGTCCTTGGCGTTCATGCCCGGCACCATCAGGTACTTGTTGCCGATCTCCTGGTTGAACGCGATGGTCTTGGCGATGTTCTGCGGCTTGATCGAATCGAGCCCCGTGTGGGTGCCGCAGGCGACCAGGCCGAGGTCGGACAGGATCTGCTTCAGCTCTGTCGCGCTCTTGCCGTAGTAGCCGGCGAACTCGACGCCGACGTAGCCCATCTCCTTGATCGCCTTGAGCGTGCCGATCAAATCCTTTTCGCACAGCTTGCGCACAGAATAGAGCTGTACGCCCGTCTGGATCTTGGCCTTTTTGCCGACCAACGCGGCGGCCTGCGACAGCGCCGGCGCGGCGAGCGCCAGACCGGCGGCGCCGGCCTTGATGAAACCGCGGCGAGAAAACTGCATCATGAGATCTTCCCCTTCTTTGTAGTCCGTGTTCGTTCCAAACCGGAACGTAGATTCAGACGAAGTATCTCAAAAAAACTGACCCGCCGCAATAACGGCACGTAATCGGTTGGTGGGCAGGGGGTGTGGGGTGTGGCAGGCGGGTGCGAGGAGAATCGGAAGGCGCGGGATCATGGCCCCTGTTGGTGTACCGGCGGGTACGGGCCAGGCCGACTGAAGTCGGTACACCAGCCTGTGCCGCCCCGTTTCCGCCATTTCTCGCATTCGTCTGCCGTACCCCGGCCACCAACAGCCGATTACTATCGGCACTGCGGCGCCGTGTGCCCCCCCACCCCCCCCCTTTTCCCGGCTGGACGGTCGCCGCGCCCCATAGTATTATCGACTCTATCAGCGCGCACTGATTCCCCGAGTTATATGGAACAAAACGCGAAAACGAAGGAGCAACCGCCATGAAACCGATTCGCTCATTGATGGTTCACACGCTTGCCGCTATAGCTGCCCTCTTCTCCGCCGCCCCGGTTCAGGCGGTCGAGCACACCATGAAGGCAGGCGACGCGATGAACACCTCGTCGTTCAACACCGGCGTGCAGTGGGACGACGGGCAGGCGCCCAAAGCCGGCGACACCTACGTGGCGAACTATCAGTTGCGCACGCCGATCACGGGCAGCCACACCTTCGCGGGCGATCTGCTGACCGTCACCGGCAACATCCTCTGGAAAGGCCCAGACAACGCCTCGATCACGGTCCCCGCCATGATCCTGCGCGGAACGATCAACAACGGCCAGGGCAACACCACCGCCAAGATCTACGGCGCCATCACCATCCCGGAGGGCGCGACGGCGACTTTCGGCACCGGCACGGAACTCGACCGCCGCATCCTCCTCTTCTATGCCCCGCTCACGGGCGGCGGCGCGTTGAACCTCTTCATCCCGCGCCGCTCGGGCGACATGAAGGAGATCCAACTGTCGGCCGACAACACGGCCTTCACCGGCCCTGTCAAGATGACCGGCCGAGGCAAGCTCACACTTTTCAACGAAAACAACCTAGGCGGCAACCCACCGGTCTGGAATCCCCGCCATCTGACGCTGAACGGCTCGGTCCTGCGCGCCCAGGCCAGCCTGACGCTCGACGACGCCAACCGCGGCATCTGGCTCAGCAACATGACCGTCACGGCTTCGGACGTCTACCCCGGCGGCCGCTTTGAAATCGCCAACGGAGCCACCGCGACCGTGGCCTGCCTGATCGGCGGCGAGGGGCCGTTCGAGAAGACCGACCTGGGCACGCTGATCCTGACGGCCACCAACAC
>JAQUEX010000316.1 GCA_028684935.1 Kiritimatiellia bacterium | reverse complement strand
CTGCCCGGTACGGCGCCTGAACTGCTGAGGACCATTGCGCATGTCGCCGCCGCCACGGGGGTCGCGCTGTTGCTCGCGCCGGCGCACGCGTTCTTGCGATATGGCGCGGACCGCCTGTTTTTCGACCGGCATGACGCGTTGTCGCGACTGGTGCATGAGGGCAGCGACCTGACGCGTTCCGTCACGACCCTGGATGAACTGTTCCGTGATTTCTGCCGCTTGCTTCAGGACTCGCTCCAGGTGACGCTTGTTCGCGTCTACCTGCGGCAGGGCTCGGAGTTTGTCTTGCGCGCGCACAGCGGACCGTTGCTGCCAGGCGGGGAAAAGGTGGCCGACGGCGATCCGGTCCTCTGCGCGCTTCGAACAGAACGCTTTCCGTTGTCGCGTGACGTTTTGCGGCGCGCCGGCGGGACCCCGTTACATGCGCTGGCCGAGCGGGCTCTGGCCCGGCTCCATGCCGAGGTGGCCGTCGCCTTGAAATCGAACAACGGCATGGTGGGGTTTCTGTTGCTGGGCGTGCGTGCCGACGGTCATCTCTTTGGACGGCGCGAAGAAAACGTGTTGAAGGTGCTGGGGGACCAGATGGGGATTGCGATCGAGAATGCAGTCCTCTACACACGGCTTCATGATGCGCGGGTCTACAACGAGGTGTTGCTGGATAATCTGGTCTCGGGCGTGATCGCTACGGATTCCAATGGGTGCGTCACCGTGTGCAACCGCGAGGCGCACCGCCTGCTGGGCCTGGAACGGCATGGCAGAACGGTGATCGGCAAGCCGGTGTCGCAGATCCTGCCCGATGCCCTGCGCGACGAAGCGCTGGCGAGCCTGGCTACGGGCAAGTGCGTGCGGGATTCGGATCTCATCCTCGATCCGCGCTCTCCGGATGAACGTTCCGTGCGCTTCGCGACGGCCGTTTTTGGCGGGGTCGGAGGCGTCGCCTCCGGTGTGCTGGTCGTCCTGCAGGATACCACTCGGCTGCGCAGGTTGGAGGAGCAGATCCGGCGCAGCGACCGGCTCGCCAGCATCGGAACCTTGGCCGCCGGCATGGCGCATGAAATCAAAAATCCGCTGGTTTGCCTGAAAACGTTCACGCAACTGGTGCCCAGCCGCTACGACGATCCGGATTTCCGTGCGACGTTCGTTCCGCTCCTGGCGACTGAGGTCGAGCGGATCAACACCATCGTGACACAACTGCTCAACTTCTCGCGGCCGGTCAAACCCAAACTGGTGCCGGTGTCCCTGCATGCGGTTCTCGATGCGGCTGGCCGGCTGGCCGCACAGCAAATGAAAGCTAAACGCGTGGTGTTTGAACGCTGTTACCAAGCCCCGTCCGACCGCTTGCCGGGCGAGGACCGGCTGCTCAGCCAGGTGTTCCTGAACCTTTTCCTCAACGGGATCGACGCGATGGGTCAGGGCGGGGTGTTGACGGTTCAGACGACGTGTATCGCCCGGGCCGTGCTGGTGCCGTATCCCGGCATGCCCGACGCGCAGGCGTGGATTGAGGTCCGCGTGCGTGACACAGGATGCGGGATCCCGCTTGAACAGTGGCCGCACGTGTTCGACCCTTTTTTTTCAACGAAGACGAACGGAACCGGGTTGGGGCTTTCGGTCGCGCACGGGATCGTGCTGGAACACCGCGGCATGATCGATCTGGAAAACTCCACCGAGAAGGGCTCCTGTTTCCGCGTTCTCTTCCCGCTGATCGCCGAGCCGCCGCCCGGTGACACGCATGCCTCAAAAGGAGCAATATGACCTCCGCACCTCCCCTGTGTCTGCTGTTGACTCTCGATTCGGCGTTGCCGCACCGGCTGGCCATGACATTCAACGGGATCGCCACGGTGTGCGCTGCGGACAGCCGGTTGGACTGGTCCGGAGGACAACACGATGCCGCGATCCGTCTCGTGGATCTGCGGCACCCCGACGGCGAAATGGCGTTGACGGAACTGTCGCCTCAGGCTCGCAGCGAGACCGTCGCTTATGGCGTTCCCGAATCTGAGCCGTTCCGTGACTGCTTGCAGGCCGGGGTTTTCGCCTGCCAGGCGCTGGACTCGCCGGCTGAAACGTTGCGGCAGACGCTGCGTCAGGCGATCGTCTTGCATGGCGCACA
This sequence comes from Kiritimatiellia bacterium, assembly GCA_028684935.1. Classification (GTDB taxonomy): domain Bacteria; phylum Verrucomicrobiota; class Kiritimatiellia; order RFP12; family UBA1067; genus DUPH01. Next base: position 1,527 of record JAQUEX010000316.1, on the reverse strand, counting down.
CGAGGAACTGAATCTTTTTCGTGAGCAGGCCCTCCTCCTGCAGAGCGGAAGCGCCGTGCCGCATGTCGAATCACCCGAGCGCGAAGCGGCCCCGCTTGACGAGGTGTGGCGCGCTTCGCGCCATGTCCACGATATCCGTAAACTGATGGAGCAGGTGGTCGAAGGGGTCGCTGCGGCGGGACGCATCACCCGGGTCGGCACCTTTGCGCGCTTGCAGGGAGAAAGCGGCTATCGGCTGTGGGCCGGAGTCCGGTGCCTTGACGCGGCGAGCATGTTGATCTATGCGCCGCAAGACCTCTTTGTGCGTTGGCTCGAACGGCATGCGTATCTGGTCTGCCGCGCCCATCTCGGGCATGTCTCAGACCTGCGGGAACGGCGCATGCTGCAAAGTGTTTTGGATGCGGCCGGTGCCGAAATCATCATCCCGTTGTTGGGGAAACATGGCCTGCTGGGATGGATCGTTGTCGGGCACCGCGCCACGGGCATCCCGTTTACGTCCCGGGACCTGACTGATTTCTCGGTCATGGGCGAGCAGGTGGCCACGCTGCTGGAAAACGCACTGCTGCTTGAAGAACTGGCGGTTCAAAAGACGTTGGCCGAGAATCTGCTCGAAGCGCTTCCGGTCGGCATTCTGGCTGTTTCGGAAGAGGGGACCGTCCGCTGGTTCAACCGTGCCGCCGAACAGATCTTGGGCGTGACGGCCGAACAGACCGTGGGCCGTCCGGTAGAGAAGGCCGGCAGCCGCCTGGCCGATGTCGTGTTGCGGACGATCCGCAGCCGTGCCGTGCCGGAGCCGACCGTTTGGACCGATCCCGGAACCCGGCGAGCCATTCGTGTGGACGGCCATCTGATCGGCGGACGCGACGCCTGTATGGGCGCCATGCTGCTGCTCTCGGATGTCTCTCACGAACGTCTGTTGCGCGAAAAACAGGAAGAACTGGATCGCCACGCGTTCTGGAGCGACCTCGCCGCCGCCATGTCCCATGAAGTGCGGAATCCGCTGGTCGCCATCAGCACGTTCGCGCAACTGCTGCCTGAGCGATATGCCGATGAAGAGTTCCGCCAGAGTTTTTATGGTGTGGTCAAAGGCGAGGTCGGCCGGTTGAATGCGATCATCACGCAGATCAACGCGTTTGCGCATCCGCAGAAACTGGCGCCGCGCGAGAATGCGCTGCCGGACCTGATCCGCCAGGCCTGCGCGCGCGCCGCCGAAGTCTGCCCGAAACAGTCCGCAATCGTGGCCTTCGAACTTGCAGAGGGACTCCCCGTTTTTTCTTCCGATGCACCCTCGCTGGTGGATGGCCTGGCGCACGTCATCATCAATGCGTGTGAGGCGGTGGCCGCTGTCGAGGGGCCCTGTGTCCGCGTCCGCGTAAGCTGTTCCGGCACGGGCGACGACCGCTCGTTCGTCGTGACGGTGAGCGATAACGGACCGGGGATCGCGCCGGAGGTCCAGGCGAAGCTCTTTTCGCCGTTCAGCACAACCAAGTCAGGCGGATTGGGCTTGGGCTTGCCGCTGGCGCGCCG
>JAQUEX010000315.1 GCA_028684935.1 Kiritimatiellia bacterium | reverse complement strand
GATGTCACGCTCGGCTATATGCAGTGGATCGCACCCGCACCTTCGGGAACCGCCGTCAGCGTCGAGGGATCAAGCATCACGCTCGATGGCGCCCCGCTCACCATCCGCACGGATAACCGAAAAGTTGAACTGCGCAGCACGCTGAAAGGCAGCGGCGGCTTCACCAAGGTCGGCAACCAAGCCCTGTATCCGTACCGGCGCGCAGAGATGTCGGGCCCCGTAACCGTGAGCATGGGCGTTCTGGGACTGGACTTCCGTCAGGACGCCGACTCCACAAACACGCTGGCGCTAAATCACCTCCAGCCCGACGGCATCGTTTTCACCGGCGCGGGCGGCCAGATACGCATCGGCGGACGCCCCTCCCGCCCCGCAGACCAGATCGGCGTTTTCATGCTCGACACCGCTTCCCGTCGCGTGACGCGCGTGTCAGGCGTCTCCGTCGCCGACCTCTCGGCCGGTCAAATCCTCGCCTCCGGACCGGGCGTCCTTCCGGACGGCTCTTTTCTGAAAACCATCATCGACAACGACACCTTTGAACTCAACACCGAGCCGCTGGTCTCAGGCGACGCCTCGCTGACCTTCAAAGCCGCCGCTTTCAGCACGCGCCAGCACTTCAACACACTGAACACCTCGTTCTCCGGATCGCTGTTTGTCGGCGGCAGCGACACCACCGTCGACATCGGCGAACTCACAGGCGGCTACCGCCTGACCGGCGAAGGCGATGCCACTCTCGCGATCCAGACAAACCGCGCCTTCGGCGGTGTGATCACGCTGATCAACTCCCTCACCCTGGCGCTGAACGACCAGCGGCCGATTCCGACAGCGCCGGCCAACGGACCGGCCTTTCATGTGGACGCCAGCGACGCATCGACGCTCGTCACCTCGCAATCCGGCGGCAACACGCTGGTCGGCCAATGGCTCGACAAGAACGGTACGCTCACCACAGCCGGAACCGGCGTCCGTCTCGCGGTCTCACAGGGCAACCGCACCGGCCTGCTCGCGCCTTTTCTCGTGCAGAACGCGCTGAACGGCCTGCCCGTGGTCGACTTCGGACCGGCCGGCTCATGCCGCGGCATGCTCTGGAACGAGACGCCGCTGGGCGGCATCCGGACGGTCTTCATGATCGTCGGCAGCCAAGAGGGCGGCGGCATCCTGCTAGGTGCCAAGGACGGCCTGACATGCAGCTTCGAGCGCGGCATGGATGTCTACGCCAGCAAAGGGGACTACACCACCCGACAGTACCGGACGCCGCTCACGAGGGACCACGCCCTGTTCTGGGATCTCGCCGCCCCGACAGCCAACCGCGCATGGATCAACGGGCAGGAGGTCGATCACCAGTACGCAGGGCTCTCGGGCGGTTACGACCTCGTCTCCTTCATTTGGAACCAGAACGAAACCGGCGGCAGCGCCTCCGCGTTCGCCATGCGCGGCGGCATGGTCGCGCCCTACTATCCGGAGCGTTCCGGCGGTCAGCGCCTGGCCGAGGTCATCCTCTACCAACGCGTGCTGACCGAGGAGGAACGGCGCGACACCGAAGCCTACCTCTATCACAAATGGTTCAACAAGGTGCTGCCGGGCTACGCCGCCCCGCAGCTCAACACCGTGCAGATCAACGGCTGGAACACGTTGCGCAACGCGGACAGCCAAGAGGTGCAGGCTGACGTCTTGACGGTCGCGCAGACCGCCACGCTCAACGTGCCGTCCGGCACATCGATCATCGCCCGGAACGCGGGCGTGGCCGGCGACGTCTACCTTTCCGGCGGCACGCTGCAGCTCTCGGCGTATCAGACACCCCTGGCCCCCGCCCCGGACGCCGCGCTGCATCTCGACGCGACGACGAACGTCACGCTCAACGGCAGCGAAGTCGCGCGCTGGGACGACGCCTCCGGCGGCAGCCATTACGCCTTCAGTTACAGCGGCTTCGGACCGAGCGTCACGGCGAATGCCTTGAACGGCCTGCCGGTCATCGATTTCGGCGCTATCGGCTCTAAAAAATTCCTCGCCTGGGACACCAATATCGTGATCCGCTCGCTCTTCCTGGTCATGAATCTGAAGAACTCGATGAGCGCCCCGCTCGGCACCTACCTGCCGCTGTTCGGCGTACGCAGCCACTTCACGCGTCTGGGCACGCCCTTCGTATGGAATCCGACCGGTCAACCCAACGTTCGCACCGGCGACTGCTATCTGAACGGCCTGCGCATCAATCCAGGCATGTATCCGGTCACACTCAACAGCTTCTCGCTGTTGGGCCAGGTGCTGGAAGGCTCGAGCATCGCCAACTCCTTTGCCTGCGAGGCCTACCTCTACACCGACCCCGAGAACCGAGCCAACCGCACCGGCGGCCTGCAGCTCGCGGAGGTCATCCTCTACACCCGCAAACTCAGCGAACGCGAAAGCATGGACACCCAAGCCTACCTGAACTGGAAATGGTTCGGCGCGCTCTCGGCGGGCTACGCCGAGCCGGGCGGAACAGTCACGCTGCCGTCGGTGACCACGTCGGCGGCGGGCGGTGCGCTGCACGTTGACGGGGCGGCACCGGCAACGCTTTCTTCCGTAGCAGGCACAGGCCCTCTGACCTTGGGATCGAGCGTGCCGCTGACTCTGGCCGCCACCGACACCCTGACCGGCGGATTGAATCTGACCAACGCCCTTGTCCGTTTCCCGGCCTCGCAGACCGTTGCATCTCTCACCGCCTCCGGGCAAGCGGATGTCTCGGTGGCGTCCGGTGCGACGCTGACCGTGGACACGCTGAGCGGCAGCGGAACCCTGGTCTGCGCCGGCGATGGCGTGACCGCCCTGAACGCGGTCGCCGGATTCGACGGCGACCTCACGCTCAGCGGCGGCACCTTGGCGGTCACCGACGGCATGCCGCCCGACATCGGCACGCTGACGGTCACCGGCTCGGGCAGCTTGCGACTCGACAGTGACGGCGCGGACGTATCTGCCGGCATTTACACTCTGATTCTTTTCAGCAGTATCGACGCCGCCAGCACGGACGCCCTGCTGACGAACTGGACGCTCAGCGGCGTGCCCGATCACTTCAAAAGCGTGCTTCAGATCAAAGACAATCAGGTCGTTGCGGTCCTGTCGGCCCAAGGAACACTCTTGAGCATCCAATGACAATAACAAAACAAAACACACGGATCTTGCCGGCGCTGTTGTGCGCCGCATGGGCATGCGCAGCCGAACAAAAAACCGCGCTCACCTGCGATGTCGCCGTCATCGGCGGCGGCAGTGCCGGATTCGCGGCGGCGTGGTCTGCCGCGCATCTGGGCTCCTCCGTGATTCTGATCGAGAAGGAGCCGACGTTGGGCGGGACCTCGACCCTCGGCGGCGTCAACAACTGGGAGCCGGGCATGGGCGGCACCGGCGTGCCGTACCGCGTCTACCAGCGCCTGCGGCAGATCCCCGGCGCCGCCGGCGTCTACCGCTTCGACCGCCATCTCTCCTGGCGCAAACCGTGGGAAAAATACACATTCCCCGGCGGCATGATCGAGACCGATCCCTGCGTCTCCTACGCGCACACCCTGCGCCGCCACGGGCCCGGCATGGGCAACGAGGCGTGGTTCCGCGAACACTGCCGCGGTGTGATCTTCGAGCCGGACGCCATGGCCGAGGTCATGCTGGCGATGCTAAAAGAGACGGGCCGGT
>JAQUEX010000065.1 GCA_028684935.1 Kiritimatiellia bacterium | reverse complement strand
GGGGGGGCGGTTTGGAGTGCGGGAGCTTGCTCCCGCTTTCCAAAGCGGCGGCAAGCCGCCGCACTCCATAACTCAGCGACAGGCGTCCCCCGCGAAGAGCGTGTCCCACGTATGAAAAGTCATGTGCTTTTGTGCGCCGAAGCCCGACTGAGATGTGTATAACCTCATATCTGCCATTCCCCCTTCAACAGAAAAAAATCGCGCGCCTACGGCGAAACCTCGCACTCTTTGACCTTACTGTCGTAAAACTCCTGCGTGAGCAGGCCCCGGTCGTAAAGGTCCTTGAGCTCCTTGAGGCGGCGCTCGACCTGCCACTTGGTGAACTTCGGCCTGGTGGCGGCGATGGCGTCCTTGACTTCAGCCTCGCTCAACGCGCGGTTGAAGACCAGCACCTCGTCCAGCATGCCTTCGAAAGTGGCGTCCCTGTTCTTCGCATCGGCCGGCACGCGGCTCGCGCCAAGCCACATATCCGCGCCTTGCGTGCTGAACGCGTCGCCCAGCGCGGCCCGCTGTTTCTGCGCCACCCCGTCCACATAGAGAACGGCATTCACACCGTCGATGCTCAGCGCGGCATGGTGCCAGTTGTTGTCGGCCACCGCGACGTCGCTGAGAATCGTCTTGCCCGCGACCGTGGCACGCAGCTTGCCTTTGTTCGCCGACTCCTTGCCGGTCACCAGCCGCAGCGCGTATCCGGTCTCCGGGTGCTTTTCGATCAGCGTGCGCTCGGGCCACTCGGCCTTGCGGGTTTTCATCCAGAAGCCCACCGTCGTCTGACGGCTCTCCAACAGGGGCGAATTGGTGACCAGCACCGAACTCTTGGTGCCGGTGAACTCGCAGCAGGCGTTGAGCCGTCCGCTGGACGCATAGCGCACGCCGGAGGCACGCCCGTTGCTGTTGCTGCCTGTCATGTCGGGCAGCAGCGTGCCGTTGTTGCGGAGTTCATCACAGGTGAAACGCAGCGTCAGACCGGCCGGCATCTCTGCCGCCGCCATCCCCGCCGCCAGCACCAGCATTCCAACGATCCGTTGCATAGTCCCCCCTTTTTCCTAATTTTTCGTGAATGCCTGCGGCAGCAGCGCGCCCACGGTGGTCGCGACACACCTTCCGCCGGTGAGCCGCGCATAAAAGACCGGCATCTCCGGCGCACAAAATTCAGCCAGCACCTGACGGCAGGCCCCGCACGGCGCGGCGGCGGTCTGGTCGCCGCCCGCCACCGCCAGCGCCGCGAACCCGCACTGCCCGTCGCTGACCGCCTTGACGAGCGCCGTGCGCTCCGCGCAGAGCGTCAGGCCGAACGAGACGTTTTCGACGTTGCAGCCGGTGACGATGCGGCCGTCGCGCGTCAGCAACGCCGCGCCCACCGGATAGTTCGAGTAGGGACAGTAGGCGCGCGCCGCCGCCTCACGCGCCGCCGCGATCAGTGTCCGCCGCATCTGAGTGTCCAAAGTCATTCTCCGTTGTTTGAAACTCGTCCCCCTCGCCAACCTCTTCCATCACCAGCTTTCGTTCGGCCGGCGGCTCCGCGCCGAGCCGCACCGCCGCAGCGGCCTCCCGCAGCAGCGCCCCGGCGCGCGCGGCGTCGCGCGCCAGCAGCCGCATCAGGGGCTGGCCGCGCGCGACCGGCTCGCCGGCCTGCACCAGCCGGTCCACGCCGGCGGCCGGATCGATCACGTCGTCGGTGGCAGTTCGACCGCCGCCCAACTGCAGCACCACGCGCCCGATCTGCCGCGCGTCGACCTCGGTGACGATCCCGTCTCGCGGCGCGGGTACCTCCAGCACCGCGCCGGGCTGCGGCAGGCGCAACGGTTCGTCAATCACGCGCGCGTCGCCGCCGTGCGCCTCGACCATGCGCCTGAACACCTCCAGCGCGCGGCCGTCATCCAGCCGTTCGGCCAGCGCGCGCCGCGCCGCCGCGCGGTCACTCATCACGCCGGCACGCTCGCACATCAGCGCGGTCAACTCGATCGTGAGCGCGCGGGTGTCCGCCGGACCGCCGCCCTTGAGGGTTTCGATCGCCTCGGCCACCTCAACCGCGTTGCCGGCCGTGCGCCCCAGCGGCTGCGCCATGTCGGTGATCAGCGCGCCCATGCGGCGTCCCAGCGCCCGGCCGACACGCAGCAGGCTGCGCGCCAGCGCGCGCGCCGCGTCGGGCGTCTGCATAAAAGCGGCGCGTCCGCACTTGACGTCAAAGACCAGCGTGTCGGCCCCCTCAGCGAGCTTTTTGGCCATGATGCTGGCGGTGATCAGCGGGATGCTGGGGACTGTGCCGGTCACGTCGCGCAGCGCGTAGAGCTTTTTGTCGGCCGGCGCCAGACGCGCGGTCTGGCCGATGATGGAGCAGCCGACCTCCGCGACCACGCGCTGGAACTCGGGGATCGAGAGCTGCGAGGAGTAGCCGGGGATCGCTTCGAGTTTGTCGAGCGTGCCGCCGGTGATGCCGAGCCCGCGCCCGGAGATCATCGGCACCGCCAGGCCGGCCGAGGCGGCGAGCGGTCCGAGCATCAGTGACAGCTTGTCGCCGATGCCGCCGGTCGAGTGTTTGTCCGCCGTGGGGCGCGGCCATGCCGCGAACGACACGCAGTCGCCGGAGCGCATCATGGCGTCGGTCAGCACCGCCGTCTCCTCAGGCGTCATGCCGCGGAAAAAAATCGCCATGGCCAGCGCGGCCATCTGATAGTCCGGGATCGTACCGGCCGTGTAGCCCTCCATGAACGCACGGATGTCATCCGCCTCGAGGATGCCGCCGTCGCGTTTTTTTTCGATCACCCATTGCGGAATCATAGCCAGCCCCGCTTCCCCTATCATAACCTTTGCGGCTTCGTTTGAGGACCACTTCCCCTTATCCTTTCATCGTCAGCCTGAAAAGCGCTCCCTCCTCCTTTTTCCTTAGTACTTGTTCCTTATTACTTATTACTTGTTCCTTATTACTTATTTGAGGTGTCTGTCCGCGAAATCCATGTAGCGCTGCCAGTCGTAGAGGGAGAGGTCGTGCTTGCCGGTGCGCAGGTGATAGCCGACACGCCCCTGCTGCAGCGGGGTGTCGGGCGGCGGCATGGCGGCCGCAGAGGCCTGCTCTTCCGCGGACGGGGCCGTCCGCGCCCCCGGGACGAGGCCCTGTTGGCCGTAGAGGCGCCACACGGGCGAGGCGAGCACGCAGGAATGAAACTCGCCGGGCTGTCCGGCCCAGTCATCCAGCGTGGCCGAGGCGACATACGCGAGGCGCGGCGCAATCAGCGCGACCAGCATGTGCTGGTCCACCGGCAGCGCCTCCTCGTTGTCGCCATACTGTTTGTAATTCGTGCAGAACCAGTGCGGAAAACTCTTGTTGATGCGGGCGATGCTCTCGGACTTGGGCAGCGCCATGCGGTTGAACTTGGCCCCGCCGCAGCCGGAGTTGTTGGAGATCGTCAGGGCAAAGCGCGTGTCGGTCGCGCCGCACCAGAGCGCGGTCTTGCCGCCGCGTGAATGGCCCACCACGCCGACGCGCATGCGGTCGATGCCCGGCTGCGTCTCGATCCAGTCCATCACGCGGCTCGCGCCCCACGCCCAGGCCGCGATCGTGCCCCAGGCGTCAGACTTGCGCACGGAGGGATCGGGCTGGAACACCGCGTGCACGCCGTTGGTGAAGCCGTCGTGGACATCGGGGTCGACGTCGCCGTTATGGAACGCCAGCGCCGCATAGCCGCGCGCGATCAGTTCCTCGGCCGGGAAGAAGGGATTCTTTTCCAGGCGGTCGGGATCGATATGTTTGGCGGACGAGCGGTTGCAGATCAGCACGAAGGCCGGCGCGGGCCGCACGGTCTTGGGGATGAAGGCGGTCAGGGCGATCGCGCCTTCGCCGCCCGGGCCGCTGTAGCGGATGCTGACGCGCTTGCGCAGCGCCCGCCCCTCCATCATCTCGCGGTCCGGCTCGATCGGCTCAAAGCGCAGCGTCGCGGGCCGTTCGACGGCATTGCGGCCGAAGACGTGCGTCTTGAAGAGTTCCAGCACTTCGGGCCGGCGCACCTGCTCCCACGCCTCGACGGTGGTGACCGTCTGCCCGGCAATCGTTTTGAGTACGTCCGGAGTCCCGGCCTGCAGTACGCCGGGGGTCAACGTTGCGGGCGAGGACGCCCGCGCTCCCGACTCAGCCGCGCAGACGGCGGACGCCGCCGCCAATACGGTCACAACAATGATCTTCGTCATCTGTCACGCCCCTCCTCAACCAATCATAATCTTAATCTTAATCCTAATCTTAATCCTAATCCGAATCCGCTAAAAGCCGGTGAAGATTAGGATTAAGATTAAGATTAGGATTAAGACAAAATCCAGGGCAAGCCGACGCTTGCCCCTCCCGGTGTTCCGCACGACCTGTCGCAGGGGGGAGGGACGAGCGTCCGCTCGTCCTCCTAATCCGGGCACTGTTCTCTGCCGCGGACGAGGCCGTCCGCGCCCCCAGTCCTCCCGGTGCTCCGCACAAAACCCGCTCCCCGCCATCCACCCGATCACGGCACCCGCTTCGTCCATAACTTGAGCGTTGAACGTTGAGCGTTGAAAGTTACCCCCTCGATCATTCGCGGCACCGCCGCGCGGCGGGCTTGCTTCCAACTCCCAACTCCTAATTCCTAACTCCTAATTCCTAACTCCCAACTCCTCCCTGCATCCGCGCTACTGTCCGAGCTGCTTGAAGAAGAGCACGCGGGTGTCGTGGTAGCCCTGGTAGCGCGAGGTGCTTCCGTGACCGGGATACTGCCGCCAAGGGTCTTTGTAGCCACCGTCCGGGTACCAATCCTCGTCCTTGTCCATGGCATCGTTGCCGTTGTCGTCATCATTGTCTTTGACGAAGCCGCGCGGATAGGGGTCGCGCCAGACCAGCGCCACGGCGCGGCCGCCGGCCAGGGACTGCAGGCCGACTTCCGTGCCGCCGCCGAACGAGGGCACCGTGGCCTCGGCGCGGATGAAGTAGAGGAAGAGCTGCTGGCGGTCCGAGAAGGAGTCGAGCGAGAACGAGTAGAGCATCTTGCGGTCGATCTCGTGCAGCGCGTTCGGCACATTGATCCCGAAGATATTTTTGCGCGCCACGTCTTCCGAGTACCACGCCAGCCATTGCGCGTCGCCGTAATAGTCGGAGAGCGTCTTGCTCCACACGGTGTTGGGATTCTTGCTTTCTTTCATGACTTTATCCAGACCGTCCGCCCACGCGTCACGGAAGCTCTTCCAGTTGCTGTCGGTGGATGTCGTCGTGCTGAAATAGCGCGCATGGCGCGTGAACGTCAGGTTTTTACGCTGCGCCGCAGAGAGCCCGTTGTTGGTCGAGGCGATCCAATAGTCCAGCGGGGTGTCCCAGAGCGCGGCTTCCAGCACCTCCGGCATGTCCGAGAGCGGGTTCACGCGCGCGCCGGGCAGCGTGCCGTCGGCCCTCATCGCGTAGAAGTAATTATAGATGTCATCGCGCTTGTAGCCGTCCCCGTGGTCGTAGGTGCGGAGGGTGCGGAACATGAAATCTTTCTCGATCGGCTCGAGCCCGGCGTCCCGGAAATCACGGGAAGGGCCGCTGGAGGGATCGCGGAAATTGTCCGGGCGGACGATGAAGCCCAGCTCGCCGGGCGAGTGCAGCGCCCCCATGTCCGAAACGAACATGAACAGATCGGCGTCGCGCCCTTCCAGCGGTGGCTGCAGCAGCTTCTTTGTCGAGGGGTTGACACCAACAAAGGTCTCTTTGGTCTCGCTGTTGGGCACCCAGTTCGCGGCGTTGTGGTTGAAACGCGGATCCGCCACATCCAGGCCGGTCCACAGATACGGGATCGGCTGCATGTTCATGCCGACGGCCTTGGCCGTGCGTTTATCGGTCTGGAAATAGAGTTTGGGCGTGTCGGCAAAGGTTGACGCCTCGGGGAAAATGGGCGGTCCTTGCGGCGCGCAATCCACGTAGTCGCCGGCATTGTTGCGGATGCGAGCAAAGATGATGAATGACACGCTGAAATCCTGCCCCTCGGCGAAGTCCGCCGAGAAAGCGCCGTCACTGTCGACGATATCATACACCACGTCCGCCCTCGGCGCTTCCACCTCCAGGTCCATTTTGTAGAAGCAGTCGTTCTCGCTGGTGAAGGCGGTGCGCCAAAACTTTTGGATTGAGGTACGCGTGTGTTTAAGCTTGATGCAGGAGCCCGCGTCCGGGAAACTGGTGGTCTTCATGTCGCTATGTGTCCGGTGCAGCTTGAGATACGCATCCAATTCAATATCGAACGACGCCGTATCCGGACGCAGCTCGGTGTGTTTGAACGGCCACACCAGTTCCACATAAAGCGGCGCACTGATGGTCGTTTCAGCGGTCGGCATGCCGAAGAGCTGCACGGAGTAGACGGTGACATCGCGGGCGGGATTTCCGACCTGTTTCGTGGCGGTGGTGATTTTCGGGCAGAAGATGTCGTTGTCGAGCACGATCTGGCTGACCATCGGCACGCGCTCCAGACACGGCACATTCAGCATGGAAGGCACGTTGTCTTCATCGATATAATCCTTGAGCAATGCAGCCACAACCTGCTCATTCGGCATCGCCCCGGGCTTCGCCTTGCGGAGTGCGTCCCAGAATGTGTTCTCAACGGCGCCCGACAGTTGTCCCGGATCGGGCTTGCGGATGTTCAGCAGAGTAGGGGCGATCGGCGGGTTGAGCCAGATGTTGCAGGCGTCTTTTTTGACGGGCTCGGGCTTGGCGATGCTGTCGGCGATGAACACCTGATTGAGCAGGTCCGAATTTTCAAAGGGCTGGAAATTCCCGTTTTTGATGTACATGTGGAAAGGGCTGCTGACCTCGGTTTTCTCCCGCTCGTAACGCGTGGCGTAGAAATCCTGCAGAGAGAAATAATGGCCGTCGTCCTCGGCATCCTGGTCGAAATCCGTGCGCTGGGTGTCGGTCTCGAAGAGGTGGCCGAGGCTCACCCGGTTGGTGGAGACATCGCGGAGCTGCGCCCGGCACTGGTTGACATCGAGCATGTCCGAGACATTGACACAAACGTAAGCGTAGCGGCCGAACACCGAGCCTTCGAGCGAGCGCCATTTGGCGCCCTCGTACACACTGTCACTGCCTTGCCGGACCGCATAGCGCCGCACGTCGTTGATCAGGAAGGGCGGCAGGAAGCTCAGCGACTCAATCGACAGCACGCGCGCGTCGCGGTCATTATCCTCGTCTTCGGTCGCGGCCGAGACCCGCACCCGGCCGGGCCAGTCCGGGAATTTGCGTTCGTCATTGTCGCGCAGGCGCAGTTCGGAGTCGATCTCCTCCATGGCGCGGGCAAGGCCGGCGTTCAGCAGGTGGCGCCCGTTGACCGCGTGGCGGTAGTTCGAGGAGGCCTGGCGCTCGGTGCGCATGTAGATGGCGAACGAGACGCCGCTGATGACCATGAAGCTCAGGAAGCCCAGCACGATCAGCAGGGCCGAGCCGCGGCGCCTAGCGCCGCAACGGAAGGTTTTTAAAAGGTTCAGCATACTATCACCTGTTAAAAGGGTGCTACCACCGGACATGCCGGTGACGGTTCGGGAAGGTCACGGTGGCGGAAAACTTCTCCTTGGAGCCGCTCTCCTGCTTGAGCCCGATCCTGAAGCGGTAGGGCGTCCCCCAGGGGTCGAGGAACTTGCCGCCGTTCATGGGCACATTCAAGTAGACCGGTCCGCCCGAGTTGCCCAGCAGGTCGGCCAGCGCGGTTTCGGTGGCGTCGACGGGGTTGGGCGTGACGGGCAGCTCCTGCTCGGCGGCCTCGTAGGCGAGCAGCGCGTTCACCAGCTCGCGGACCTCGGCATTGGCCTTGGCGACGCGCGCCCGGGTGCGGGCCTGGCCGATACCCGTGAAGGTGACGCCCATCAGCACGCCCAGCATGCCGATGACCACCATCATCTCCATCAGTGTGAAGGCCTCTTTCATCCGGTTGTTCACGTCTCTCTCCAAAGGTTTCGGGTTCCGGGTTTCTGGGTTTCTGGTTTTACCAAGCGTTCAAAACTTGAGCGTTGTACGTTCTGCGTTCCCGCCGGCTATTGCACCCACGTGCGGACATCGTCTTTGCTTGCGCGGTCGAGCGGGCCGGAACCGAACTGCTTGTCGGGACCCGCGCACTCCGCGCCGACATCGTAGAGCTGGCCGCGCTGGGTCAACTCCGATTCCACCGTCACATAGAGCGGGTAGCGGTTCTGGTTCGGAATTGAGTTGCCGTTTTCATCGCGTTCCGTCACGTCCGAGAACGCCGCGATAAAGCGGGTCGGGACCACCTGCGGCTTGTCCCTGTCCTGAACGTCGTTGATAAAAGCGAGGATGTCGGCGCGTTCTTCGGCGCTCCATGTGCCGTTCGGCTTCAGCCGGCGCTGCGTCCGCGTGCCGTCGATATCATACGTGATAAAGTTGAGCGTGCGGTAGTCCTCCATCGCGCCGCCCGGCGCGGTCTTCATGCTTCCGGAGACGGTGTAAAACTGGATGGAGTCGCTTCTGAATATCTGCTTCTGGTCGCTGCACAGCAGGTCCTTGGGGATCCGGTTGGCGTCGACCATCAGGCTGGCGTCGCGCTGGACCGCGCCGATGTAGGCGCGGAGCTGCATGTAGCCCTCGCTGCGCATCAGTCCGGTGCGCCAGGCGACGCTGGTCTGCTGAAAGAGCATGCCGAGCATCATGACGATGACCACCAGGATGGTCGCGGCGACCATCACCTCGATCATCGAAAAGCCCTCTTGATTCCGGTTCTTCATCATGCCTGTCAATCCTGTCATGCTAGCCACAATCGGACGGCTCGCGCGGGAGGCGCGGGTCCTATTTTGTCGGGTCGCCGTTAAACAAAACTTCGGCGTAGTAAGGCTCGTTGCGCTCGCCCCACACCTTTCGCTTGTCGTCGGTGTCAGTCGAGCGCACGGTGATCCCCAAGAGCCGCGCGGAGGGCGTGTCCTTGGGCATGCCGCACGTGATCCAGTAGTGGTCATTCCCCAGCGCGGTGCTGCCCACGCCGATCGTCCAGTTGCCCGGCAGGGTCGAGGCGAGGTTGACGTCGCCGCCCGGGGACTCTTTGGGCATCAGGTTGCCGATGCTGCCGAGCTTGCTCTGGAAATCCTTGCCGGTGCCTTCGAAGCCGTCGGCGAGGTCCTCCCAGACCTGCCACGTCATGTTGGTCTGCGAGAGGATCGCGACCAACTGGTTGAGCGCGTGGTCGGCGAACATCGACTGTTTGAGATCGGCGCGCGCCTGGACACCCTCGCGCAGCCCGAGCGGGAAGAGCGCCACCATGCCCAGGATGCCGATCGCCATGACGAAGACCGCCATGTTGACCTCCATGAGCGAAAAGCCGGCTCTGTGGTGTGTGTGCCTCATGTGCTGTCCTTTGCAATGCTGAGATGATCGGGTGCCGCGCTCAGCCCGGGTCAATTGGACACCTGGATCTCGCCCCTTTTGTTGATGGTGAACTTCGCGCCTTTGGCGTTCGGGTCTTGGCTTTCGACCGTGAAGGTCGCGGCGGCCAGCGCGCTGCCGTCCGGCTCAAACGTGACATGGCGCACGTCGGTCAGCGACGCGTCCGAGGAGGCGTTGGCGTTCAGCTCTCTGAACGAGAAGCCCTTGGGCAGGGACTGCACCGGCATCACCTCGATCCCGTAGGAGTCGCCGGCCTTCCACGTCGGGTTGCCGCCGCCGGACGACTGCATGCCGGAGCCGGTCAGCCGCTCGAACTTGTAAGCCCAAATTTTAAAATCGTTTTTGGGGGTTGAGTACGGCAATTTAACCCCAGTCATTTCCTTTTGCTCCACATAAGGGCGCACCAGCGACCACGAGCCGGCGCTGAGGTTGTAGAGCCGGATCGCGCCGGCCACGCCGTCGCTGGAGGTGTCGGTCAAGAGCTTCTCGCGGAACAGCTTATTCAGGTCGGCGAACTCGTCGAACAGCAGGTCTTCGCTGACGAAGGAGAAGCGCCCCAGCTCGCGGCACACGACATAGGAGGCGGCGAGGTCGCTGATCTTCGAGCCGGAGGTGTCGAACCCGGCGGCCTCGTTGAAGATGATCAGGCTGACGCGGCAGCCGTCGATGCACGCGCGCTGGCGCGCCATCGAGAGCGCGTTCGTGAAATTGCGGCGCGCGGTGCGGCTGGACATGCCGCGGATGGCGCTGAAGTAGCTCGTGACCGCCAGCGTGGAGAGCATGGCCACGATCGCCATCACGGCCAGCAGCTCGAGCAGGGAGAACCCGTCCCGGCCCCGCGTCCTGCGGCTCTTCTGGGTTGTGCGTGTGTACGTGCGCATCTGGACCACCACTCCTCTCAAACCGTCTGTCACTTTTCGACCGTCAGCATATCCGTCGCGAAATAGTAGACCACCTTGAAAAACTTGAATTCGCTCTGGTTTTCCGGATTGGGGTAGCCGACCGGGACATCGCTCTCGCCGCGCTCGAGCGCCTCGCGCACGGTCATGCGTCCGCTGCTGACGCGGGTCATGATGCTGGAGGTGTCCAGCAGGGCGCGGCCCTTCTTGACCTCTTCAAAGACCTTCTTGAAGACCTTGGCGTTCTCCTTGCCCGTGAAGCTCTGCTTTTCCGCAAAATCCGCCGCGTTTTTGTCCACGCCGGCGCCCACCGTGTCGGGGTCATCGAACTTATAGGGCCACTCGCCATTCAGCGACCGGTAGCTCATCAGCGCGGTTTCGAGCGATTTCTGCGTCATGTCGATGCGTTTGACGCGGCTTTGCCGGACCGATTTAAGGACGGCGCCTGTGGCCAGCGTGGCGACCACCGCCATAATCGAGATCACCACCAGCAGCTCCACGATGGTGAAGCCGCGACGCGATATTTTTTTTGCAAAAGGTTTCATGGAGCGCTCCTCGTCATCACGTTTAATAGCGGCTGTTGTACGGCCAGCTCAGGCTGTCGTCGATCGGCTTGCCGACGGTTTCCAGATCATCCTTGCCGTCGGGCCCGCGCGACCAGACCACCACCGACGCGCGCACCTTGCCGCCTTTACCCGGCAGGCCCTCGCTTGAGTCGATCCATCCGTCGTAATCCTCATCCAGGCGGAACTGGATGCGGTGATCCGCAAAGGTCCCGCCGGTCGACACCTGCGCCGACGGGGTCTGCGTCTGATTTTTCTTCAGCTCGCGGCGGCCCCAAGGGTCCAGCATGCCGAAGCGGTCGAGGCTCTGCTTGTTGATGTTCGAGTCGCTCTTCGGCTTGACCTTGCCGTTGCTGTCATACAGGTAGGTGGTGACGTCCAGCAGCTTGGAGTCCTGAAAAACCCAGCAGACCTCCTCGTCCATCTCGCGCTTGTTCTGGTCCAGCCACTCCTGCGGCCAGAGTCGCTCTTTCTGCAGCAGCAGGGTAAAGGCTGCCGCCACCTCGGAGACCTGGCTCTGGGCCTGCGACTTGCGCGCGGCGCGCTGCACGTGCGAGAAGGAGGAGAGCAGCGCCGCCGAAAGGATACCGAGAATGCCGATCACCACCAGCATCTCGACCAGGGTGAAGCCCTGACGCGTGTTGTGCATTGTCTTTGTCATGAAATCCTCGTTGTCGGGTCTGTGCGGCCGCACGGTCTACCGGGAGGCGCGGACCACATCGTCCTTGATCCAGTCGCCGACCTTCGCCCGGTCGGAATCCTTCAGCCGGGTCATCGGGTAATCGGCGGGGAAGGTGCAGCCGTCCTTGCCGGCCGACCAGAGGCGATAGCTCTGGAAGGGCGGCGCCGAATAGTAGTAGAGCTCACGCCCCCAGGCGTCGCGCACCGACATGGTGCCGAGCACATACTTGTTGCCGGTGCCCTGACTGTACGCTGTCGAAAACTGCGGATACCCCGCATCCTTTTCGGCGGTGTTCACGCCCAGAATCGTCTTGCCGCCGAAGATGAGGCCCTTGAGGTTGGGCAGCCAGCGGGCGCAGGCCTCGGTCTCCGTCTCCATCTGCGCGTTGCGCGCGGTCTTGTTGTGTTCCTTCCACTGGCTGAACGTGAAGAAATCCTTGTGCGGCTGCTGGCCGACGTCGCCGTCGCGGAAGTCGCCGACCGCGTCGTAGCGCGGGACCAGGAAAGAGACCAGCCCGAACTTGAAGAGCTTGACCTCCGGCCACTCGTATTTCTTGCTGTCGAACGCATTCGGGTTGACGTTGGCCGAGTAGATGCCCGGCCCGTAGTGGGCGGAGATGAAGTCATCCAGATCGCGGATGGTGGGGAACTCGAAGGCGACCGGCTGGCCGTGTGCGGCGCGGTTGGCGTTGTCCGAGCTGAGGGCGGAGACCGAGGTCGTGTTGCCGTCGGCATCTTCCTTGGAAAAGGGGTCGGGCGAGCCGTGGCGCGGCACGGGCGGGTAGGTGCCGTATTTCGCGTAGAAGCCCGAGATCGCGTTCTCGACGCGCTGCAGGCGCTCGATGGTCTCGGCACGGCGGGCGTTTTCGCCGGCCGCGCTGAGCAGCCGGAAGACGCCGCCGACCAGAATGCCGATCAGCGCCACGACCACCATCATTTCGATGAGCGTGAACGCCGCCCGCGGCGGGACGCTGTGTCGTTTCGTATCCATCTGCCAATCTCCTTGGGCGCGCCCGGTGCGGAGCGGACTCCGCCGGGCGCGCGGTC
Source organism: Kiritimatiellia bacterium (assembly GCA_028684935.1). GTDB lineage: Bacteria > Verrucomicrobiota > Kiritimatiellia > RFP12 > UBA1067 > DUPH01. The sequence continues at coordinate 2,852 of JAQUEX010000065.1, read as the reverse complement.
CGCCGTTACGCCTGGGAACCGAGCGAGGTGATGATCTGGATCATGGGCATGAACATCGCGATGACGATCGTGCCGACGATCACGGCCAGCACGATGATCATCAGCGGCTCGATCACCGAGGTCAGGCCGGCCACGGCATTGTCCACCTCGTCGTCATAGGTGTTGGCGATACGCGTCAGCATGTCCGGCAGCGCGCCGGTCTCCTCGCCGACCTCCACCATCGAGATCACCATCGGGGGGAAGACCTTGGAGGCCGCCAGCGGCGCGGTCATGCTTTCGCCCTCCTTGACCGCGTCATGCACGTTCTGCATGGCGCGCGCGATCACTTCGTTGCCGGTGGTGTCGCGCACGATGTTGATTGCCTGCAACACCGGCACGCCCGACGCCAGCAGCGTTCCGAGCGTGCGCGTCATGCGCGACACCGCGGTTTTGCGCACCAGCGAGCCGAACATCGGCGCGTTGAGCTTCAGGGTGTCGAGCGTGAAGCGTCCGACCTTGGTCTTGGAAAACACCTTAAAGAGCACCACGACCGCCGCGATCGCGATGACCACGACCAAACCGTTGTTCATCACCGCATTACTGGCGTTCATCACGAACTGCGTGATCGCCGGCAGCGGCTGGCCGTCCAGCAGGTCGTTGAAAATGTCCTTGAACTTCGGGATCACCGCGACCAGCAGGAAGCCGGTGATGCCGACGGCCGCCACCAAGACCACGACCGGATAGACCATCGCGCCCTTGACCTTGTTCTTGATCTTCTCGGCCTTCTCGGCGAACTCGGCCAGACGGTTGAGCACCACCTCGAGCACGCCGCCCGCTTCGCCGGCCTTCACCATGTTGACATACAGGTTGTCAAAGATTTTCGGAAAATTCAGCAACGACTCGGAGAAGGTGCTGCCGCTTTCGACCGAGTCGCACATCCCGGTCAGCGCATCCTTGAGCGTCGGGTTGGGCGTCTGGCGCTGCAGCACGTGCAGGCCGCGCAGCAGCGGCAGGCCCGCGTCCACCAGCGTCGCGAGCTGGCGCGTCAGCGTGGTGAGGTCCCTCTGCTTGACTTTCGGCCGCAGGAACTTGGGCAGCTTGATCTCGATCTTCATCTGCCCCATCGACTTTTTGCCGGCGGGTGCACCCTTCTTGGACGCGGGCGCCGCCTTGGAGGACCCGCCCTCGCTCCCCCCTGCCGCTCCGATCGCCGTGGGGAACAGACCTTGGCTGCGCACCTTGGCGACAGCCTGCGCCTGATTGGGGGCTTCAATCGTGCCGCGGCTCTCTTTTCCTGCGGAATCCACGGCGATATACGCGAATTTGGGCATAAAAATCACTCCGTTTGACGAGGGGCGTGCGCCCGACTCAAGCTTCACAGTTACTGTATGGGGGAGCATACCACAGTAGGCAGGTGGCGGCAACCCTAGAAATTCTGTTTTTCCGCTTGCGCGTCGCGCGCAGGATGCGTTACATTAACCGTTCCGTTCATGGAAAGGCTTTGTTTATGAAGAAGGACACCCACCCAAATTACGAAGACGCGACGATCAGCTGCGCCTGCGGCAATGTGATCCAGACGCGGTCAACCAAGAAGACGATGACTGTCAACACCTGCTCGGCGTGCCACCCGTATTTCACGGGCCAGCAGACCATGCTCGACACCGAGGGCCGTGTTGACCAGTTCATGAAGCGCTACAGCATCAAGAAGGCGTAGCGGCTTTCACAACAACGGGTCGGGGGTGCAGCCGCCAGGCGTGGGCTCCTCCGGCCCGTTTTGTATGGTGCTATGATTGACAAGGCGCATATCCAGCGGGTGCTCGACCGGCTCCAGGCCGCCGAATCGGCGCTGTCTGACCCGTCCGTGCTCGGCAATCCCAAGCTCTTCCGCGAGAGGGTGCGCGAGCACGCCGCCCTGCGCAAGCTGGAGCACGCCGCGCAGCGCTACTTCCGGCTGCTGGAGGAGCGGGAAGACAACCTCGGGCTGGCCCTGGACGGCAGCGGCGATCCCGAGATCGCCGCCCTGGCGCGGGAGGAGATCACCCGCATCGAAGCCGCCCTGCCGGACGCGGAGCGTCTGGTTCTGGCCGGCCTGCTGCCGCCTGAACCGGCCGACGCCCGCAACGCCGTCTTCGAGATCCGCGCCGGCACCGGCGGCGAGGAGGCGGCCCTGTTCGCCGCCGTGCTCTTCCGCATGTATTCCAAATTCTGTGACGCGAAAGGGTGGACGCTCTCGGTGATCGACGCCAACGGCACCGAACTGGGCGGCTACAAGGAGATCGTCTTCACCGTCGCGGGCGAGGGCGCTTATGGCGCGCTGAAATACGAAAGCGGCGGCCACCGCGTCCAGCGCGTGCCGGAAACCGAGGCCCAGGGCCGGATCCACACCTCGGCCGCCACGGTGATCGTCTTCCCGGAGGCCGACGAGGACGACGGCCTCGACATCCCCGACGGCGAGCTGCGCATCGACATCTTCTGCGCCGGCGGCCACGGCGGCCAAGGCGTGAACACCACCTACTCCGCCATCCGCATCACCCACCTGCCGACCGGCCTTGTCGCGCAGTGCCAGGACGAGCGCTCCCAGCACCGCAACAAGGAGAAGGCCATGGCCGTCCTGCGCGCGCGCATCCTCGACCAGCGCCACCAGGCCGAGGCGGCCAAACTCGGCAAGACCCGCCTCGACCTGCGCGGCTCGGGCGACCGCAGCCAGCGCATCCGCACCTACAATTTCCCGCAAAACCGCATGACCGATCACCGCATCAACCTCACGCTCTACAGCCTCGACCGTATCGTCGAGGGCGATCTCGCCCCGCTGCTCAACGCCCTCCATGCCTACGACATGGACCAGCGGCTCACCAGCGAACAGCGGTGAGCGC
>JAQUEX010000064.1 GCA_028684935.1 Kiritimatiellia bacterium | reverse complement strand
CGCTGCTCCAGATACACGGCCGTACGCGCGGGGTCGAACGGCCGGACACCGAAGCGCCAGACGAGGTAGGCCAGGCCGGCTGCAAGCGCGGCCAGCGAGCTGATCGCCAGGACGCCCCGCAGGGTCGGCGGCAGGTTGAAGAGGTTGTCGGCGGCGCAGAGCAGCAGCAACCAGACCGGCAGTGCCGCGCCCGCGAGTAACGCGAGCCGGAGCGAGAGGCTCAGACGGCGGTGAAACGCCGCTTTAGTCAAGAGTGCGTACAGCGTGCCAGGTCGCATCGGGGGCCTCTTTTGCCTGAAGATGGAGTTGGGTGCCGGGGGAAACGGCGCCGAGCCGCTCACTGAGCAGGAGCGTCCGGTTGCGCTCGCCGCCTTTCTGTTTGTGCCGAATCAGGATGTGGCGTCGGTCCACTTTCCAGTCGGGGTCGGCGAAGTGCCAGGTCCAGACCTCCAGATGCCAGAGAAAGCCGCCCGGCGTCCAGCGCGCAGCCTCGTAATAATCCGCGCGCCGTTTGTAAACCAGCGCTTTGGCAAACGCACGGTTGCCGCCGAGACGCAAAATCCAGCGGTCGCTGAAGAAGTCGTCCGCCAGCGGAAATTTCTTGTTGATCGCGGCTAAGTCGCCTGCCTGCAACGGCGCGCCCTGGCCGGCTTCGGGCGGCACGGCGTCCGACAGGCCGGTCAGCGCGTGCGTGTCGGTCAGCACGCACAGGTCGTAGCGGCCGGGCAGGAGCGTGCCGAAATCAAAACGCGCGCCGTCGATCACTCTGGCGAACAGCACGTGGCCGCGCGCGGTGTCCAGCGCGGTGGCGGACAGCACGGTTCCGAACCCATCGACGCGCCCGCTGATCGGAAGGCCGTCCGCGATCGCTGCGGCCGGCATGCGGAGCGTGCGCAGATAGACCAGGTCGTTGAGCGTCTCGGATTTCGTCCCTTTGAGTTGGCGCTGAAGAAAAATCTTCCGTTTGCCCGCCGGCCCCTTGAGTTCCAGAGCGGCCGAGATCACATGGCCGGTCACCACGCTGCCGTTGATCAAGGTGAGGCGGGTCAGGAAATTGACGAGCGGATATTCGCCCTCGAGGTAGACCTTCTCGGGGCGTCCCGCCTCTTTGAAGGTCCAGGGGCGTTCCATGCCCGCCTGCTCAACAAGCTGTTCGACCGAGACCAGATCCGCGAGGGTGAACATGCGCTGCCGTTTTTCGTCCAGCAGGACCACCGTCAGCGGGCGCGATCCGATCACGCGCGCCTCGCCTTCTGCCACGGTGCCGTCGGAGAAGACCGCGAGCGCGGGAACGCCCGCTCCCGCCGCGCGCACGGCCAGCGACATCGGCCCGAACGCAAGCGCGCCGCAGATGATTCCCGGCCCCCAACTGACAAATATCCCCCGCATGATGCAACGAGTATAGCACAGAAAAGGGAAGCTCGGCAATGCCGGGACGCACTCAAGAGGTAATCGGTTGGTGGCCGGGGTTCGCGAAGGTTCTGTGTTCCGGGTGAAAAGGGAAGCAGGCGAGTCGGGAGCGCGGGCGTCCTCGCCCGCAACAACGTTTCGTGTAAAAGGCTGGGCGCGTATTCATTGAGCGCCAGACCGCGCATCTGAATCGCACGCGACCTTTCTCGGTGCGGGCGGGGACGCCCGCGCTCCCGACTACGCTTCGCGCAAAACACGCACTGAACTCGCATCCCCCTGCCACCAACCGATTACACTCAAGAGAGTGCGCCGAAGAGCGGCTGGAGGTGGCGCGCGTAGAGGTTTTCGGTGACGTGCTTGGCGACAACCGGCTGACACGCGCGCAGCGTATCCAGATAACGCGGACCCAGCTCGGCGGCGATCTTGAAGGAGACATGCATGAATTGCCGAAAATCCGAGTTGAACTGGGTGTCGGTAGGGACGTGTTTGAGCGTTGCGGCGAAGCGGCCCGCGCTCCAACCCTCGACCTCGTCGAGCCGTGGCAAACGCGCGCGCTGCACGTCGATCACCGTCGCATACGGTGCGCACAGTTCGTCGAAGCGCATCAGCGCCAGCCGGTAGATCTCTTTGGCGATGGCGAGTCCGTCGCCGCCGGATTTGGCAAGGCCGATCAGCTCTTCCAGCCAGGTGGTGCCGGCGGTTTTAATGTGCACGCCGGCGCGGCGGCGGGCCAACGTCTGCGCGATGGCGGGGTAGAGCGAGAACTTGTCGCTGCCGGAGTGCACGCTGAGCTTGAGCGATGCGGGCAGTCCGAAGCGCCGCACCGCTTCGCGCGTCACGCAGACGTCGGCGTCGAATTCAGCCGCAAACACCTGCGGGTCGCCCACGTAGTCGACGCCTTTGTTGAACCGTCCGGTGAACTTCGGCGCGATCGTCTGCACCGGGATGCCCTCGTCCGCCACGGCGGCGAGAATCACAAAGAGCATCTCGGGGGTCTGCGGCAACTCGGTTTCGTCCATCGAGATCTCGGTCACGAAATCGTCCGGCCCCTTGATTTCCGCGATGTGACGGTAGAGCCGGCCGGCCTGGCGCACAGCAAAGAGCGTGGTGCGCAGGCATTCGGCCAGATGGTGGCGCGTCAACGTCAGCGGCTGGTCAAGCCCTTCGATCGTGTGGGTGCCGATGAGTGCTTCATGCTTTCCGATAAACGCGTAAATCTCGCTCTCGCTCAGGGTCTCACCGATATAGTCCGCGACATCCAGCGTGAAGAAGTCCGAGGCGCCGATAAAAGGATCGACGTTCTTCAGGGTGATGTGGTCGGCGTCCACGAAATAGGGGGCCGGCCACGCGGCGCCGCGCACGGCCGCGTCGGCCTCGTCGCGCACGCTTTGCGGCGTTGTGCCGATCAGGGTGTGTTCGCGGTTGGATTTGTTCCAGACCGGTGCCACGGTCACGCCTTCGCGCGCCGCGAGCAGGCGGAACGCTTCGAGTTGCGCCGCTCCCTGCTGGCCGAACCGGTCTCCGATGCCCATCGAATAGGGGGCGAGAGGCTTCATGATGATTCTCCTTCTCCAAGGCGCGGCGCGCACAAAGCGGCCGCAGCGCCGCCGGGCGGCGCGAAACGCGAGACGCGCGGGATGTCGGGCAGGTCGCGCAGCCGTTCACTGACCGTGCGCGCATCGCCCGGCAGACGGGCGGCCGGACGCAGGTCGGCGAGCGGCTGCAACACGAACCGGCGCGTTCCGGCGCGGGGGTGGGGCAGTGTCAGGTCGGGGTCCGTCGAACGGATATCCCCGAAGGTGATGATGTCGATGTCGAGGGTCCGCGGCAGATTGCGCACAGGGCCCCGCGTCCGGCCCAGCCGTCCTTCGATGGCGTGGATGAGCCGTGAAAACACGTGGGGGGGCAGGTCGGTTTCAACGATGACGATCTGATTGAGATAGCGCTGCTGTGCGAAGGCGTCGGGGACTCCCACAGGGTCGGTTTCGTAGACCGGCGAGCAGGCCAGCATCGTGAGCGCGGTCTCGGCGGCGAGTGCCGCACGGGCACGCGCCAGCCACGCCAGCCGGTCGCCCTCGTTACTGCCGAGCGAGAGGACGGATTCACAGACCTGTGGGCGATGGCACACGTTTCTCACACGGATTCAAAGCCGAGCACATGCCGCATCGTGTAGATGCCGGGCGCGCGGCCCTGTAGCCAGAGGGCGGCGCGCAGCGCGCCGGTCGCGAAAGCCTCGCGGCTGTTGGCGCGGTGCGTGAGTTCGATTCGTTCCTCGTCGGCCACGAACATGACGGTGTGGTCGCCGACCGTCGCGCCGCCGCGCAGCGCGTGAATGCCGATCTCGCCGCGCGGCCGTTCGCCGGGCATGCCTTCGCGGCCGTAGCAGGCGACCGCCTTGAGGTCGACGCCGCGCCCTTCGGCCAGCGCCTCGGCGAGCCCGAGCGCGGTGCCGCTCGGCGCGTCTTTCTTGAGGCGATGGTGCATCTCGACAATCTCGGCGTCATAGTCGGGGCCGAGAATCGCGGCCGAACGGCGCACGAGTTCGAGCAGCAGGTTCACGCCCAGGCTCATGTTGGGCGCCCAGACAATCGGGATCTTGCCGGCGGCCGCATTGACGCTGTGCTTCTCGGCGTCAGTCAGGCCGGTGGTGCCCAGCACAAAGGCTTGGCCGTTCTCCACAGCGTGCGAAAGATGGTCGATGACCGTGGTGTGAAAGGTGAAGTCGATCACGGCTTCGGCCTGTCCCGGCCATTGGTCGGTATAGCAGAGCGCATCAGGGATGGCTTCGATGTTCAGCATGCCGCTGACCGCTTTCACGCGCGAGCCGATCGCCGGATGGCCCGGGTACTCGGTGGCCGCGACAATCGTGCAGCAGTCGAACTTGCTGGCACAGCGCAACAGGTTCTGGCCCATGCGCCCCGCCGCGCCTAAGATGGCAATTTTCATCAGGGTCAATTCCGTGTTGGGATTATAGAAGGTTCAGGCTGCGCAGGGTGCGGCTTACCTGGTCGCGGACCGATTCCGTCGGCTCGCAGAGCGGCAGCCGGAACGTCGGACCGACCCGGCTCATCAGAGCCAGCGCCGTCTTGACCGGGATCGGGTTGGTGTCGATGAACAGGTCGCGGAACAGCGGATAGTAGACGCGGTGCAACTCGCGCGCGCCGGCGAGGTCATTCGCGAGCGCGAGGCGGATCAGGGCCGACATCTCTTTGGGGATCACGTTCGATGCCACGCTGATCACGCCGCAGGCGCCGACGCTGATCATGGGCAGCGCCAAGCTGTCGTCGCCCGACAGCACCGGTAGCTCGCACGCGTTGCGGATGGCGCTGACGCGGTCCACGCTGCCGGCCGCCTCCTTGACGGCCGCGATGTTGGGATGCGACGCAAGCCGCACCACCACATCCAGCGGGATCTCCTTGCCGGCGCGTCCGGGCACGTTGTAGAGCACGACCGGCAGGCCCAGTTCGGCGATCGATAGAAAGTGGCGGTAAAGGCCTTCGGCGTTGGGTTTGTTGTAATACGGCGTGACCTGCAGCGTGGCGTCGACACCGGCGTCCAACACAGCGCGCGTCAGTTCGATCGCCTCAGCGGTCGAGTTGGCGCCGGTGCCTGCGATGATGACGGCCTTGCCGGCGGCGGCTTCGACAGTGGCCGTGATCACTTGGATATGCTCGGCAAACTCAAGCGTCGGCGATTCGCCGGTGGTGCCGACTGGCACAAGGCCGGTCACGCCGTTTTCGATTTGCCAGCGCACCAAATCGCGCAGCGCGGTGTAGTCGACGCTGCCGTCGGTGTTGAATGGGGTCACTAAAGCGGTGAATGTTCCAGTTAGCGTCATAACATCCTTCAGATCGGTTAACGGCTCCAGTATGCGATATGAGGGCGGTGAGGTCAAGGGGGGAGGCCGGGTCGTTCAGGGCTGACGCATCTTAAATTTGACTCATAACGTCAGAACTGCGGGTGTGACATGCACCCGGTGAGTGCCATGCAGTCGGCACTGCGGCATGGTTTTTGTGGCCCCTCGTCCCCGTACCCGTTCACGCACACGTACACGACGGCCTCATCGCCTTCCCGTGACCGTGTACGGTCCCGCGACTGGCCGGAGCTTGCTCTCATCCAAATCGCTATCGGGATCGGGATCGTCCATTTTGAGCCGTCCCGCGCGGCTTCTCTCGCGATGGGGTCGCAAGATGTTTGATCCCGATTTCGATCCCGATCCCGATTTCGATGTCTACTCCCAACGTCAGCATTGATCGCGTGCTTTGAACGAAGAGTCGGGGGCGCGGACGGCCCCGTCCGCGATGTGAAACCTGATTCACAGACTCCCGACACAGGCAAAGTGATCAATGCACCGAAATCGTGGGTGAAAGGCCGTAAAGACAAGAAATTAGATGCGTCGGCCCTGCCGGGTCGTTCGCTTTTGGCTTCTCTGGCCGCTGGTAAACCGGTATCATCCTCCACCATTTCCAAAGGCTATTTGGGCGTGATGACGAACAAACGGAGTGAATGATGAATCAGCAAGCGTGGCAAGCGGTGGCGAATGAAATTGAGGCGACGCGGGAGCTTCACCTGCGCGATCTGTTCGAGAAAGATCCCAGCCGGGCTGAACGGTTTGCCCTGGAGGCTGCCGGATGGACGCTGGACTACTCCAAAAACCGCATCACGCCGGCCCTGATGCGCCGCCTGGTGGAACTCGCCGAGGCGAGCGACTTGAAGCGCTGGATCGACGCGATGTTTGCGGGGGAGGCGATCAACGAAACCGAAGGGCGCGCGGTGCTGCATACCGCGCTGCGCAACCGGCCTGACCGTCCGGTCCTTGTCAACGGCCAAGATGTGATGCCCGAGGTGCATGCGGTGCTGGCGGCCATGGGTGCGTTCGCGGAACGCGTGCGCAAAGGGCAGTGGCTGGGGCACACCGGCAAGCGCATCAAGTATGTCGTGAACATCGGCATCGGCGGCTCGGATCTCGGCCCGGCCATGGCCTGCCAGGCGTTGAAGCCCTTCGCGAAGCGTTCGCTCGCGATGCACTTCGTCTCCAATGTCGACGGCACCCATCTGGCCGAGGCGCTGCGCGAGGTGAAGGCGGAGCAGACGCTCTTCATCGTGGCCTCCAAGACCTTCACGACGCAGGAGACGATGACCAACGCGATGAACGCGCGGGCGTGGCTGGTCGGCCAGCTCGGCAGCGAGACGGCGGTGGCCAAGCATTTTGTGGCGGTCTCGACCAACGCGGAGAAGGTCGCGGCCTTCGGCATCGACACGGCCAACATGTTCGGCTTCTGGAACTGGGTGGGCGGCCGCTACTCGCTGCCTTCCGCCATCGGGTTGCCGCTGATGCTGGCGATCGGTCCGCGCCACTTCCAGAAGATGCTGAAGGGGTATCACAAGATGGACCGCCACTTCGCCACCGCGCCCCTCAGCCGCAACATGCCGGTGGTCATGGGCTTGCTGGGCATCCTCTACGCCAACGGCTACGGGGCCGAAAGCTATGCCGTGCTGCCGTACGACCAGTACCTCGCCCGCCTCGCCGCCTACCTGCAGCAGCTCGACATGGAGAGCAACGGCAAGTCGGTCGACCGGCAGGGGCGCCGCGTCGGTTATTCGACGGGGCCGATCGTGTGGGGCGAGCCAGGCACCAACGGCCAGCACGCCTTTTATCAGCTCATCCATCAGGGCACGCGGCTGATTCCGTGCGATTTCATCGGCTTTTGCAAGACGCACAACCCGCTGGGCGATCAGCACGATAAGCTGATGGCGAATTTCTTTGCGCAGACCGAGGCGCTGGCGTTCGGCAAGACAGCGGAGCAGTGCCGCGCGGAGGGCGTGCCGGAGGCGCTCGTGCCGCACAAGACGTTCGAGGGCAACCACCCGACCAATACGCTCATGGCCGACCAGTTGACGCCGGAGACCTTCGGCGCCCTGATCGCCCTATATGAGCACAAAGTGTTCACGCAGGGCATCATCTGGAACATCTTCTCGTTCGACCAGTGGGGCGTCGAACTGGGCAAGGTGCTGGCCGCCAAGGTGCTGGTCGAGCTGACGCTCAACGAACGGCCGCTGCTGCGCCATGACGCATCGACCAATGCCTTGATCGCGCGCTACCGCGCCGCGCAGGGCCGGGCGTGAGAGCGTGGTGATCTGACATGTCGGTAACCTTCCAAGAAACAGATCTTCCCGGGGTTGTGCTGTGCATTCCCGAGGTGTTGCGTGACGCGCGCGGATTTTTCATGGAAAGCTACCACGCGGCCAACTACGCGGCGGGCGGCGTGCGCGCGGTGTTTGTGCAGGACAACCGTTCCTGTTCCGCGCGGCATGTGCTGCGCGGTCTGCATTTTCAGTTGCACAAGCCCCAGGCGAAACTGGTGGCATGTATCCGCGGCGAAATCCTGGATGTCGCGGTTGACATCCGGCGCGGCTCGCCGACCTACGGCGCGTGGTCGGCCGCCGTGCTGTCTGAAGCGAACCACCATCAGCTTTTTATACCCGGCGGTTTCGCGCACGGCTTCTGTGTGCTTTCGGAAGTCGCTGAAATCCAGTACAAGTGCTCGGAGTTCTATGATCCGCGCGATGACCGCGGCATCCGGTGGAACGACCCGGATATCGGGATCGCGTGGCCGATTGACGCGCCCGTGCTCTCGGCGAAGGATGCGGCGCAACCTTTTTTGAGGGAGTTGTTGGACGGGCAGTTGCCGGTGTACACTGAATCATGAGAGGGGGATGGTGATGAAGTCATGGCAGATGGCGGGGGCGTTGGTTCTGTGGGCGGGATGCGCGGTCGCGGAGCAGTCGCGCGTGCTGGCGAGCTGGGACTTTACGGCCGAGACCGACAAGGCCTGGCTGCAAGGGGCCAACCACAGTCAGGATGTGCGGATCGAGGACGGCGTCCTGAAAGGGACGATGACCTCGTGGGATCCGTTCATTACCAGTCCGAAAATCGCGGTCGAGGCGTCGGCCGGTCAAGCGATCGAGATGCGCGTGCGGACGTCGGTCGCAGGCCCCGGCAACATCTACTGGGTGCCGGAAGGCGCGGCGGGCGCGCAGGCGAAGTGGAACACGGCCGTCTCGTGGGTCGGCGGCGGGGCGTGGTATGAGTATCGCGTGTTTCCGTATTGGCAGGGCGAGAAGCGCATCGCGCGTTTCCGGATCGACTTTTCAAACCCGGCCGATACGCTTGGCACCTATGAGGTGGATTGGGTCCGGGTGGTCGACACCGCGTCCGCCAAGAGTGAGGCGCGCGCGTGGCGCGGCGCGGCATTGGGCGCGTGGCGCGGCGAGGACGGCGCGGCGGCGTCCGTGAGCGGCGACGCGCTGGCCGTGGTGTCGCAGGACGGCCAGATCGGCAGGATCGTCAGCCCGTTGTTGGCCCTTCCGACGCGTGAAAACGTGTTTGTTGCAGTCGAAATGGCTGCGGACGCCGGAGATGACGCGACGGTCTATTGGGCCTCTTCGGCGACGAGCGGCTTGCATGCCAAAAGGTTCCGCATTAAAGCTGACGGAAAGTTTCATACGTACAATGTAGACATGACGGGTGCCAAAGAGTGGACCGGTGACATCGTGCTGCTCAAGGTGGCGCCGGTCGTGAAGAAGGGCGCGGCGGCGCGTGTCCGCGCGGTGACGGTGTCTGACGAGCCGCAGGGTGCCGCCGATGTCTCCGTGGTGCAGGCGCGCCTGTCCGATGCCATCAACCGGGCCGGTCGCCCGCTGCCGTTCTTGGTTCAGATCGCGAACCTGGGCGGGCAGGATGCGAAGAACCTCTCGCTGTCGGTGAAGCGGATGCCGCGCGGACTACGTGTCGTGTCGGCACCCGGCTGGGAAAAGGTGGAAGAAATTCCGGCGTCTGCCACGGCTACGCACACCTTGCTGCTGTCGGCCGAACAGGCTCTCGAGGGCGATGTGGTCTTCACGCTTACGGGAGACGGTGCGGCCGGACAGGAGGCGGTCGCTCGCGTCGCGGTGCTGCCGGATTTGAAACGGCCGAAGGCCGCGTATGTGCCGGTCCCGCAACCGCTCAAGAGCGATTACGAGATCGGCGCGCTCTACTATCCCGGCTGGCAGTCGATCGAGAAATGGGCACGCATCTGGCCGGTCGCGCCGGAACGCAAACCGGTCCTGGGCTGGTATGACGAGAAGAATCCCGAGGTGGTGGACTGGCAGATCAAGTGGGCGGCCGAGAACGGCATCTCCTATTTTCTGGTCGATTGGTACTGGCACAAGGGCTCGCAGCACAACGATCACTGGATCAAGGCGTTTCAGCGCGCGCGCTACAAGTCGTTCCTGAAATGGGCGGTGATGTGGGCCAACCACAATGCGGCCGGCAGCCATTCGGAGGAGGACCAGCGCAAGGCGGCCCGGTTCTGGATCGAAAATTATTTCAACACGCCGGAGTATTACCGGATCGACGACAAACCGGTCGTCATGATCTGGAGCGCGCAGAACATGAACCGCGATCTGGGAGGCGGTGACGGCTGCAAACGGCTGCTCGACCTGTCGCGTAAGATGGCGGTCGAGGCCGGATTCAAGGGCATCACCTTCATCGCGATGAAATGGCCGGAGGCCTCTTTTGAGCCTGCAGTGGTGCAGAGCTATAAGGATATGGGATTCGACATGACGTCGATCTACCACTACATGCATCATGGCGGCAAGGCCGAGAATCCGCGCCGCTTCTCGTTCGATCTGGTGGCGGATTCCAACTACGACCATTGGAAGGGCCTGCATCAAACGGGCATTCTGCCGTTCCTGCCCAACCTGTCCACCGGCTGGGATGACCGTCCCTGGCATGGCGACCGCGGCATTGAGATTTACGGGCGCACGGTGGAGCACTTCCGCCGCATCTGCCGCGACGCCAAGCGCTTCGCGGACGAGACCGGCGTCAAACGGTTGACGCTCGCGCCGCTCAACGAGTGGGGCGAGGGGTCGTATGCCGAGCCCAACGCGGAGTTCGGTTTCGGCATGTACGAGGCGGTGCGCGAGACCTTCTGCGAGCAGCCGGCGGCTGGCTGGCCGCTGAATTACGGTCCGCAGGACGTGGGGCTCGGGCCCTACGACCTGCCCATGCCCGTCAAGGATGACGCGCGAGAATGGTCGTTTGCCGGCGGGCCTCAGGGCTGGAGCCCGCTGATGGGGGTCTCGCCTTTTTCGGCCGGGGCGGCCGGGCTGAGCTTCACGTCGACGACGCGCGACCCGGCGATCGAGCGCCGACTCGAGCACGTGCCGGCCCGCCAGGTGGCGCGGATCGTGGTGCGCATGAAAGTGTCCGGTGCGGTGTCCGACGATGTGTGCCAGCTCTATTGGCACGTGGGCGGTTCGCCCGCCAGCGAAGAAGCGGCGATCCGCCAGAAGATCGTGCGGGACGGGCAATTCCGCGATTATGTGTTCGAGGTCGGCGGTCACTGGCGCTGGCGCGGCCGGATCACCAAGCTGCGTTTTGACCCGCTCAACCAGCAGGGGGCCACGGTCACGATCGAAAGCATCCGGCTCTTGCGCCCGGACGGCGTCTAGCCGAACAGCGGCCGTTGCGGTTCCATGGTTTAGATTGATTTCAGCGGTCGGACAAGGTACGCTGTGCGCATCATTTTTTCCCGTTAAGAGGAGGCTTTGAAAATGGCTTTGACGTTATCGGATCTCAAAGGTAAGACGGTGGGCGCTTGTGTGTCGGGCGGCTTGGACAGCCGCACCATCGCCAAGGTGATGGTGGAGGCGGGCGTGAAGGTGGTGGCGTTCTCCGCCGATCTGGCGCAGCCGGACGAGAAAGACATCGCAGATATCAAGACGCGCATGGCGCCGTGCGGAGTCGATACGGTCATCGTGGACCTTAAAGAGCCGATGGCCGAGGCCTGCTTTCAGGTGATCGAGGCGCAGGCGATGTACGACGGCGGCTATTGGAACTCGACCGGCATCGCGCGCGCCGTCACGGTGCGCGGCCTGATTCCGGAGATGAAGAAACACGGGTGCACGGTGCTGGTGCACGGGGCGACCGGCCGCGGCAACGATCAGATGCGTTTCGAGCGTTACACCAATGTGCTGGCACCCGCGATGCAGGTCTATTCGCCGTGGCGCGATGCCGGCCTGCTGACGAAATTCGCGGGCCGCACGCAGATGGTCGATTATCTGGCGCAGTTCGGCATCAAGGCGTTTGTCGGCGCCAAAAAGAAGTACTCCACCGACGCCAATCTGGCCGGTCTCTCGCACGAGGCCGAAGATCTGGAGAGCATGGAAACGTCGATGCTGATCGTCGCGCCGACGATGGGCGTCTGGCCGCAAAAAGCACCGAACAAGATCGAGAACGTGACGGTGCGTTTCAATAAGGGGCGGGCCGTGCAGATCAACGGTCAGGATGTGTCGCCGCTGGAGGCAATGCAGCTCGCCAACGTGTTGGCAGGGCGCAACGGCATCGGCATGAAGCACGCGCTGGAAAACCGCATCATCGGCACCAAGAGCCGCGGCGTGTACGAGGCCCCCGGCATGGAGCTCTTGGCCGCCTGTCTGCGCTATGTGTATCAGGCCACGCTCGACCGCCGCGCCGGTCTGCTTTTCGGTCAGCTTTCGAAGCTGGTCGCCGATCAGATTTACGACGGCCGTTATTTTGACCCGGCGACCCAGGCGGCGCGCGCTGCGATCGGGATGTTCGCCAAGCACGCGTCCGGCACGGTGTCGGTCGGGCTGTACAAGGGCAACATCTTTTTCAATGCGCTCACCGGCTGCAAGGCGTCCATTTACAACGAGGCCGACTCGTCGATGGAAGCGAGCGACGGGCTCAATCCGGTCAGTTCGCAGGGATTCGCCGAGATTCAGAGTGTCGAGGCGCGCATGCTGGCGCGGGCTGGCCAGATCGTGTCCAAGTAAGGGAGTGGGTATGGCGAATCTCAAGGCTTCGTATCTCGGGCTCGAGCTGAAGAACCCGCTGGTGGTCAGCTCCAACCCGCTGACGGACAGCGTGGCGTCGGTCGCGCGTTTGGAGGCGGCCGGGGCCGCGGCGGTCGTCATGCGCTCGATCTTCGAAGAGCAGATCAATGCGGATGTGGCCGAGATGGTCGAATCGCTCGAAGGCGACACCAGCATGGCCGCCTTGGAGTATCTGCGCGCCGATCTCCCGGGCCAACTCGGACCGGAGAAGTACGTTGAAAAGCTCAAGGCGATGCGCGTGGCCGTGAAGATCCCGATCATCGCCAGCATCAACTGCGTGAAGGCGGCGAACTGGGTGTCCTATGCCAAGAAGTTGGAACGCGCCGGCGCCGACGCGATCGAGCTGAACCTCTATCACATGCCGGTTGATCCGGATGAGACCGCAGCGTCCGTGGAGACGCGCCGGCTGATGCTGGTCAAGGCGATCCTCTCAGAGGTCAAATTGCCGGTCACGGTCAAGCTGAGCAGCCACTATACCTCGTTGCTCTCCTTTGCGCGCATGCTGGATGCGGCAGGGGTGCGCGGTATGGTGCTGTTTAACCGGTTCTTGCAGACGCGGGTCAATGCCGAGACGGAGTCGATCTTCTACGCCCCTGATTATTCGTCGCCGAACGTGCTGCATTCGCAGTTGCGCTGGACGGCGGTGATCCGAGATTGGGTGCGCTGCAGTGTGGCGATCAGCGGCGGCATCCATTCCGGCGAGGATCTGGCCAAGGCGCTGCTGGTCGGCGCGGACATCGGTTACATCTGTTCCGTGCTGCATGTGCGGCGCGACCTGAAGGTGATTCAGGAGATCCTTGACGGCCTTTCCTCGTGGATGGCGCACAAGGGATATGCCGCCTTGCCGGCGTTCCGGGGCAAGCTGCGTGAAACCGACCTGCGCGACGGCACCGGTTTCGAGCGCATGCAGTATGTGAAGACCGCCGCCAAGGTGTCGTGAGACGGCGCACCCAAGGGCGCATCCGTGTTTGACGCGCATACCCATCTGCAGAGCCCGTTGCTTTCGGGCGTCTTGGCCCGGGTGATCGACGACGCAGCGCGCGCCGGGGTCACCGGTGTCTGCTGCTGCGCGACACTGCCTGACGACTGGCCGGCCGTGGCCGAGCTGGCGCGTGCGCGCCTGCCGTTTGTGCTGGTTCCGGCTTTCGGTGTTCATCCCTGGTCTGTGCAAGGATTGCCCGCCGACTGGCCGGATCGACTGGCAGCACTGCTCGACGCGCATCCTGTGGCGGCGGTGGGCGAGATCGGTCTGGACGGCCTGCGCGACGATGTGCCTGCCGATCTTCAAGACGAGGTGTTCCTGCGCCAGCTCGACATCGCGGAACGCCTGAGACGTCCGGTCATTCTGCATGGCGCGCGCGCCTGGGGCCGGTTGGCGGAGCGGATCACGCCCTTTGCGCGCCGGCTCCCTGGAGTCGTCGTTCACGGCTTCAGCGGTTCGGCCGAAATCTTGAAGCAGCTTCTGAACCTAGGGGCTTATGTGTCGTTCGCCGGATCGGTCTGCAATCCCAAGGCTGCCAAAGTGAGGGCCGCCTCGCGCGACATTCCGGATAGCCAGATGCTGATCGAGACCGACACGCCGGATCTCTTTCCGGAGGGCGGCGTGTCCGCCGCGACGGATGCGAACGGCAAGCCGCTGAACCAGCCGGCGAACCTGCGCCGCGTGCTGGAAGAAGTGGCGCGCCTGCGCAACACTACGCCCGAGGCGATTTCGGATCTCACCGGGGCCAATGCGCGCCGGGTGCTGCTGTAGGACTCGCGTATGAAGCGGTCGCCACGTGAGCAGCGGGGGACGCGCGTGTTTTTTGTGCTGTGCGATCAGGGGGGCAGGGGGTTGGGATTGCTGTTTCGCCAAAAAATCATATGATGGTGTCATTCAAATTCACGGAAGAAGGGAGCGTTGGCCTGATATGAAGAAACTGATGATGATGTTCATCGCCGGTGCGGCGATGATTTCTGGGTGCTGCACGGTCTGCAACGGGCAGAAGGATTCGGGAACGGCGTTCGCGAAGGACGCGCTCGCGCCTTACGTTGAAAACGGACAGCTCCCGGGTGCGGTCAACGTCTTTTACAAGGACGGCCTGCAGGAGGTCGCTTGCGTCGGTTATGCCGACGTCGCGGCCAAGCGGCCGATCACGATGGACGACGTCTTCATGCAGTGCTCGCAGACAAAGGGCTTCTGCGGCGTGACGATCGCGATCCTCGTCGAGGAGGGTAAGATCACGCTTGACGACCCCGTTTCAAAATATCTGCCGGAGTTCAAAACGCTCTGGGTTCACGAATCCACTTCGAACGGCGTGAAACGGCTCGTTCAAGCGAAAAACGCGCTCACCGTCCGCATGGTCATGAACCACACCGGCGGCTTCCCGTTCGAGATTTGCGCGAAGCAGGGCAACCTCAAGGGCGGCGGCTGGTCCGGCGGCGCGCCGCTGCGGCAGACCGCGGCGATCGCGGCGGCGTGTCCGCTGCTTTTCGAGCCCGGCACGAAGGTCCAGTACTCCAACACCGGCATCGACATCGGCGCGGCCATCGTCGAGGTGGTGACCGGCCAGCGCTGGGAGGCCTTCCTCAAAGCGCGCGTCCTCGACCCGCTCGGCATGGCGTCCAGTTCGTTCTGGCCGACCGACCGGCAGCTCAAGACGCAGGTGGAGATGTATGACTGCGTGAAGGATGCGCCTGCCAAATATCGCCTGCAGAACGAGATGCAGCAGCGCCCCTACAATGACGACCACGTCTTCGCGTCGGCGGGCGCGGGGCTTTGGACGACCGCAAACGACCAGCTCAAGTTCTACAAGATGCTCATGAATCTCGGCGTGGGCGAGAACGGCGCACGGATACTCAAGGAAGAAACTGTCAAGGAACTCCTCGCGAAATCGACGCGCCCGAAAGGACTGGGCGGTTATTCGCTCGGGCTTTCCGCGCCGGAAGAGGACTCGGACGAAGCCTGGTTCGGACACGGCGGCGCGTGGGGCACGAACTGCATGGTCAACTGGCACCGCAAGGAGCTGAAGCTGTGGGCCGTGCAGCTCTGCGGCAGTCCGCGCCCCTGGGACAAGGCCCGCGCGGCGGCGGAGGACAAGTTTTTCAAGACCGTGATCGACAACTCCGGCGCCGACGCCTACACCGGCCGCGTC
>JAQUEX010000314.1 GCA_028684935.1 Kiritimatiellia bacterium | reverse complement strand
ACGCAATCCGCTTATGCCCCGTGTCCAGACACACTTAACTTTGCATTGCAAAGTACTTTGCAATTGTGATACGATGCGCCCTGTCAAAAGAGAGGGGAGGCGGTGCAAATGGAGGAGCGCGACATCAATCAGGCGATCGCTCACGTGCGGCAGATGCAGGCGCTCGTGCTGGACCGGCAGGGCTTCCGGGGCTTTTCGGGGGCGGCGCGTATGGCCGGCGGCGCGGCCGCGCTGCTGGCGGCGCTGATTTTGAGACACGCTGCTCCGCCCGAGCCCAACCTGCATCTCGTCGGGTGGGGCCTGCTGCTGGCTTTCGGGCTGGCAGTCAATTTCGCCGCGCTCTTCTGGTGGCTATTCAGGCACCGGGGCGCGCTGCGTCTCGCGGAGCTGTGGCCGGTGTGGGAGGTGTTTCCGACGCTCTCGGCGGGTGCGGCGCTCACGGTGGCTCTGGTCCGGACCGGACAGCTCGACCTGCTGTTCGGCGTCTGGATGGCTCTCTACGGTGCGTCGCACATGGCCCACCGGCGCAGCCTGCCGTTCCCGATCTACTGCGGCGGGCTGGCGTATCTGGCGGCGGGGATCTTCTTTCTGCTGTGGCCCGGCGTGACCTTCACCGACCCGCGCCCCATGGGGTTCGTGTTCGGCTTGGGCGAGCTGTTCGGCGGGTGGGTGCTTGTGAGGGTGCGAATCTGAACAGAGAGTTTTTCACAATGGAAAACGGTGTCACACGAGTCATGCGTCTTCGTCACAGTTGCGGCTGGCTGGCGACGGCCTTGCTGATGCTTCCGGCTCTGGCGTGGGTGTGGACTGCAGCAGGAGACCCTGTCCGGTCCGTTTTCCATTGCAGGTCGACGTTGTTGGCTTCGCTCTGCAACGGGAGTCTGTTGGCGGAACGCTTCGACATCTGTCATGCGGGTTCCGTTTTTGACCAGCCGACCATCGGCAAGTGGTTGTTCCTGTTCACGTTCATGGCCGTGACGTCGTTACCGTGGGCGTTGGCGGTGCGCTGGCTGAGCGACCGCAATAAACGGGGCGCTTATTGGGCATACGCGATCTGCGGTACGTTACTCGGAATTCTTCTCCTGTGCATCTTGGTTTGGCCTATGGTATGGCTCGGTCAATATGTGAATTCGATGGGCGTCACGCCTAGACGGCTTCGTGGGCTCAGATGGGGTGCGGCGGGTGGTCTGGTCGTGATCACGTTTGTGACGTCCGTTTTTTTTCCGCTTTTCACGTCTCGGGTTAAGGGCCTGAAGAAGATACTCTTGGGCTGGGCGTCTGCCTTCTCCGCGATCGCCGCAACGATTGGGGGGCTGTTTGTGTGGGTCAACGCGCCTATGTGGGCGGGACGGTTCTATTGTCTGCGCGTCGTCAATCATTCGGCGGTGGCCCAAGCTTGCGGCGAACTGATCACCCAGCGCTTCGTGACCAACCGGTGGGGTATGGTTGAAACCTCCCCCCGTAACACCGCACTGCCGGCCGCCCTGCAACGTATTTCCGCACGGGATGTTAAGGTCTGGACAAACAGCGTGTGGATTGTCATGCATGACAGGGTGAATCGGCTGGGTTTTATGGAAAACCCAACGAACGCCGGTGTCTATGAATTACGGTACCGCGACGGTACGGCGTTGTGGACAAACTGTCCGGTGCTGACCACCTTGCGGCTGCCCTCGGGTGCCGCTTCGGCGGATGCGAAGGAAGAGCATTGAAATCGAAAAAGGCAATACCGACGCCATCAGCCGCAACGACAGGCGGCAGGCGGAACGGTTGCGAGGTGAACGGAATGGATGCGATTGAACGCGTGTTTCACGAGCCGAACCGGATGGCGATCCTCTCGGTGCTCTGCGCTTCGCGCGGAGGGGTGCCCTTCACGGAGCTGCGCGACCGGTGCGGGCTAACGGACGGCAATCTTAATCGCCACCTCAAGGCGTTGGAGGATGAGGACATTGTCCGCTGCGCTAAGGCGTTCGTGGACAACAAGCCCCGTACGACGGTAACGATTACCGCGACCGGAACCAAACGTTTCCAAGCGTATCTCGACACGATCGGCGAGGTGTTGAAACGGGCGAAAAGCGCGATGCGGCGCGAGCCCGCGGGCGGGAACATGCCTGCCGCGCGGTTGGCCACAACTTAACACGGAAAGGCGAACAGCAGGATGAACAGGTTCAAGCGGGCGGTGCTGATTGCAGCGGCGTTTTCAGCGTCGGGCGTTCCTTACTCCCACTCGATGGTGGCGGGCGGCTTCGAGCTGATGTCGAAGACCACGCGGTTGATGCCGCGCACCTCGTTGATGATGCGGTTCGAGATGCGGGCCAGCGTGTCGTACGGCACGCGCGTCCAGTCCGCGGTCATGGCGTCGATGCTGTCCACCACGCGCAGGGCGCAGACGTTCTCGTAGGTGCGCTGGTCACCCATGACGCCGACGGAGTTGACGGGCAGCAACACGGCGAAAGCCTGCCAGATCGTACGGTAGTCCGGCAGTTTGCGGATCTCCTCCTGCACACGCAGGTCGGCCTGCTGGATCAGGGCCACGCGCTCGGCCGTGACCTCGCCCAGAATGCGGACGCCCATGCCGGGGCCGGGGAAGGGCTGGCGGTCGAGCAGCTCATTGTCCATGCCCAGCACGCGGCCCACGGCGCGCACCTCGTCCTTGAACAGTTCGCGCAGCGGCTCAACCAGCTCGAACTTCAGGTCGGGCGGCAGCCCGCCGACGTTGTGGTGGCTCTTGATGGTCTGGCTCGGCCCCTTGAGCGGACTCTCACTCTCGATGACATCGGGATAGATCGTGCCTTGGCCGAGGAATTTGCAGTCCTTAAACTGGCGGGCCTGTTCCGCGAACACCGCGATGAATTCGCGGCCGATGATCTTGCGCTTCTGCTCGGGATCGGTCACGCCCTTGAGCGCACCGTAAAAGCGTTCGCGCGCGTCGATTACGTGAAGGTCCATGCCGAGCTTGGCGCGGAACATCGTTTCAACCTGCCGATCCTCGCCGAAACGCAGCAGGCCGTTGTCCACGAAGATGCAGTGCAGGCGGTCGCCGATCGCACGGTGCAGCAGGGCCGCCACAACCGAGGAATCCACGCCGCCGCTGAGCCCAAGCACAACATGCTCGTCGCCGACCTGGCGTGTGAGTTTCGCGACCGTTTCTTCGACCCAGGAGGAGAGCTGCCAGTCGCCCGAGCAGCCGCAGACCGAGAAGAGGAAGTTGCGCAGGATCGCGGTGCCGTTCTGGGTGTGGACCACCTCGGGATGGAACTGCAAGGCATAGAAACCGCGCGCTTCGTCGAACATGGCCGCATGCGGGCAGGAGAGGGAGCGCGCTGAAACAAAGAAGCCGGACGGCAGAATTTCGACCTGGTCGCCGTGGCTCATCCACACGTCAAACTCGGAGGGCAAGCCGGCAAACAGGCTGCATGTGGCATCGGTGCCGATGCGCGTGTGGCCGTATTCGCGGTGCAGGCCGGGCTTAACGGTTCCGCCGAGCGTCTTGGCGGTGAGCTGCATGCCGTAACAGATGCCGAGCACCGGCACGCCGATGTCGAAGAGCGCGGGGTCGCAGCTCGGCGCGCCCTCTTCAAACACGCTGTTCGGGCCGCCGGACAGAATGATGCCGGCAGGTTTGCGCTCGAGCAGTGCGGCTGCGGGGGTGTCAAAGCGGATGAT
>JAQUEX010000313.1 GCA_028684935.1 Kiritimatiellia bacterium | reverse complement strand
TGTGGGGGTTCAAATCCCTCCGGGTGCACCATAGTTTTTTTTCAGGCACTGCCCCCTTCGTCTATCGGCTAGGACATCAGGTTCTCATCCTGGAAAGAGGGGTTCGACTCCCCTAGGGGGTGCCAATCAAGAGAACCTATTGATAACCAGCGGTTTACAACGACCGCTGGTTTTTTGTTTTTACGGACAACCTCTACACGTTCCACTCGTGGCGGCACACGTTCCGCACCCGGTTGAGCGAGGCGGGGGTGTCGGACGACCTGGCCAAGCGGCTGGGCGGCTGGGCCGAGGACACGACGGCGGCGCGATACGACCACGCGGAGCGCGTGGAGGAACTGCGGGCGGCCGTGGAGAAGCGAGGCGAAGTGATAAGGGCTTTTTGCCCTCGCCCCACCCCCTCTGCAAGTGTTACACTCTGAACGCTACAAAAATGGAAGAACAGGTCATATCCAAGGAACGCGTCGCGGATCACGGCGAGGTGCTGACTGCCAAGCGGGAGGCCGACGCCATGCTCGACCTCGTGAAGCAGGAAACGGAGCGCATCGAGTCCCGTTTCCTCGAACCCGCCTGGGGCAACGGGAATTTCCTGACCGCCATTCTCATACGGAAACTCGCCGTTGTGGAGCGGCGCTACGGCAAGTCGCAACTGGAGTTCGAGCGGTACGCCTTTGCCGCCGTGGCCAGCCTCTACGGAATCGACATTCTGGCAGACAACGTCTCGCAATGCCGGGAGCGCCTGTTCGCTGTTTTCGATGCGGTCTATGAGCGGCTTTTCCCGCAAACCTCCAAGGCCGGCTGTCGGGACGCGATCCGGTTTGTGCTGGCCCACAACATCGTCTGGGGCGACGCGCTGAAGTTTGAAACGGGGGGCGAGACACCCAAGCCCATCGTCTTCCCCGAGTGGGCGTTTGTCCAGGGCAGTCTGGTGAAGCGTCGCGATTTCTCGTTCGGTGGGCTGGTCGAACACGAGAACACCCGTGAAGCCCTGCTGATCCCCGAGCCCAAGAACGGCAGCCAAGAGCATCTGTCCCTTTTCGCAGAAGTCGCCCAAGACGACTATAATCCCAAGCCGGTGGCAGACTATCCGCCTGTCAGTTTTCTGGAGGTCGCCTATGTCCGCTAATACCGATACACCCATTGGCGTGTATTCGCGTTCATTCGCGGTTTAGTCTGGAGGTCAACCATGACGGACGACAAGGCACTGGCTGTTTTTGAGGACTACAAAATCCGCCGCGTGTATGACGAGAAGGCGGGGACTTGGTTCTTCTCCGTAGTGGACATCCTTGCGGCGTTGCTCCAGCAGCCGGACTATCAGGTTGCCAGAAACTACTGGAAAGTGCTGAAAAACAGGCTGAAGAAAGAAGGAAATCAAACGGTTACAAATTGTAACCGGTTGAAATTGCCCGCCGAAGACGGCAAACTGCGGATGACCGACGTGGCGTCTCCAGAGGTGCTTCTCCGGCTGATCCAGTCGGTGCCCAGTCCCAAGGCAGAGCCGATAAAACTGTGGCTGGCCAAGGTCGGCTACGAACGCATTCAGGACATGAGCGACCCGGCGCGTTCGCTCGACCGTGCCCGAGAATACTGGAAGCAGCACGGGCGGAGCGAAAAGTGGATTCAGCAGCGGATGATGGGGCAGGAAACCCGTAACAAGCTCACCGATTATTGGAAGGATCACGCGATCAAGGGCGAGGATGAGTACGCCATCCTCACGAACATCATCCATCGGGAGTGGAGCGGCGTGACGGTTAAGAAGCACAAGGAAATCAAGGGACTCAAAACGCAGAATCTGCGGGATCACATGAACGAGGCTGAGCTAATCTTCACGGCCTTGGCTAAACTGTCCACCCGTCAGATCGCGGAGAGTGTGGCCGCAACCGGGATGACGGAAAATGCCGAGGCGGGGAAGAAAGGCGGCATCAAGCCGCCTTTCTTGCTTGTAGCATTTCCGTCCGACGCGGACGGTTTCACTTGCCCTTCTTCAGTTCCTCGGCCAGCCATTCGACTGTGGTGAGTTTCTTGTCGCCGCCACCAGACGCCGGAGGCTTCGCGGCCTTGCCGGTCAGCTTCTCGAGCCGGTCGGCCTCGGCTTTGAGTGCGTCTCGTTCTGTCTTGAGCGTGTCCTTCGCCTCACCACTCAAGGGGGCGAGCGGGCATCACGCCAGCAGGCGCGAGGCGGCGGCGCCGCCCTGCTCGAGGGCGCTCACCATCTCCTCGGTGATGCGGATCTCCTTGAACTTGGCGTTGCCCGGCGCCTCGAACATGATCTCCATCATCAGGTCTTCCATGACGGCCCGCAGGCCGCGCGCGCCGGTCTTGCGTTGCGTGGCCAGTTTGGCCATGCCGCGCAGCGCCGCGTCATCAAAGGCGAGCGTGACGCCGCCCATCGACAGCAGCTTCTGGTACTGGCGCACCAGGCAGTTCTTGGGCTCGGTGAGGATCCGCACCAGATCGTCCTCGGTCATCTCGCTCATCGAGGTGAGCACCGGCAGGCGGCCGACGAACTCCGGGATCAGCCCGAAGCGGATCAGGTCTTCCGGCTGCACGGCCAGCGGCGCGGGGCGCCCGTCCTTGGCGGCGGGCTTGCGCGCGTTTTTGTGCTGCTCGCCGTAGCCGATGGTCTTGCGCCCTTCGCGCTGGCGCACGAGAGATTCCAGCCCCACGAAGGCGCCGCCGCAGATGAAGAGGATATTGCGCGTATTGATCGCGATGTACTCCTGCTGCGGGTGCTTGCGGCCGCCCTGCGGCGGCACGCGCGAGACGGTGCCCTCGAGGATCTTGAGCAGCGCCTGTTGCACGCCTTCGCCGGAGACGTCGCGCGTGATCGAGACGTTCTCGGTCTTGCGGGCGATCTTGTCGATCTCATCGATGTAGACGATGCCGCGCTCGGCCTTGGCCACGTCCATATCCGCCGCCTGGAGCAGGTAAAGCAGGATGTTCTCGACATCCTCGCCCACATAGCCAGCCTCGGTGATGGTGGTGGCGTCGGCGATCGCGAACGGCACATCCAGCAGCCGCGCCAGCGTGCGGGCGAAGAGCGTCTTGCCGCAGCCGGTGGGGCCGATGAGCAGGATGTTGCTCTTTTCGATCTCCACATCCGCGAAGGGGTCGGCTTTGCCGCCGGCCGGCTGGTTCAAGCGCTTGTAGTGGTTGTGCACCGCGACCGAGAGCATCTTCTTGGTGTGATCGTGGCCGATGATGTACTGGTCGAGGAACTTCTTGATCTCGGCGGGCGGCGGCACTTTGAGGGTCGGCAGCGCGGACGCGCCGCCGCCGCCCTTCTTTTTGGCCGGCGCGTTTTCGGTGATGATGCGGGTGCAGATCTCGACGCAGTCCCCGCAGATGTTGGCGCCGGGACCGGGAATGATCAGCGCGCCGGCCCGCGCGCTCTTGCCGCAGAACGAGCAAACCATGTCGTCCGGCGAGGTTGGGGTGCGACGGGCCATCTTATTTCTCCGGCGTGCGCTTCGTCAGGACCTCATCGACAAGCCCGTACGCCTTGGCTTCGTCGGCTGACATAAAAAAGTCGCGTTCGGTGTCGTTCGCCAGCGTGTTGGCGTCCTTGCCGGTATGAGACGCGAGGATCTCGTTGAGGCGGTCTTTGAGGCGCAGGATCTCCTTGGCCGCGATACTGATATCGGACGCCTTGCCTTCCGCGCCGCCCCAAGGCTGGTGAATCATG
>JAQUEX010000312.1 GCA_028684935.1 Kiritimatiellia bacterium | reverse complement strand
ACGATTTCTTCTCTTCCTTCGACATTTCCATCGCCCCATTTTCGGTGTCGTTTCATTTGAGGCAACCTAAAAGTCGCGCTCCCCGAACCTTTTTGGTTTCGGTGTCATGAATTGTGAGGCAACGCGCCGAAAACGGCACTCGAGGCTGGCACTCGACCGGCAAAACCGATATAGTATCCGCGAGACGTTTCTGGATGGCGGAGGCTTCTATGGCAACGCCCATCTGCTGCGCGTTGTGAGGAGAGCGGATATGTATGGTGATTTTTCGAATGGGGAGCGTCACTTGACCTGGGTGCTGACGGCCGTGACGGCGGTCGTGTGCGTCACGCTCGTTGCGGGCTGCCAGTCGCCTGCGGGGCTCCCGCCTGAAACGGAGGCGGACAGGGCGGCCGTACAGGGCGCGAACGCGCCGATCACGCCGACCAAGCTTTTGGCGCGAGGCAAGCCCGAAAACGTCTCCGTGACGGCCAATGGGCTGCGCTCGGCGGTGCTCTCGTGGAGCGCGCCCGCGGGCCGCGTCTACCGCTACCGTATCGAACGGGCGGAGTCGCCCGACGGGCCTTACGCATGGGTTGCGGATGTTCCGAACGTCAAGCTGACCTACCACGACGGCCTGACGCCGGACGCTCGGATGAAAGACAGCACCGCTTATTACTACCGCATGAGCACGATCTTCGACAAGTTCGGCCTGATGAGCGAACCGACCCCGCCCGTCAAGACCACCACGGCACCGCCGCCCGTGCCGCCCGCCTTGGTCCGGGCCGAAGCGACCAGCTCCCGCGAGGTCACGGTGACGTGGCCGGTCTCGGCCTCGGAGGGGATTAAACTCTACCGTGTGGAGCGCGCGCAGGCCGCTGCGCCCGAGGCGTTCGAAAGCGTCGGTAACGCGAGCGAACCGCTCTTTGTCGACGGCGGCACTGCCTCCTCCGCTCTGAAAGACAGCTCGAAATACCTCTACCGAGTCATCGCCGTCAACCGCGTCGAGTCTGAAAGCGCGCCGTCGGCGGCTGCCGAGGTGCTAACCCTGCCGCCGCCCGCTCCGCCCACCAAGCTCCAGTGCGCATCGAACGAGGTGCGATGCGTGCCGCTCACGTGGGAGCCGAGTCCCGAACCGGATGTGACGCGGTACGACGTTTATCAGGCGCGCGCGGCCGAGGGGCCGTTCCAAAAGATCGGCGAGGTTCAGGGACGCACGGTCACCCAGTTCACGGACGGCGGCGGCAACCCCGGCAACCTAGAGGACGAGGGCACCTATTTCTACCGCGTCCGCGCCGTCAACAAAGTGGCCGCGGAAAGCGCCGACTCGGCGACGGCGCGAGCCATCACGCGGTCGGTGCCGCCGGTGGTGCAGCAGGTGACGGCCGTGTCGGCGCGGCCGCGCGAGGTCCCGCTTTCCTGGGCCCTGTCGCCAGACACGACCGTGGCCGGCTACGAAGTGTGGCGGGCGACCGGCGATACGGACGACTGGGCGCAACTCGTGCGGCTGAACAGCCGCGAGGTGACGAGCTATCTCGACCGGGGCGGCCAGAAGGACGGCACCCGCCTCGGCTTGCTCGAGGACGGCACCGAGTATCACTACAAAGTGGTCGCCTACAACACGGGGAACGTGCGCTCCTCCGCTTCGGGTCAGGTCACGGCCAAGACCAAGGTGATTCCGGTGCCACCCGCCCGCCTGGCCGCCACAACCCAGATGGCGAGGGGTATCCGGTTGACCTGGGAGCCCAACCCCGAAAAGGATGTCAGCGGCTATTGCGTCGAGGTGTCCAAGAAACAAGACGGGGGATTCCGCAAACTGGCGGTGGTGCAGGTGGCTGAGGGCGTCGCGCTAGCCGTGAACGACCTGGATTTGGAGCCCAACGTCGCCAGATTCTACCGGGCCAAGGCGCTCGACAGAGAGGGCCTCGAGAGCGACTGGTGCGAGGTCGTGCAGGGCAGCTCGAAGCCGCTGCCCGACGCGCCTGCGGGCTTGCAGTCCCAGCCCGACGGCAACACGGTTAGGATCACGTGGCAGGCCCCTGCCCAGCCCGACGTCGTGCAGTACAAGGTTTGGTCCAAGAAGCTGCTGGGATGGGATCTGGTGACCACGACCGACCGGCCCGAGTACCGCATGGGGCTGATGGACATTGCCAAGGCCATGACCGTGGCGGTGACGGCCGTGGACAAGGACAAGCTGGAAAGCGAGAAGAGCGAGGCCCTCAAGGTCGAGCCCATAGCCCAGTAGGACTGTCGGAGCGAGAGTAACGCGTAAGCGCACTTTCCTTACAGGTCGTCCTCGCGGAAATCGATGAACAGAAAACCGAAGGCCAGGTCGAAGACCTCGGCCGGATCGACGCCGACCTCTGCGCCCACCAGAATGGCCTGCAAGCCCAAACCGACCTCTGTGGCCGAGTAGCGTGGATTCGCGTTATAGCTGGTCGTGGTGGCATCGGCCACGCTGGCGGCCAGGCCGCTGCGGGATTCGATGCCCCCCGGCCACGGCACACGCGGCACCTGCCGAGGCCCCGGAAGTCCGAGATAGACCGAAGTGTAAGATCCCAGGAAGAGGTCGGTGAATTTGGTCACACGCGTGCCGATGGCCAACCCCGGGCCGAGTCGCGCGCGCGCCCGCACGAGGTCCAACACGTCGAAGACCCGGTTGGGGATATAATACAGCAGCTTGTGCCCGAACCCATACCCGTTCGCCTGATGCGCGGGAGCGGCGGCAGGAGCTTCCGGGTTTCCGGTACCGGGCAGCAGCGACTGCTTCGGCGCCTCCGCGCCGAGGGTGACACCCCAAACGGTCGTGGCGACCAGCGTTGACAAGACGACAGCTTTCATATCCGGACTCCTTAATAAAGTGCAGGAATTTTATCCCGATCTGGAAAAAAGAGCAAGGCACATGTCGCCTCACATCGCTTAGGCACGCAGCGGCCGAGGCGCGCGCTGCCGGCAAGACGTTGGTGGTCGTGGCCGGGCACCCTTTATACATGAAATTGTTCTTATTTCCGCCCCTTTATCTTCGCCCCACAAACCAAGATCCACGCCCATGACCGCCAAGACACGCCTCATCCCCGCACTGCTCCTCTCCGCCATGCTGCTGCCCTTCTCATTGCGCGCCGACTACGAAGCCCCCTTCTACTACACCGTATCCATGCCGCAGTCACGGCCCATGCCCGACATCGGCGCGGGTTGCCACGAGTTGCGCGTGACCGACGCGGGCGGCGAATGGCGGCTTGTCTACGCGGTCACGCCCGAGGCGGTCGTTGTTCTGGACGTATTCAAGAAAACGACGCGGACGACGCCGCAAACGATTCTGACCCGGTGCGCGCGGCGGTTGCGCGACTACCACAGGAGGGACTCGAAATGAAAGAGATCGGCAAAGGATGGGTTGAGGGAAGCGCACAGGAACTGCTCGGGCTCACCGACGCGGAAGCGGCCTATGTTGAAACCAAGGTCGCGCTCACCCGCGCTGTGCGTGTCAACGGGGCGAATCACTGAATAGCGACAAAACATAAGCGGGCGTGTACATTTCCGCATTTTGGCTGTTTGTGGGTTTGTTTGTGGTTGATACCGTCGTTTTTCGCCTTTTACCACACTTGAACAGGGAAGGGGGAGGCAGGCCGTATAAAGCAAAAAACCCCGTAAACATTGTGGTTTACGAGGCTTTTTATCATAAGAAACTGGTGGGAGATAGTGGACTCGAACCACCGAC
>JAQUEX010000311.1 GCA_028684935.1 Kiritimatiellia bacterium | reverse complement strand
GATTTATCTGGTACCGTGCCTGCTGCTGGCGGTTTGCGCGCTGGCGTTTATCTTCTTTTTCAAGGGCTAAACGCTCTTCGTCTCCTCGCGTGCAAACCGCACAGCACGGCGCGATTACCGCGCGAGCAGCGCACGCGCTTTCTCGAGCACGTTTTCGACCGTAAAGCCGAATTGCTTGGCCAGTTCTTTGTAAGGCCCGGAAGCGCCGAAGGTGTCGAGCGTCACCATTTCGTGCTTGGGCCCCGCGTAGCGTTCCCAGCCGAACGAGCAGCCGGCCTCGATCACCAGACGGCGCTTGCAGTCGGGATCGATGATCCGGTCGCGGTAGGTCTTGTTCTGTTTCTCGAACAGCTCCCAGGACGGCATGCTGACGACGCGCACGTTTTTGCCTTCGATCTGCTTCGCCGCATCCAGCGCCAGTTCGACTTCCGATCCCGTCGCGATCATCGTCAAGTCAGGCGTCCCCTCTCCGCTTTGCCACAAGGTATAGGCGCCCTTTTCAACGTTTGCGGCGGATGGATGCTTGGTGCGGTCGATCACCTTCATGTTCTGGCGCGTCAACAGCAGGGCGGTCGGCCCCTTCTTGTTTTTCAGCGCGGTCACCCACGCGGCGGCGGTCTCGGTCGGATCGGCCGGACGGATCACCGTGACATTCGGCATGCAGCGCAACGCCGCAAGCTGTTCAACCGGCTCGTGCGTCGGGCCGTCCTCGCCGACATAGAAGCTGTCGTGCGTGTACACAAAGATCACGGGCAGGCCCATCAGCGCCGCGAGGCGCATCGCCGGGCGACAGTAATCACTGAACACGAAGAAGGTCCCGCCGAAGATGCGGAAACCGCCGTGCACCTGGACGCCGTTCATGATCGCGGCCATTGCCAGTTCGCGGATGCCAAAATGGAAATTACGTCCCGCGAAGTCGCCCGGCGCGATCTCGCCCAGCTCTTTGAGCCAGGTCATGTTGCTGGGCGCCAGATCGGCCGATCCGCCGACAAGCTGCGGCAGCACCTTGGCCAACGCGTTGAGCACGATGCCGGACGCACTGCGCGT
Source organism: Kiritimatiellia bacterium (assembly GCA_028684935.1). Classification (GTDB taxonomy): domain Bacteria; phylum Verrucomicrobiota; class Kiritimatiellia; order RFP12; family UBA1067; genus DUPH01. The sequence continues at coordinate 2,660 of JAQUEX010000311.1, read as the reverse complement.
CGCGACCGGCTTGGCGGGATCGAAGGTCGGCAGCGCGCTCTCGATGTCGGCGGGAATCAGGTCCTCCTGCATCGCCTTCCACGTCTCCGCCAACCCGGGGTTGGCCTTGGCCCACTCCTTGAACACGCGCTTCCACTTGCCCTGCATGCGTTTGGTTTTCGAGGCGCGCTCCTGAAACAGCGTCGTGACCTCCTGCGGCACATAGAACGACTTCTCGGGATCGAACCCGAGCGCGGTCTTGGTCAGCTTGACCTCCTCCTCGCCGAGCGGTGCGCCATGCGCCTCGTGCGAATCCTGCTTGTTGGGGCTGCCCTTGCCGATATGGGTCTTGCAGATGATCAGCACCGGCTTGCCGGTCAACTTGGTCGCTTTACGGATCGCGCGGTCGATCTGGTCGAAGTCATGCCCGTCGATTTCCAATACATGCCAGTTGTAAGCCTGGAACCGTTTTTTGGCATCGTCGCTGAGCGCGAGATCGGTGTGGCCCTCGATGGTGATGCCGTTACTGTCATAAAAGAGCACGAACTTGTCGAGTTTCAGGTGTCCGGCGAGCGAGCACGCCTCGTGGCTGATGCCCTCTTCCAAATCGCCGTCGCCGCAAAAAACCCACGTGCGGTGGTCCACCACCGGCTCGCTGCCGGCGACGTTGAAACGCGACGCCGCCATGCGCTCAGCAATCGCCATGCCGATCGCCGTGGCAATCCCTTGGCCGAGCGGTCCGGTCGTTGTCTCGACGCCGTCGGTGTGGCCGTATTCCGGATGTCCCGGCGTACGGCTGCCCACTTGCCGGAAACGCGCCAACTCCTCGATGGGCAGGTCATAGCCGGCCAGGTGCAGCAAGCTGTAAAGCAGCATCGAGCCGTGGCCGCCGGAGAGCACGAATCGGTCGCGGTCCGGCCATCGGGCGTCAGCCGGGTTTTGCTTCAGGTATTTGAGCCACAGCACGGCAGCAATGTCGGCAAGGCCCATCGGTGCGCCCGGATGGCCCGATTTGGCGGTTTGCACGCCGTCCATCGCCAGGCAGCGGATTGTGTTGGCGGTCAGCGCAAGCATCTCGTTCGTCACTTTCATAAATTTCTGGACTCCTCTATCAAGCGTCGTTCATACAGGAAAATGAGCAGTGATTTTGTCACAAAGGCATCGCTGTGTCAAAGACAAGCCCGCCCCGCAGCAATCACCGCGTTGTTCAGGGCACAAGCGGTTGACCGAAGAGTTCGCCGGTGAACGAACCCAGCAAAGCGGTGAGCGCGTCCAGATCATCCTCGGCGGCGGATGCGCCGACCTGATGCTTCATCATGACGCGCACGGTCTCTTTCAGATTGGTCTGGCTGCCGTCATGCAGATAGGGCGCGGTCAGCGCGATGTTACGCAGCAGCGGCACCTTGAAGCGTTTGGCATCGGCCGGATTTTTACTGAAGGCGGCCAGTCCGGCATCGCCCTCTGTCAACTCGCGTCCGGCAAAATAGTCGGCCTTTAGGTCTGCGTACTCAAACGAGAGCCCGCCCAAGGCCGGCCCCGCGTGGCAGGTGGTGCATCGATGAGCGCCGAACAAGGCATAACCGTGCTTTTCCTGATCGGAGAGCGCCGCCGTATCCCCTGCGAGGAACTTGTCGAACCGCGCGTTCGGCGTGATGAGGCGCCGCTCAAATTCCGCGATCGCGTCGCACAGCGTCGCCTCGCAGAACCCTTGCGGATAGACGGTCGTGAACGCGGTCTTCAAGGCGGCATCCTGCTCGAATTTCGCGACGATCTCCGCCCAATCCTTGCTGGCCATCTCAACCGGATTCAGCGGCGGTCCGCCAGCCTGTGCAGCAAGATGTTCAGCGCGACCGTCCCAGAACTGGCGCATGTTGAAGACCGCATTCAAGACGGTCGGCGCATTCACGCCCCCCTTCAGTCCCCCGACGCCGACGGAGAAGGGCAGGTTGTCGGTTCCCCCTTTGTCAAACGCATGACAGGAGGCGCACGACACCGTGTTGTCTGTTGAGAAGCGGGTGTCATGGTAGAGGCGTTCACCCAGCGCGGCCTTGGCCGCATCATATGGCAAAGCCTGAGGCACGGGATGCACGTCCGCAGCCGCCGCATTTCCGAGGCCCCAGCCGGCCAACCAAGCCCCCCACACCTGCCCCACCCAGGCGTTGAGGATCTGCCGCTCGCTGGCATTCAGCGTGGTGCCCCAGTGCGCCAACCGGTACTGGATGGGCGGCATCGTGCCGTCGGTGACGGTGCGGCGCAACTTGATCAGACGGCCCAGAGGGACCTCCTCCGCCTCTTTCTGTCCGGCAGTCGCCGCATCGCCCAGATGGCCGACATCGTAGAGGTCCCAATGCCGGACCCCTTCGCGGACATCCTTGCGCACCAAGCTGCCGGGCCCGGGCAGCTTGGCGTAAAACGGCAACGGCTTGCGGCTGTCATGGCAGGCCAAACACTTGGCCTCGAGAATCTCGCACGCCGCCGCACGCACGGCCACGCGCTCGGCCGGGACAGATCGGGGACGCTGGCGCATCGCCCACAAAGCAGCGTTGACCGCAACGGCGGCCGCAACGCACGCGACAGCCCCTGTGAGAATCTTTTTGTGTGTCATGCAGACAGTATATAAAAACAGCTTGATGCGCGCAAGGCGGTCGCGACGTTCAGCGCGATTCAACGTTGTTGAGTCC
>JAQUEX010000063.1:2017-15681 GCA_028684935.1 Kiritimatiellia bacterium | reverse complement strand
AGGTCGCCTTCGAGTGCTCCGAGCGCGAACGACCGCTGGTGAATGCCGTCATGCTGGAGTTGTCGTCCGGCGTTGAACAAAGTCTGCGCGAACTCCAGAAGCCGCTGAACGACGTGCTGCTGCGCAAGAGCCTGCAGAGCGCCGCACCGTCCGCCGGCGTGGCCACCAGCATGCTCAAGAACCGTTTTGCTGTTGAAACGCTCAAGCCGCGCCTGCTGGCGACCACCAAGCAGGGCGCGATCTCCGAGCTGGTCTCGCTGCTGTACGAGAACGGCTTGGTGATGGACCGCGAGCGCGCCGTCCAGGCGGTGTTCGAGCGCGAGCAGGGCCTCTCCACCGGCCTCGAGCACGGCCTGGCGATCCCGCACGCCCGCACCGATGCCGTGACGCGCCTGGTTTGCGCGGTGGGCCTCAAGCGCGAGGGCCTCGACTTTGACGCGGCCGATGGCAAGCCGACCCGCATCGTGGTGCTGGTGCTGGCACCGGACCATGCCGCCACGCCGCAGCTTCAGCTCATCGCGCAGGTCTGCCGGCAGTTGGACGAGAAGGGGCGTGCGTCGCTCTTAGCGTGCGAGACGCCCGAGGACATGTTCGCGGTCCTCGCGGGCGGCGCGCCCGCACGGACCGCCGCGCAGACCGCCGCGCCGCTGGCGACCGCGCTGCCTTGGCAGAGTGTGTCGCTCGATCTCGAGCCTGCCGACCAGGCGCAGGCGCTATCGCTGTTGCTGGCGCTCTGCGCGCGCAGCGGCGCGGTCAGCGCGCTGGAAGAGCTGCACGCCCACATGCAGGCGCGCGCGCCGCTGATGCCGGAACGCATCGCCGATGACGTCGCGCTCTTCACCGTTGAATCGTCCGGCGTCTTTCGCGTTGCCCTGGCGCTGGGTGTCAGCGCACAGGGCGTGGCGTGCGCCTGCGGCGGCCGCTGCCGCGTGTGCGTGCTGGCACTCTATCCGCCTTCGGCCGCCGAGGACATGGCGCGCGTGAAGGCAGCCCTGGCCCGCGCGCTTGACGCGCAGGGCCTCGCCGCCCTGTTCGCCGCAAAAAGCAGCAGCGAGGCGCGCGAGGCGCTGCTGCGTTAGAACGTCTTGTGGAAGGTGCGGTGGATCACGTCGAGCTGCTGCTCGCGCGTGAGCTTGATGAAGTTCACCGCGTAGCCCGAGACGCGGATCGTGAGCTGCGGGTACTTCTCCGGATGTTCCATCGCGTCGAGCAGCGTCTCGCGGTTGAAGACGTTGACGTTGATGTGGTGCCCTTTTTCCAGGAAGTAGCCGTCCATCAGATCGACCAGATTCCGCACGCGGTCGTCGTCGGAGCGGCCCAGCGCGTCCGGCACGATCGAGAACGTGTAGGAGATGCCATCCTCGCTGTGGTCGTACGGCAGGCGCGCGACGGATTTCATCGAGGCGATGCAGCCGTGTGAATCGCGGCCGTGCATCGGGTTCGCGCCGGGCGCGAAGGGCTCGCCCGCCTTGCGCCCGTCAGGCGTGGAGCCGGTCTTCTTGCCGTACACCACGTTCGAGGTGATCGTGAGAATCGAGAGCGTCGGTTTGGCGTGGCGGTAGGTGCGGTGCTTGGAGAGGCGCCCCATAAAGGCTTTCACCACTTCGACCGCGATCTCGTCCACGCGCGGATCGTTGTTGCCGAACTTCGGGTAGTCGCCTTCGATTTCAAAATCCACCGCCAGCCCGCGCGCGTCGCGGATCGGCTTGACGCGCGCATGCTTGATGGCCGAAAAGGCATCCGCCACCACCGAGAGCCCCGCGATGCCGCACGCGGCCGTGCGCAAGACGTCCTCGTCGTGCAGCGCCATCTGCAGCCGCTCGTAGCAGTACTTGTCGTGCATGTAGTGGATGACGTTGAGCGTGTTGATGTAGAGGCGCGAGAGCCAGCGGCAGATCTGGTCGAACTTGCGCACGATCTCGTCGTAGTCCAGATACTCGGACGTGACCGGCGCCATTTCAGGGCCGACCTGCTGCCCGGTGACCTCGTCCTTGCCGCCGTTGATACAGTAGAGCAGCGCCTTGGCCAGGTTGGCGCGCGCACCGAAGAACTGCATCTGCTTGCCGATGCGCATGGCCGAGACGCAGCAGGCGATGCCGTAATCGTCGCCGAATTTCTCGCGCATGATCTCGTCGTTCTCGTATTGGATCGACGAAGTCGCGATCGAAAGCCGCGCGCAGTAGCGCTTGAAGGCATCCGGCAGGCGCGCGCTCCACAGCACGGTCATGTTGGGCTCGGGCGCGGGCCCGAGATTGACCAGCGTGTGCAGAAAGCGGAAGGTCATCTTGGTGACCATGTGGCGGCCATCCACCCCGATGCCGCCCAGCGATTCGGTGATCCAGGTGGGGTCACCCGAAAAGAGCGCATCGTAGTTCGGCGTGCGCAGGAAACGCACCATGCGCAGCTTCATCACGAAGTGGTCGACGATCTCCTGGATCTGCTCCTCGGTGTAGCGTCCGGCGGCAAGGTCGCGCTCGGCGTAGATGTCAAGGAAGGTCGCGACGCGGCCGATCGACATCGCCGCGCCGTTCTGCTCTTTCACGGCGGCGAGATAGGCGAAATAGAGCCACTGGATCGCCTCTTTCGTGTCTTGCGCCGGCTGCGAGATGTCAAACCCGTAGGCGGCGGCCATGGCTTTGAGTTCCTGCAGTGCGCGGATCTGCTCCGAGATCTCCTCGCGCAACTGGATCGCCTCGAGGTCCATGGCGTCGAACACATGGCGCGCTTTGGCGGCCTCTTTGTGGGCGATCAGGAAATCGATGCCGTACAGCGGCAGGCGGCGGTAGTCGCCGATAATACGGCCGCGGCCGTAAGCGTCAGGCAGACCGGTGATGATGCCGTTGTGACGAGCCAGCTTCATTTCATCGGTGTAAGCATCGAACACGCCGTCGTTGTGCGTCTTGCGGTAGTTGAAGACGTTCTGGATATCCGCAGGCAGTTCGCGCTGGTAGGCCTTGAGCGAAGACTGCACCATACGGATGCCGCCGAACGGCATGATCGCGCGCTTGAGCGGAGTGTCGGTCTGAATGCCGACAATCTGCTCGAGGTCACGATCGATGTAACCCGGCGCGTGCGAGGTGATGGTCGAGATGCGCGTGTTGTCGATCTCATAAATGCCGCCGCGCGTGCGCTCCTCCTGCATCAGCGACTTGACCGCTTGCCACAACGCGAGCGTGCGGGCGGTCGGCGGCGCGAGAAAAGCCTCATCGCCGTCGTACGGCGTGTAATGCGCCACCAGATATTCGCGCACGTTGATGTTGATCCGCCAAATGTCTTGCGAGAGGGACATGTCACACCGCCTTTCTTGAAAACCCCTCATAGTATACCGGCCGCCGCCCTGCGCCTCAATGACAAAGCCGCCTGTACCCGATTTAAGCTTGTTCCATGCCGCACGCTCGCGTTACACTAGAGGGTATCCTAAAGCGTGTGGTCTGCGGTTCTAAAAGAAGGAGTCTGTCATGAATAAAAGGTTCTTCGTGTGGGTGGTTGCGCTCTGTTCCGGCTGGTTCGCCGCGCGGTCGGATGCGCAGGAGATCGTGAAAGCCGACAACACCCTGCCGCTCAATGACCCGGCCTCCTGGACGGGCGGAGTCGTGCCCGGCGACAGCAACATCGCCGTGTGGGACAGCACCGTCCTCGGAGCGAATACGGTCACGCTCGGCGGCGCGCTCACGTGGGACGGCCTCCGCCTCGCCAATCCCGGCGGCACGGTCACGCTGCAGGGCGCGGACCGCCTGACGCTCGACGGCGGCGCGGCCACCGACCTCGACCTGTCGCTCGCGACCCAGGATCTCGTGCTTGACCTGCCGGTGACGCTCGGCGGCAGCCAGGCGGCCGACATCGCGGCCGGCCGCAGCATAACCGTGAATGGCGCGGCGTCGATCGGCGGACTGACGAAAAAGGGCGACGGCCTCCTGCACCTGACCGGCACCGCAACCTGCGGCAACGGCCGCTACGAGGCGGGCTTGACCGTGTTCGACGGCACCACCACGCTGACCGGGGACCACAGTCTGGCGGGCGGCACCGCCCTCTTCCGCGGCCCTGTCGCCATGTCTCAGGGAAACATCGAAACGCTCGGCATCTATAACGGCACACTGGTGCTCGACGGCGCGGGCCTGACCATGACGAACGGCTCCAGCCGCTTCTTTGCCGGACGCACCCACACGACCAGCGACGGACTCCTGATCGTCTCCAACGGCACCCACTCGATCCTCGGCTACAACAGCGGCAGCATGGCGAATTTCATCGGCGTTTCCGGCGCCCGGCGCGGCCGCCTCCATCTGGAGAACGGCAGCCTCAGCGTGGTCTACCTGCGTCTGGGAGCCAACCAGAAAGGCTCGGAGGAGATCGATGAGCTGATCGTCAACAACGGCCTGCTCTCGGTCACCGGCTCCACCGGCACCGACCCGATCAGCAAAGCCTTCAAGATGGGCACGCGCTTCGATGAGTCCACGACCGAAGCCGCCACGCGCAGCAGTCTGCTCGCAGTCAACGGCGGCCGTTTCGAAGTGCCCAACGGCACCTCGCAGGTCGCCACCGATGTGGCGTCCTCCACCGGCTCCCAGCAGATCCTCCTCAACGGCGGCACCTGGGCCGTCAAGAAGCTCGCGTTCGGCTCCTCGCCCACTGTCACGCGCACCCTCGCCTTTGACGGCGGCACGCTCGAAGGCACCAACGTGCTCGCCGGCTCCGACCTGATCGAAGGCGCGGCCTACGTGACCGCCACCGTGCGCGCCGGCGGCGCGCGGCTTGCCAGCGCCCCCGGCAACGACTTCAGCGTCACCCTGAATCTGGCCGAAGACCCCGCCAGCCCCGGCGGCGGGCTCGTGAAACTCGGCGACGGCCGCCTCACCCTCGGCGGCGCCAACACCTACACCGGCCCGACAGTCGTCTCCAACGGTGTTCTGGCGCTCTCCGGCACGCTGGCCGTCACCAACCTCACCGTGGCGCCCGGCGCCTCGTTCTCGCTGGCCGACGGCACGCTCTCCACCTTCGCGCCCGCCGCGCTGCGTTTCGGCGTGGGCGGCGCGCCCGCCGTGCTGGAACTCGAGGTCGCGCCCGCCGGCAACGCCTGCGACGCCCTGCACCTCCCGAACGGCGCCTGGATTCAGAACATGGGCATCGCGCTCGTGCAGCAGGGCACGCGCCAGCACATTCTGCGCGAGGGCGACTTCCCGATCCTCACCTATGCCGGCACCGCCCCCGCGATCGCCGGACTGAGCTGGGCGAACCCCGTCATCGGCTTCACCTGCGCCTTCACCCTCGACAGCGTCACGCGCACCGTCACGGCTCAGGTGCGACTCGACCCGACGGCCACCCCCTCGGTATGGGTGAATCCCTCTCACGGCGATTGGACCACAGCCGCCAACTGGAACGCGCTGCCCGCCTCCGCCGCCGGCACCGCCGTGCTCTTCGGCGCGATCCCCACCGCCGCCACCGCCGTCACGCTCGACACCCCCTTCACGCTGGGCAGCGCCGCCTTCGACAATCCGTACGGCTACACGCTCTCCGGCGCGGGCACACTGACACTCGACAACGCCGGCGCGGACGCCGCGCTGACCGTCGTCCAGGGCGAGCACACCGTCAACCTGCCGCTGGCCCTGCCGGCACCGCTGACCGTCACGCCCGACGCAGGCACCGCGCTCACGCTGGCCGCCCCCCTCTCCGGCAGCGGCGGCCTGAACAAACAGGGTAACGGCGTGCTCAAGCTGACCGCTGACAACAGCTACGCCGGCGGCACCCATTTCTCGCGCGGCGAACTGTGGCTCTCCGCCGGCGCCTCGCTCGGCACCGGCCCCATCACGCACGCGCTGGCCAACGGCCGCCTGCGCAGCGTCGGCGCCGAACCCGTCGTGATCACCAACGACCTCTTGATCGCCGCCAGCGGCGCCGCGCTGGACGCCGATGGCCCGATGATCTTTTCGGGACGCCTCGACTGGGCCACCGGCCAGAAAGTCTTCCAGAAGTTCGGCCACGGCACGCTGATCTTCACAGGCCAGGCCGAGGAGTCCGGCAACTATCAGATCAACCACCGCACCGCGACCCTCCGCGTGGCGGAGGGCGCCCGCATCGTCATCACCAACGCGAACGCCCGCGACACGATTTATCTGTCGGCAGGCACCTCCGAGCCCCGCACCTTCACGGTCGAGACCGGCGCGGTCGTGGTCGCCGGCGGCATCTACACCGGCTCGGGGCCGTCGAACACCGTGCACGTGAACGGCGGCAGCCTGACGCTGACCGGCAGCGGGGGCAGCGGCGAGTCCGGCCTGATCCGCACCGTCACCGACGTGGCCGGCGCCGACCGCATCATCGTGGATGCCGGTGACCTGACCTTCTCTGAGGACGACTGGCTCAGCACGGGCGTGCGCGGCGGCGGCGCGGAGATCATCGTCAACGGCGGCACCGCCACCTTCGGCCGCCTCTCGCTGGGCGTGCGCGGCGACACCTCTTTCGCCTCCTCCGGCCTCCCCACCTACGCGAACATCTTCGTGAACGGCGGCGTCATGACGGTGTCCGGCGTCCTGAACTGGCTGGCTGATGTCACGTGGGGCCGCACCAACCGCCTCTTCCTGAACGGCGGCACGCTGCGCCTGCCCCCCACGTTCCGCTCGGTCTCGCTCTCGGTGGGCAGCGGCAGCGCGTTCACCCTCAACGGCGGCACGCTGGAAGTGATGCCTCACGCGAACTGGGGCAGCCTCTCACTCAACAACTATCTGAGCGGCCTGACCGACCTCTTCATCGACCAAGGCGGCGGCGTGATCGACACCTGCGGCCACGACACCGTCATCACGCAGCAGGTGCAGCGGGTCGGCGCCACCACCGGCGGCCTCACCAAACGCGGCGCCGGCACACTGACCCTCTCCGGCCCGTGCGACTACATCGGGACCACCGCCGTCGAAGCCGGCAGCCTGCGCTTCACCGCACCGGTTGCGACCGGCGGCCTGACCCTCTCCGCCGGCACCGCACTCAGCCTGCGCAACGGCACGTACGACGCGCTGACGCTCGCTGCCGCCCTCTTCGCGGACGGTGCGCGCCTCGACCTCGATGTCTCCGCCGACAGCGCGGCCTGCGACCAGCTCGCGCTGCCGGAGGGCGCCACGCTCGGCGATCTCGTGATCGGCCTCTACACGCTGGGCAGCGACACGCCAGTCGCGCGCGCCGAAACTTATCCGCTCTTCACCTACACCGGCACGCCGCCGGACATCTCGGGCCTCACGCTCGCGCCCGAATGCTTTGGCGTCGCGTGCACCTTCGCGGTCAACACCGGCACGCAGACCATTGACGCGCAGCTCGCCTACACCGACACCCAAGTCTCGTGGGCGAATGCCGCCGGCGGCGACTGGAGTCTCGCCGGCAACTGGACGCCGCTGCCCCCGGCCGCCGCGGGTGCCGTCACGCGCTTCGGCTCAGCGCTGACCGCCGACGCCACCGTGAACGTCGACAGCCCGGTGTCGGTCGCCGGCATGCTCTTCGACCACACCTACCGCTACACGCTCGACGGCGCGGCCGTCACGTTCGCGCCCGCCGCCGGCGACGCCTCCCTCACCGTCGCGCGCGGCGCACACACGCTGGCCGGACCGCTCACGCTGAACGCCGGCACGCTCGCCGCGATCGCGCCGGACGCCGCCTTGACACTCGCCGACCAGATCTCGGGAGCCGGCTCCCTGACGGTGGACGGCGGCGGCCTGCTGGCCCTTGACGGCACCAACACCACGCCGCTGACGGTGCGCGGTGCCGCGACCGTCCAGGTCCCGACCGTCGACTCGCTCGGCGCGGTCGGCGTGACGCTGGACGGCGGTAGCCTGCGGGTCTCCGCCTCTGACACCCTCGGCGGCACGGTGCTCCTCGGCGCGGCCGGCGGGGCCTTCAGCTCCGGCACCGGCCAGACCTTGCAGCTCGAGGCCGCCGTCAGCGGCAGCGGCAGCCTGATCAAGAACGGCCACGGCACCGTCACGCTCGGCGCCGCGGCGGGCGGCTACACCGGCGCGACCGTCGCCGACGGCGGCACGCTGAGCCTCGCCGCGCTGCCCCCCGGCGAATGGGTGCTCGGCCGCGGCACGCTTGCCTACACCGGCGCGGCGGCCTCTTCCGCGCAGCCGGTCACGATCGACTCCGGCACCAACGCCGCCGTCTTGCACACCGCGAGCGACCTCACGCTCAGCGGCGGACTCGCAACGCTCTCGGGCGCGCTGCTCAAGAACGGCGCCGGTGCCCTGACGCTCGCCGGACCCACCACCAACTCGCTCGGCCTCACGGGTGCCGCCAACCCGAACGGCCTCGCGTCGTCGGGTGTGGACGGCGACGGCCCCGCAGCCGGCTTCGGCGCCTTCAACATCGCGCAGGGGCGCGTCACGCTGGGCAGCGCCGATCAGCTCACCACCATCGGCGGACCGCTCTTCGTGGGCCTGGCAACCACCGCCGCCGCGGACAGCGAAACCGCCGGCGAGCTGGCGGTGACCGCCGGCGAGACCGTCTGCAGCGACTGGACCCACATCGGCCGCAACAACGGCTCCGCCGTGACCGCGCCGGCCGGCCTGGCCGCGCGCCTGCTGCTTCAGGGCGGCACCTTCACGACACGTAACCTCGCGCTCGGCACGGTCGCGGGCCTCGCCGGATACACCGGACGCCCGGTCCTCGAGATCCAAGACGGCACCTGCACCGTGCAGGACCTCTTCTACGTCGGCGAAGGCGCGGGCGGCATCTCGACCGTCTGGGTCAGCGGCGGAACCCTGCGCCATGAGGTGCTGTTCTCCGACACCTCCTGCCGCTTAGGCAACGGCGGCGGCGAAGGGATCCTGCGCATGACGGGCGGACGCGCCGAATTCGCGAAGGATATCATTCTCGCCATGGACGCCGGGTGCACGGGCACCGTCGAGCTGGCGGGCGGCACCCTCTCCTGCTACAACCTGTATGCGTGGACCTCGCCCGACACCGGCTACAGCCGCGTGCTCTTCAACGGCGGCGTGTTCCAGCCGACCGGCACGAGCTTGAACAACGCCTTTGACGAGGTGAAGATCGGCGCGGCGCCCGCGATCATCGACACCACGCTCGCCCAAGACGGCCTCTTCACCCTGTCGGCCGTCCTGACCGGAGCCGACACGAGTGACGGCGGCCTGGTCAAGGCCGGCACCGGCACGCTCGCGGTGACGTCAGCGCAGGCGTATACCGGACCGACCGTCGTCTCGGCCGGCGTGCTGCGCGTGCAGGGCAGCCTGCCCGCAGCCTCGGCGCTGATGATCGCGCCGGGCGCGCGGCTGCATCTCAACCAGTCGGCAGCCCAAACCGTCACGGCCAGCGCGCTGACGCTCGGTGACGCGCTCGACACAACGCCGGCGGAGCTGGTGTTCGGCATCGATACGCCCAACGCCACCAACGATCAGATCGCGGTCAGCGGCGACGTGACAGCGCACCACGCCGTCTTCCACCTCTTCTGGCAGAGCAGCGCGACGGAGAACATCGTGGCCAACGGCCGCTACGCGCTGCTGCGCTGGAGCGGCAGCGGGCCCTCCACCGTCGACGCCTTCAGCGTGGCCAACCCGCAGCCGGGCAAGGCCTACGTGTTTTCAGTCGAAGACAACACCCTCTGGCTGGAGATCGACGGCGCCTCCAGCGGTGCGCATGTCTGGACCGCAGCGGACGGCGGCACGTGGAGCGACGCGGGCAAATGGGCGTTCGCGCCCGGCGCCGGCGCACCCGGCGCGACAGTGCGGTTCGATGATTCGCTCGCGGCCGACGCCTCCGTGCTGCTGGACCAGAACGCGACGGCAGGCCTGCTCTTCTTCAACAGCACCAACGCTTACACGCTCTCGGGCAACGGCGTGAACGCGTTGAGCCTGGACAACGGCGGCGCAACGCCCGGCGCGATCCAGATCGAACAGGGCCGTCACACGCTCTCCGCGCCGGTCGCGCTGCTGGGCGAGACCGACATCAAGCCGATCGCCGGAACCGCGCTCAGTCTGAACGCGCCGGTGGGCGGAATCGGCAGCCTCGTCAAACGCAACGCGGGCGAGCTGATCCTCGGTGCGGCCAACACCTTCACCGGCGGCCTTCGTCTGGTGAGCGGCACCCTGACGCTCACCAACGGCGCGAATGCCGGCACCGGGCCTTTGAGTCTGGAAAATGACTATGCCCCGCTGCGCGTCGCGGGCACCGGCCCCAGCGAGCTGGGCGGCCCGCTGTCGGTGCGCGTCGCGCAGCCGGTGGTCGAAGTCGCGCCGCAGGCCGGCGCGGTGCTGGCCGGCGGCTTGGCCTATGAGCATGCCGGCGCGGCCACCCTGATCAAGCGGGGCGAGGGCGAGCTGGTGCTGGCCGGCGTGACGGAGGCGGCGACAGACAACGCCCGCGTCAGCATGGAGGAGGGCCAGGTGCGCTTCGCCGCAGGCTCCGTCAGCCGCATCGGCGACGTGGACCGTCAGACCTTCCGCATGGACACGAACAACGACCGCTCGCGCACGCTGGCGGTCGATGCCGGCGCGCAGGTCACGCTCGCCGGCCTCTACATGGCCAACGGCACCAACGCCGTGGTGGTGGACGGCCAACTCGCCTTCAGCGGGAATAATGACGCGGTCTGCCTGCGCATTCAAGGCAGCACAGTGGAAGACCGCGTCACCGTGCGCACGGGCGGCGTACTCTCCTGCCTGCCCGGCGCGTGGTTCAATATCGGTGTGCGCGGCCCGGGCGCGCTGAGCATCGAAGGCGGCACGGCGCAGCTCGGCAGCGTCAGTCTCGGTTACCAGCAGCGGCCCGAATATTACGGCGGCGCCTACGGCCGCGTGTTTGTCACCGGCGGCGGCATGCTGGATGTGACCGGGCGCTGGAACTGGATGGGCGAGAGCAACAACCTCGGCCGCGTCAACAGCGTGTTTGTCGGCGACGGCTCGCCGGCCGGCGCGACCCTGCGCCTGCCGCCCACGGTTCAGACGCGCGCGGACGGCTGGTCCACGCTGGCTCTGAACGGCGGCACGCTGGCGACCACCGGACAGGGCCTCGGCACCCCGGTCGGCGGCAACTACCTCTACGGCCTGAAGCAGTTCTATGTCGGTCCGGCCGGCGGCACCTTCGACACGGCCGGACAGGCGATCGCGCTCGCGCTGCCGGTCGGTGCCGACGCGCCGGGCGGCACGTTCGCCAAAGCCGGCACCGGCACGCTGGCGCTGACGGAGCCGCTGCGCTGGGACGGTCTGATCGACGTGCAGGGCGGCGTGCTGAATGCGGCGCTCGGCACGGCGTCGGTCCGCCAAACCGAGGTCCCCGATCTGCTGGCGCGCTACAGCATGGAGAACGGCAGCCTGTACGACAGCTCGGGCAACGGCCGCCACGCCGTGCAGCGGGGTGCGCTGGATTATGTGGCCGGCACCAACGGCCTGACAGGTGTGCGTTTCGCCACCGGGATCTCGTCGGTCTGCACGCCGCTCGACGCCGAGTGCCGCGGGCTCTCGTCGTTCACGGTCGCCCTGTGGCTGTGGGTCAACAACGTCACGACCGGTGCGGCCACCCCCACAACCTTCTTCACCACGCGCGCGACCAACGGCACGAACGGACCGTACGAAATGATGCTGCGCATGAACACCAACAAGGTGCGCATGATGTCGACGGGCAACACCACCTCCTGGACATCAGTCGACACCACGGGCGCGGTCCCGGGGCCCAACCAGTGGTTCCATGTGGCGTATGTGATCACGCCGGCCGGCGTGACAGCCTACATCAACGGTCAGCCCGCCGGCACGTCAACGGCAGCCGCCATGAAGACCACACTGCTCACGCCGCCGGACCGCCCGCTCGGCGATTTCGGCTTCGGTTTCGGCCATTACCATCTGGCCACGCCGCAGAGCGGACAGTTCACCGGCCGCCTGGATGACGTGCGCGTCTACGGGCGCGCGCTGTCGCAGGCCGAAGTCCAGCAGGTGATCGACACTGCGGACGCGCTGCCTGACCTGCGCGTGGCCGGCGGCGCGACGCTCGCGGCGCAGGGCGCGACGAACACCGTGCGCACGCTCTCCGGCGAAGGGTATGTGAGCGGCGCGCTGACCGTGCTCGACCGGGTGTCGGCCGGCGATGACGCCGGCACCCCGGCCGGCGCGACGCTGATGGCCGAGCAGGTGACGCTCGCGCCGGGCGCGGTCTACGCCTGGTCGTGGTCGCCCTCCGCCCACGACATGCTGCTGACCGGCGATCTCGTGATCGGCGGTGCCGGCACGCTGGATCTGGGCCGTTCCGAAGGCGATCTGATCAACGGTTCGTTCCGCGCGGTGCTGATGACCTACGACACGCTCACCGGAGCGGAGTACCTCTCCGGATGGACGCTCGTGAATGCCGGCGGAAAAGGCTACAATGCCGTGATCAAAGCCGAGAACGGCGAGGTGGTGCTGGAGTACGAATCGACGCGCGGCACCCTGATGTGGCTGAAGTAGCGTCCAGTAAAAGAGAAGGCGGAACCGTATGGCGAAACGATCTGGCTGGCGCAACGGGCTCGCGCTCATTGCGCTGTGCCTCTGTGTGGCGGCGCGCACCGAAGCGGGCGCGCTGGAAACGTATGTGCGGCAAGCGGACGCCTCCTTCGCGTGGCGGCTGCGCGACACGCAGATGCTCGAAGGGATCGAGGTCGCCACGCTGGAGTTGACCTCGCAAACGTGGCGCGGCGGCCGCTGGACGCACACGCTCTACATCGCGCGCCCCGGCACGGTGCGCTTCCCCGCGACCGCCTTCCTCGAGATCACGCACAGCGCGGGCCGCAAGAATCTGCCTGCGGTCAAGCGCCTGGCCGAGGCCGGCGGCACGCTGGTCGCGGTGCTCACTGACGTGCCGAACCAGCCGCTGTACGACAACCGGTACGAGGACGCCCTGATCGCGTACACCTTTGACCAGTATCTGCGCAGCGGCGACGGCTCCTGGCCGCTGCTGCTGCCGATGGCCAAGAGCGCCGTGCGCGCCATGGACGCGGTGCAGGCCTGGGCGCGCGCCGCGCACGGGCAGCAGGTCGAGCGCTTCGTGGTGTCCGGTGCCTCGAAGCGCGGCTGGACCACCTGGCTCGCCGGTGCGGTGGACCCGCGCGTCTGCGCCATCGTGCCGGTGGTGATCGACATGCTCAACATGAAGGCGCAGACCCAGTGGGCGCAGCGCGTGTACGGACGTCAGAGCGAGAAGATCAGCGACTACACCGACATCGGCCTGATGGAGCGGCTGGACCAGCCGGAGGCCGCCCGCCTGCTGGAGATTGTGGATCCCTTCAGTTATCGCGCCGCTTTCACCATGCCCAAGCTGCTGCTGCTCGGCACGAACGATCCTTACTGGACCGTGGATGCCCTTCGCCACTACTGGAACGACCTGCCGGGTCCGAAGGTGGTCTACCAGGCCCCCAACGCCGGCCACGGCGCCGGCGGCACCGAAGGCGCCGCGCGCGCCCGCGCCGCCTTTCTGCAGATGATCGCGCAGGGCAAGCCGCCGCCGCAGGTGAGCTGGCGGCGGCAGGACGGCGCGGCGGACGCGCTGCACGTTGAAGCCGACCGCCGCGCGCGCGGTGCGCGTCTCTGGCAGGCGCACGCGCCGACCCGCGATTTCCGCAAGGCCGTCTGGACGAGCGCGCCGCTCGCGCTCGACGCTCAGGGACAGCGCGCAACCGCCCCCCTGCCGGCACCCGCGGAAGGCTTCGCCGCCTACATGGCCGA
>JAQUEX010000063.1:0-1917 GCA_028684935.1 Kiritimatiellia bacterium | reverse complement strand
CTGGCAGGCGCCCCGGCCCGTGCTCACCCTGCCCGCCGATAGCGGCGTCGCCATGGTCTGGGCCCCGGAGATGCACGCCTACCAAGGCGCGTACTACCTCTTCGTGACCCTGACCTTCCGCGACACGCTGCCCGTCGCCCGGCCGGTGGACGCCCCGCACTGGCCGCGCATGCACCGGCGCGGCACCTGGATCTACCGCGCCGAATCGCCGGCCGGCCCCTTTAAGCCGCTGAAGAACGGACCGCACACGCCCGCCGACTGGATGGCGCTGGACGGCACCCTGTATGTCGAGAACGGCACGCCTTACATGGTCTTCTGCCACGAATGGGTGCAGCTCATCGACGGCGCGATGGCGCTTGTCGAGCTCACGCCCGACCTGAGCGGCACGCGCGGCGAGCCGGTCCGTCTCTTCAGCGCGTCGGCCGCGCCGGGCGCGAAACGCGGCGCGAAAGAGAGCAAGGTCACCGACGGGCCTTTCCTCTACAAGAGCCCGCAAAGCGGCGCGCTCTTCATGATCTGGTCGACTTTCATCCCGGGCAAAGAGTATTGCGTGCTGCTGGCCCGCTCCGCGTCCGGGCGCGTCGCCGGCCCCTGGACCGGCCACACGCCGCTCTACACCACCAACGGCGGGCACGGCATGATCTTCAAGACGTTTGAAGGCCGGCTGCGGCTGGCCCTGCACCAGCCGAACACCGGGCCGCTCGAGCGCCTGCGCCTCTTCGGCCTGACCGACGACGGCGACGCACTGCGGCTGGAGAGCGAATGACACCGCGCGGCATCCGTGACCACAACGATCCGCTGGACACCTCGGGTCTCCCGGCGTTCGACGCCGCCGTCGGCGGCATCCTGGCGGGTGACAACATCGTCTGGCATGTGGCGTGCATCGAAGACTACAGCGCGTTTGTGCTGCCCTTTGTCCAGGCCGCGCTGCGTGACCGGCGCCGCCTGATCTATTTCCGCTTCGCCCGGCACGCCCCGTTGCTGCCTGAGACCTTCCCCTGCGAACGCCACACGCTCAACCCCGAAGAGGGCTTCGAGGTCTTCATCCATCGCATCCACCAGGTCATCGGCGAGGCGGGCTTCGGCGCGTACTACGTGTTCGACTGCCTCTCCGATCTCGCGACCGACTGGTATTCGGACGCGATGCTCGGCAACTTCTTCATGCTGACCTGCCCCTATCTCTACCGGCTTGAAACCATCGCCTACTTCGGCCTGCTGCGCCGCCGCCACTCGCGCCACGCCACCGAGCCGGTCCAGTCGACCACCCAGCTCTTTCTCGACGTTTTCCGTTCGGACGGCGCGCTCTATGTGCGGCCGGTCAAGACGCAGTTCCGCTACACGCCGACCATCCACCTGCTGCATGTCTGGAAGGACGGCGGCGCGTTCGAGGTCGTGCGCTCCAGCGCGGTGATCGCGGCGGTGCTTTCGAATGCGGGCCCTGACTGGGTCGCAGACGACATCTACGGCGAAGAGACGCTGCGCCAGGCTGAGGACATGGCCGCGCATCCCGAGTCTGTCGGTCTGGTCTACACCGAGGCGGAGCGCGAAGAGGTGTGGCGTCAGCTCGCGCGCCGGTTTGTCACCCGCGACGACGCCATCCTGCCGCTGGCGCGACGCTATCTGACCCTCGCCGACCTGCTCGACATCCGCGCCCGGATGGTCGGCACCGGCCTGATCGGCGGCAAGACCGTCGGCATGCTGCTGGCGCGCAAGATCGCCGCGCACGATGCGGCGCGCGTCAGCGCGCGGCTGGAGCCACACGACTCTTTCTACATCGGTGCCGACGTGTTCTACACCTTCCTCGTGCGCAACGGCCTCTGGCCCAACCGCGAGAAACAGCATGCGTCCGACACCTTCCTGGAGGGCGTCGACGAGGCGCGCGCGCGGATCATGGCGGGCACCTTCCCGGACTACGTG
>JAQUEX010000310.1 GCA_028684935.1 Kiritimatiellia bacterium | reverse complement strand
TGGCCGCGCGACTACTACAAGCTTCAGGAGGGTATCGGCACGCCCGATGATTTCAAGGCGTTCACGGCGCGCGCCCGCTCTCTCGGGATGCGCGTCTGGCAGGATTGCGTGCCGCACGGCGGCGGCAATGAGTTCCCGCGCGCCAAAGCGCATCCCGAGTGGCTGGCGCAGAACGAGGATGGCTCGACCCTCCACTACTGGTGCTTTGACTTCAACTGGCCGACATGGATCGACTACATGCGCGGCGTGGTTTCGTTCTACATGCGCGAGTACGGGCTGGACGGCTTCCGCATCGACGCGTGCGGCGGCAGCAAGATCCCGAACTGGAATCCGGCGATTCCCTATGCGCGGGCCAGCCATGCGCAGGCGCAGGGCGGCTTCGCCATGCAGCGCGCCTTGCGCGAGGAGGTGCGCAAGGTCAAGCCGGACGGTGCGAATCTGGCCGAGGTCGGCGCGAGCGTGCACGGCGCGGTCAGCGATTCCACCTACGATTTTGAGCTCTGCTACCAGGTGCTGCACGATTTCCGGCGTGTTTCGGCCGACGTGTTTGTGCCGCGTCTGCGCCGCTGGCTGCATGAGCAGCAGTGCGCCGAGGTGCCGGATCTGGTGCGCATGCGCCATGTGGAGAGCCACGACAGCCTGCGATCCGGTTTGTGGTATGGCGCGGACGCGCAGCGCGCACTGGTGGCGCTGATCAGTTGGATCCACGGTATTCCGATGGTCTATCACGAGATGGAGGACGGCCATTACGAGGCGTATCGCCGCATTTTTCACGTGCGGCGACGTGTGCCGGAGCTGAACACCGGAACGGCCGACTATCTGAGCGTGACCGCGCCGGCCGGCGTGTTCGCGTGCCTGCGGAGCGGTGAGCGGCCCGCGCGCGCCGGCGCGGCGTGGCACGAGGAGTATGCATGGGACACGCGGCCGGACGCAGCCGAGCGCGCGTCGATCGTGCTGGTAAATCTGAACGGGACGGCCGTGACAGGCACGGTGTCGGTGCCGACGGCGAGCTTGCCTGCGGCGTTGCGCGGCGCGGCCTGGGCACGGGACCTGATGAGCGGAGGTCGAGTGGCCGTGCGCGGCGGGGCCTGCGAGGTGTCGCTGTCGGCGTTCGGGTACACGGTCCTGCGGCTGGAAAGCGCGTCTCTGCCGCCTTGCGCGCCGGTGCCGGAAAAGGCGGTGGCGAAGCCTGCCGATGTCGCGCGCGCGAGCGGCGCGACACTGCGGGTCGGTCCGCTGGTGGCTGATGCCAAGACCGGGTGGGCATGCGCCTGGCGCACCGGATGGCGGCGCGAGACACCGCTACGCATGGACGTGGCGCTGCCGTCCGGATGGGGCAACGAATCGGCGGTTCCTTTCCGGTTGACGCGTGTGACAGACGGCGTGGACGCCGAGTACGTGTGGCAGGGGCGTGCGCTGACGGTGCGGCAGCGCGAAACGGACGGGGGCGTGGAGCTCAGGGCTGCGTGGCCGGATGGCGCGCCGGCTGAGGCGGCACTGGTGATCGCCCTCGACGAGGCGTGCGACTGGTATGCCGATACGGCGGAGGGCCGTTTCGAAAGTCCGTTCCGCGTGCGTCATCCGGGCATGCCGATGCAGGGCGTCGCCGGGCCGATTTACCGACTGCCGCAGGGCGGTGCCGTGCTATGGGATTCGCGGCGGCATCCTTTTGGCTTGGATGCCGCGCACGCCCGCGTGGGGGTGCGGTTGCCCGACGGACGCGACCTTTCGCTGACCTTCGATCCCGCGCGGTTGCCCGCTTCGGTGCGGCTGCTGGAGCGCGTGGGCGGCCGCCACGGTTTGAATGTGGCCGTCGTGTGGCGCGGCGACGAGCACGGCGTAACATGGGGCGTGGATGACGTGCGCTTCCGGATCCACACCGCGCGCAGGCGCGGCGAGGCCTGTGCGGGCAGTGGCGATCCGCGCCTGACTGTGGTGGGCGGCGGCTGGCAGTTTGAAAATGAGCACTACCGCGCGCGGCTCAGCCGCACTGGCACGCTGACCGGGCTTTGGCGGCGTGACGGTGCGGGGTGGCAGGCTGTCGTGCGGGCGGACGGTTTGTACACCGACAAGGGGTTCGCGCGTGACGGTGAGCGCGTCGCGCAAGAGAACGACGTTGAGGCCGGCGTGCGCATCGAACCGGCGGAAACCAACGGCGTGCGCCTGTGTGTCACGGGCGAGATGCGGGGTTTCGGTCGGTTCGACAAGTTGGGGCATCCTGTGAGGTTCTGCAGTGTGTTCACCTTGGGCGACGGCCCGGCATTCCGCCGTTTCACGGCGTTTCAAAGCGCCACGCTGCCGGCTGCGGGCCGCGCTTTCCTTTCGCAGCGTACAACCTTGGAAGGGGCGTCGCGCGCCACGTTCAGTGATGAGTCAGGCGTGATGCTGTCGCGCGAGGCGAACAGCGGCAAGACGCGTACCTGTGAAACGGCGAAGGCGGACGATCCGCGGCGGCTGCCCTCTGACATCCGCATCGCGTGCGCGGGCGGCGTGACGGTTCGGCTGGCGGATCTGAGGTGGGCCGGCACGCGGCCGGGCAACGTGTTCCTGCACGGCGAAGATCTGCATCTGGCGTGGCTGGACGGCGCGGCCGGCACTGCGGTGCCGGGAGCCTGGCAGGGGGTT
The DNA here is from genome assembly GCA_028684935.1 of Kiritimatiellia bacterium. Taxonomy (GTDB): domain Bacteria; phylum Verrucomicrobiota; class Kiritimatiellia; order RFP12; family UBA1067; genus DUPH01. The sequence goes on along the minus strand of JAQUEX010000310.1, from coordinate 1,093 downwards.
TCGATGAGCGTGTCGTGCGAGGATCGCGTGGTGGCCGCGCAGGGCGAGGAACTGGATGTGGCGGCAGTGGCTGCCCCGGTCGAGGTGGTGCGGGATGGCCGTTTCGATGACGACGGGGCAGCCGGCAGGACTCTGCGGCTGGTGCAGTCAGGGATCGGCTGGCCGTCGGAGCGGGCCGTGGCGCAGGTGGGGTGGCGCCTGCCGGAAGGAAGTGCGGTGGTCCGCGAGGGGAATAATCCGTGCGTGCGAATCGATGGCGACGGGGCTTCTTATCGACTGATTCACCAGGCGCTGCCGACGCGGGCATTTTTGCCGGGTGAGGCCTGGCGGCTCGTTGCCCGCATGCGCGGCGAGGACATCGAGAAAGGGGATGCTGACTGGAAAACCGCCTGCCTGCGCTGGTGCGTTCAGGCTGAGGGGCGGGTGATCTATCAGACGGTGAGCCTGCCGGAGGGGAGCAGCGCTTGGCGTGAGTACAGCGTATCGGTCACGCTGCCGCCGCGGTTCGGCGACGTGGCGGTGGAGGTCGGGCTCAACGGCAACCGGGGCCGGGTCTGGATTGACGACGTCCGGGTCGTGAAAGAGAAGTGAAAACAGAGAGGCCGGCCCCGAATAGGGTCGGCCTCTCAGTCAAATCACATCACGAAGGCTGGGGCTACCAGCGGGTCTCGCGGGATTCGCGACGATCACCGCCACGCCCGCCGCCGCCGCCGCCACGCCCGCCGCGGAAGCCGCCACCGGCGCCGCCGCCGAAGCCACCGCCACCGCCACCGCCGCCACGACGCTCTTCGCGCGGCTTCGGCTGCGACTCGTTCACGCGCAACGTGCGACCATCCAGATCCTGGCCGTTCAGGCCGTCGATCGCCGCCTGGGCTTGGGTGCGGTCAGGCATCTCGACGAAGCCGAAACCCTTGGAACGGCCCGTCATGCGGTCGGAAACGACACGCGCAGAAGCAACCTCGCCGTACGCAGCAAACGCGCTCCGCAGGGACTCATCATTCGTCGAATAGGCAAGATTGCCAACATAGATGTCCATGTCTCTGTCCTTCTGTACTTCACTCACGCCATGTTTGTTCTGTGTCTGGCGGAACCG